>JBDTAX010000127.1:0-38698 GCA_039924425.1 Pseudonocardiaceae bacterium
CGACCTGGCCGAGCCGGCGCAGCCCGCCGGTGTGCGGGAAGCGGCCCTGCTCGACGAGTTCGTACACGGTGAGGATGTCCGGGGCGGTCGGCGCCTGGGGCAGCACGGCCAGTTCACGGGCCACCGATCTAGGCGACATGCCGTGCAGCGCCAAGCCATCGAGTAAGACCGCTCCGCCATCCGGCGTGAGTAGCCTAGCCAGCGCCTTGACCAGAGTTGATTTGCCGGAGCCATTGGGCCCCACGATCGCCGTGACACTCCCCGGGACAAAGGCCAAGTTGAGGCCATCCAGGATCCGCTCCGTCCGGTATCGGACGGCCAGCTCCGCTGCGCGCAGCTCCTTGCCAGTCATAGCTGCGCGGATGTCAGGCGCCGGGTCAGCAGCCAGGCGAGCATCGGCGCGCCGATGACGGCGACCACGGTGCCGACCGGGACCGCCGGGGTGGTCACCACGCGGGCGACAACATCAGCGCCCAGCAGCAACGCGGAGCCGACCAGGGTGCTGAGCGGGAAGAGCCGCCGGGCATCCGAGCCGGTGGCCAGGCGGGCGAGGTGCGGGGCGACCAGACCGAGGAAGCTCAGCGCGCCCACCACCGAGACCGCACCCGCGGTCAGGACCACGCCGATGAGCAGCAGCACCGAGTGGCAACGCCGAACCGGTACGCCGAGGCCGGTCGCGACCATAACGCCGAGCTGCAGCGCGTTCGCGTACCGGCTCGACGCCAGGCCGGCGGGTGATCCCGAGGATTGCCCATGGCCAGACGACGCTCCAGTCTGACCAGGTGCGGGCCTCCAGAGAGCCGACGGTGAACAACAAGATGGTGCCGAACTCGCGGGTGTGGGTGAGCAGGAGCAGTGCGGTGATCGCTTCGAACAGGGCGCCCACCAGGACGCCAGTCAGCACGAGCCTGGTCGCGTCCGCGCCGCGTCCGGCGCCACCCAGGAGGTAGACGATGCCGCCGGCCACGACCCCGCCGGCGATGGCCACCAGCGGCAGGCCGGGACCGCCCTGGGCCGTGTGGGGACCGAAGACTCCCCACAGCACGAGGCCGAGCACCGCGCCGGGGCTGATGCCGATGAGGGTGGGCTCGACCAGTGGGTTGATCAGCACCGTCTGGAGCATCGCGCCGGCCAGCCCGAGCATCGCGCCGGCCGTCATGGCAATGAGCGCCCGGGGCAGCCGCAGCTGCCCCACGATCGCCGTCACCACCGGGTCCGCCGAATGGTGGATCAGCGCCGCCACCACCTCCGAGGGCGCAAACGGGATGCTGCCGACGCCGACGCCGAGCACGAGCAGCACCGGGATGCTGAGGGCGCAAGCCAACGCTGCCACGCGCCACCGGCGCAGCCGGGGATCGGGCGGCAGTGCGGTGCCTGCCAGCGGGCGCGTAAGCGGTGGGGCCGTCATCGGCGAGCTGTCCTGAGTTGTCGCCCGAAGAGCACCAAGAAGATCGGCGCGCCCAACACCGTGAGCCAGATCCCGACCGGAAGCTCAGCGGGAAAGAAGAGCAGTCGGGCGATCAGGTCCGCGGCGGGCAGCAGCACGGTCCGCACCGGGTCGTGCTGTCGCAGGGTCAACCCGATCACGAAGCCGCCGGCGGCGAGCCCGCCGGCCAGGCCAAGCGGCGGGAGCAGCGCCGGGGGTGGGTGCAGGTGGAGGACCAGGGTGATGGTCACCACGAGACCCGCGCCGGAGGAGACCCCGAGCAGTTCAGGACCGGCTAGCGGGTTGCGCAGGGTGTCCTGCAGCAGCGCGCCCGCGACCGCCAGACACGCCCCCGCCAGGATGGCCAACACCAGCCTGGGCAGGCGCAGCTGGAGCACAACCACCTTCGCCAGATCGCTTCCGCCCCCGTGGAGCACCACTGCCAGCTGGTCCGGTGTGAGAGCCGGCGCGCCGCGGCGCAGGCTCTCCAGCGCGATGGCGGCCAGCGCGATGGCCAGCGCTGCCAGCGCCACGGCAAGGCGAGCGCGTCTGGCCGGGAACGCGCTCGCCGCCCGGCGGCGGTCCTGTACGGCCACCCCGCCAGGGCCGCTGTACGGACTCACCGCTGAGCGCTAGGGAAGACGCTGGGGTAGAGCAGCGGCGCGACCTGGTCGAGGAAGATCTCCATACCCAGGGTGTCCTGCGCGGTCTCGGGATACGTTGCGTCGATGGTCAGGAGGCGGTGGTTCTTCACGGCCTTCAGCTGCCGGTAGACCGGGTTGTTCACCACCTTGTCGGCGAGCTTGTCGTCGCTGCCGAACTGCTCGTAGATGATGACGTCGGGATCGACGGTCAGCACCTGTTCCAGGGAGTACAGGTAGGCGCCCGGACCGTTGTCCTGCACGCCGGGCGGGACCTTCCAGGGGTATTTCGTGATCTCCGCGACCACCGAGCCGGCCGTCGAGTTGTCCGTGTTGATCGCGAATCCGCCGGGAGAGCCGGGCTCGCCGTAGACCAGCAGGGCGACCAGATTGCCCGGCGACCTGACTTTAACCGCAGTGATCTTGTCTTTGAAGCGCTGGATCGCCGCGGCGGCCTGCGCCTCGCGGCCGGTCAGCTTGCCCAGGTCTGTGAGCTGCCGGAACGTGTCGGGGTAGGCAGCCGTAGCGATCAGGTACATCGGTGCCACTGAGGCGATAGCGTCGCGGATCTTCGAGTGAGTTCGCACGTTGCCGATGGCCAGCTCGGGCTTCGCGGCGATGATGTCCTCGACATTCGGCGCCGAGAAGCTGCCGCGGATCACGGCGAACGACGTGGCCTTGTCCGGTCCGAAGATCAGTGGATTCGAGGCCAAGTCCTTGCCATCGCTGCTCACAGCCACGGGCTCGAGCCCAGCTCCTTCACCATGCCGACGCAGGTCGACGTGACGCAGGCGACCCGGCTGACGGGGTGCTGGACCGTCACCGTGGCGTTGGAGAAGTCGGTGACCGAGATCGGCCCACCGCTCGACGCGGGAGTGTTTGTCGCGGGGGTGCCCGTCGGGGGGCTCGTCGATCCGCTGCTGCCGCTCGCGCAGGCAACCAGACTCGCGGCGAGACCGAACGCGACCAACGCGGCCCCGGCACGGCACAAGTACGATTCGTGACATTTTACCACTGAGATCACCCGAAAATCCTCCGGTCTTGCCTTAAGATGAAATTTATGTCACTAAAAGTGACATAAATTTTCTACCATAACCCACTAAAGAGTGAATTTATGGTAGATGCCATCTAGTGGCAACCAGCATCGAGCTGCATCAGTTCTCGAACGCCATGCGCGGGCGCGTCACGCCAGAGGTTGAGAGATCTTATCGCTGGACGGCATGAGTGCTGCCGCCACATCTCAAGAATCGCGGTCGGCGGGGACGTGGCCCATCTGAAGAACCCGAGCGCAGCCGGACGCGGACCGCGACGTCATTCCACAGCTTGTGACCACCCAGCTGGGGAAGCGTCGTCCCGCTCGGTGGGCGCGACCGCTCGCTCGGCGTCCGGCAGCTCCACCACCCGCGCCGCAGCCGGCTTTTCCACGTACTTCCGGTATGCAGCCGCCGACTCCGCCGCCGCAGCCGCCGCCCGCTCAGCATTCGCCGCCCGCTCAGCATCCGACAACTTCGCCGCCTGAGCCGCAGCCGGCCGCTCCACGTACTTGCGATACGCGACCGCTGACAACTCCGCCGCCGCACGGGCTGCGGCCGGCCGCACGTGTTGCTGGTAGGCACCCGCTGCGCGAGACGCAGCCGGCCGAACGTACTTGTGGTAGACGGCCCTGGTCTTGGTCACATAGTTGTGGACGCCGGTCTCGCCTTCGGCGTCGGAGGACATGGGGGACGGCGAACTCATCAGGCCTCCAGCGGACGCAAAGAAGCTATCTCTTGCAAGTATTATGCAATAATACACCTCGCGTCCAGCGGCCTTCCGACCCGGGAGACCGTCACGGGCCAGCTGCGCTGCCGCTATGCGGGAAGATCCCTGTCTGGTGGTATCTCAGCGGACAGTATGGGAATGGCCGCGATGAGTTCTCGCGTGTACGGGTGGCGTGGCGCGGTGAAGAGCTCGCCGGTCGGTCCGTCCTCGCAGATTCGTCCGGCACGCAGCACCACGGCGCGCCGGCAGATCGTGCGGACGACGGCGAGGTCGTGGCTGACGAACACCACGGTGGTGCGCAACGTCGTGACGAGCTCGGCGATCAGCTGGAGGATGGTCGCTTGGATGGACACGTCCAGCGCGGAGGTCACCTCGTCGCACAGCAGCAGGGCAGGTCGGGCGGCGAAGGCTCGGGCGACCGCGACGCGCTGGCGTTGCCCGCCCGAGAGTTCGCCGGGGTAGCGCCGGGCTGTGCTGGCCGCGAGCCCGACCGCATCGAGCGCCGCAACCACCGCGTGAGCTTCCTCGCGGCGGGCGACATCGCCTCGGAACAGGCGGATCGGCCGGCTGAGGATCTCCCCGACACTCTGGCGGGGATTGAGCGAGGAATCGGGGTTCTGGAACACGAGCTGGAGCTCGCCGCGCACCCCGCGGGACCGGTGCCGGGCCGCGGGCGCGGGATCGTGTCCGGCGAATCGTATAGTGCCCGCCCGAGGCGGATGCAGTCCCGCGATCGCTCGGAGCAGCGTGGATTTGCCGCTGCCTGATTCCCCGACGACGGCCACGGTGTCCCCGAGGGCGATGGTGAGGGACAGGTCGGCCACCGCAGGCTCGGTCTGGCTGCGGTACTGGTACCACACGCCCACCAGCTCGAGGATGGGCGTGGGTTGCGGCCCAGCCGGCAGTGCCCACGCTGCGCGGCGCTCGTGTGCGCTCGGCAGCGCCGCGAGCAGCGCCCGCGTGTACGGGTGACGGGGATGGTGCACCACGTCCCGGGTGGCGCCGGACTCGACGATCTTCCCGGCATACATCACCAGGAGCCGGTCAGCCACGGTGGAGACCAGCGCCAGGTTGTGGCTGATGTAGAGCGCGGCGGCGCCGGTGTTGGTGATGATGCCCGTCAGCAGCGCGACGATTTTCGCTTCGGTGGTGACGTCGAGCCCGGTGGTCGGCTCGTCGAGGATCAGCACCTGAGGGTCGCAGGAGATGGCCAGCGCCAGCGCGATGCGTTGTTGCTGCCCGCCGGAGAACTCGTGCGGATACCGCCGCAGGGCCTGCCGGGGATGGGTGATGCCTACCCGGTCGAGCAGCTCGGTCGCCCGGTCCCGGAGCTGACGGCCGGTGAGACCGAGGTGTGTGGTGATCGGTTGGGCGAGCTGGCGGCCGATGCGCATCGCGGGGTGCAGCGAGGTGGCGGGGTTCTGCGGGACGTGGGCGAGGTGGCGTCCCCACAGCGCGCGCAGGGTCTGCGGCGGCGCGGTCAGCAGGTCGAGACCCTCGACGGTAACGCTTCCGCTGGTGATGACACCGCCGTCGGGTATGGCACCCATACAGGCCAGCGCGAGGGAGGACTTCCCGCAGCCGGACTCACCGACGAGCCCGAGGATCTGGCCGGGCGCCAGGCTCAAGCTCACGTGGGAGACGACCGTCGCCAGCGATCCGTCGGGGCGGCGGTAGGCGACCGAGACCCTGTCCGCCTCGAGGGCAGCGTCGGTCACGGGATCGGTTGGCCTTCTCCGGCATCGCGCACGACATGGCGAGTGATGGCCTCAGCGACCAGTATGAACGACACCGACACCGCGGTCAGCGGTGTCACCAGCACCGAGGTGCCGCCGGTCAGCAACCGGCTCAACACGTCACGACCGAGACCGTCCACGCCCAGCGGGTGCTCCCGGGACGGCGCCGACCCGGGGATCGCGAGACCGATCTTGTCCGGGGGGTACGGGGCCACGAACCGGCCCACCGCGACAACCAGGATCATGACGGCGCCGAGGGGGACGCCGATCCGTCCTTCCCGGCTGCCAAGGATCGTGCGCCACATCACGTGGCGCCCCGCGACTTCGGGTTGAACAGGGTCGTGAGCAGGTCTGTCAGCAGGGAGACCGCGACGAACAGCGCGGCGGTCACCACCGCGATCGCCTGGACGGCGACCGTGTCCCCGGTTCCCACCGCGCTCACCAGGGCCTGACCGAGCCCGGGGAAGCCGAACAGGTCTCCACGATGATCGTGCCACCCAGCAGGTCGATCAGGGTGAGTCCGGTCGCGCTGACGATCGGCACCGCGGCGGCGCGCATCCCGTAGTCCCAGACGACGGTGCGGCGGGGAAGCCCGCGCAGGGTCGCCGCGCGGGTGTGCGCCGCGGTCAGGCCCTCTCGGGCGCAGGCGCGGGTCGCCGCGTCAGGAACGGCGCCGCGACGAGCGCCAGCGTGAGCGCCGGCAGGAGGTATGCCTGGGCGATCGCCACCGGTGTGCCGAAGGCGATCGCCGTGCCGCTCTCCGGTGGCAGGACACCGAGCAGGACCGAGAACACCAGGATCGCGCCCACCCCGACCACGAACTCGGGCGACGCGCCCAGCGTCATGAGCCCGCTGGTCACGGCGACGTCGAGCCGGCTGCCCCAGCGCGCGGCGAGGTAGCCACCCAACGCGATGCTCACGGGCACGACAACCAGGAACGACACCCCCGCCAGCAGGACCGTCCGGCTGAGCCGGGCCACCAGCTCCGGCTGGATCGGCCGGTCAGTGACCACCGACGTCCCCCAGTCACCCCGCACGAAGTCCCCGAGCCACCTCACGTAGCGCACCGGCACCGGCGCGGCCAGGTCGTGCGCCGCAACGAACGCGGTGATCTGCCCGGCGGTGGCGTCGCGGCCGAGTACGCCACGCGCGACGTCCCGAGGGGACGTGATGTTCGTGGCCAGGAACGTCACCACCGAGACCGCGAACACGCTCAGCAGCGCCGCCGCCGGCTGCCGAAGCACCGCCTTCCAGATCGTGCGCCGCGCCGGCGTGGTCGCGGGCGAGCCCGGTGCTGTGACCAGATCAGGCGGAGAGGTAGGCATGGCGCAGGTCGTAAAAGTCACACCCTTGCGCAGGACGAAACGTCACGACATCAGGTCCGCGCTCGGCTCCCATGACTCGGCCAGCCGCGGTTGAATTTTCCAGCCATCCGCGGTGACCGCGACGAGCGTGTCTGTCGAACACCGAGACATTCCGCACGTACTTGCTGGGACCATCCGCCTTTTGCGGATCGAGCTTCTCCGTCGCAGTCGAGGCGTTGGCCGCGAACGTCAGCGTCCCACCGCGCCGCGGCGTCCCGGTCGGCTGGCGCGCGCCACCGGAGGCCCCCCGCTGCCCGGAGCACGCCGACAACGCGAGAACACCGGCACCCGTCACGACCTGACGACGAGAGACCGGCCGAGCAACCACAGCGAACTGGCTCATCTGTGCGGAGTCCTGTCATAGGTAGGCGGACCGGCGCCCTAAGCTGAGCACCAACACGATCGAGTGATATTAGACACGATCAAGTGGCTATTGCAAGAGATTTTCGAGGGAATTCTGTGACTTTCAGTGATATTCAGTGTCGATCGCGTTGGTGCGCGGCGCATCCGCCAGCCACCTTCGCCACCGCTGCGTCAGCCGCAGTCCACGCGTCATGGCCAAGAGATGCCGGCCGCCAGCCAGTCCTGGTCACCCGCATGCCGGCCCAGAGCGAGGATGGCTTCCCGGTCGTCACAACGGGCTTGCGTCGGGTCGGGCGCTTTGGTGACGGCGTTCTACAGTTGCGTGACACCTGTCAAACGCAGGTGATACTCTTTGGGCCATGGCGACCACGATCGGCTTCCGGCCTACCGACGAGGACGAGCGGATCATCAAGACTGCGATGCGCCCTGACGAGCGCACCAGTGACGTGATCCGCCGCGCACTGCGGCTGCTCGAGCGCGAAGTATGGCTCGCCCACGCCCGATCCGACGCTGAGCGCCTCGCGAGGGAGGACTTGACAGGTGAGGCTGATGCGTGGTGATTCGTGGCGCGGTCTACCGAGTGGATCTGGGTGACGCGAAGCGTGGCCACGAGCAGCGCGGCCGGCGCCTTGGCCTGGTGCTGAGCCCGAGTTCCATGCCATGGAGTGTCGTCACGATCGTCCCCACCTCAACGACTGCGCTGCCCGCCGTCTTCCGCCCATCAATGGAGATCAACGGACAGCAGCCCAGATTTCTCATCGACCAGATCCGCAACATTGACACGGACTACATCATCGGTGACCCGGTGCACTACCTCGAACACGACGAGCTCGCCGAAGTCGAGCACGCCGTCGCTCGGTATCTCGGCCTGTGAGGCCGGGCGTTCTTCCGCTCACAAAGCCGCACGCCGGCGATCACGCCCTTCCGGCTTCAGTGGTCGACCCCACTGGTCGTGCGGAACGCAAGGCTCAGCGGGTGCGCTGGTGGTACGTTCTCGGGCCAAGGGGAATTCAGGGCCCACCGAGGGCGTCGCGAAAGAACCGAGCCGGGTTCTCGTTGACGATCAGGTGGAGTTGCTCGTCCGCTATCCCAGCGCACTGCAGCCGACGCGGGGCGCGCCCGGTATGAGGAGCTGCGATCCAGCCAGCCGCGGTGACCGCGACGAGCGTGTCGAACACTAGACATTCCGCATGTACTTGCTGGGACCATTCGCCCGGAACATGCCGGCAACGCGAAGGCCGACAACGCGAGAGCACTCTGTGACTTTTGGCGCCATTCAGTGTCGATCGCCGAGCAGGTCGACCTGGCTGGCGAGGAGTTGGCGATACGGGCCGTCGGTGGCGGCCAGCGGCTCGTGCCGTCCCTCTTGGACCACCCGGCCGCCCTCGAGCACGACGACCCGGTCGGCAGTGCGGATCGTGGAGAGCCGGTGCGCGATCACCAGAGTCGTTCGTCCAGCCCGGGCCCATTGTCCTTGTCGGGCAGAGTCCAGGGTCCGCCGCAGGTGGGTCTCGCCTTCCGCGTCGACGTTCGAGACGGCCTCGTCGAGCACCAGCACAGGGGCCTCGCGCAGCAACACCCTGGCCAGCGCGATGCGCTGACGCTGGCCGCCCGACAGCGCCGCGCCGCGCTCGCCGACCCGCGCGCCGAGGCCCTCGGGCAGGTGGTCGGCGAACTCGGTCACCAACGCCCGCTCGGCGACCGCGGTCTTCTCAAACGGTGACCCGGACGTGACCAACCGCCGCGACGCCGACCGCCCAGGCGAGCTCATGACGGTAAATTACCGCATCCAGTCCCCGGAACGCGGCTCGCTGAAAAGTGCCGGGTGTTTTGACGACGCTGGCTTCCTCTTGCACCCCGCCGGAGTCACTGATGAGCAGGGTTGCGGAATGCGCCAGGGCGAGGAAGTCTGGTAGTCGAGAAGTTCGGTGACCCGCAGCGGCGCCAGGCGGTGGAGCAGGCCGAACTCGTCGATGCGTCGCGAGGTGCGGGGATGCGGGGCAGGACGACGGGGACGCCGATGATCGGGGCGAGTGTGATCAGCTCGGGGCGGGTGCCCAGCACCAGGATCACCTGGCGGCTCATCGCGACTCACCAGAACAGGTGGCGGCGTTCGCCGGTGGGGTGGTGGTGGGCGGCTCAGGTTTGGTCTGGTGGTACCATATGAAGTACCACTTGGAGGAATCATGGCCATCACAGCATCTGAAGCCCGCAAGAACCTGTTCCCCCTGCTCGCGCAGGTCAACAACGACCGAGCGCCAGTGGAGATCATGTCCCGTCACGGCAACGCCGTGTTGATCTCTCAAGAGGACTACGCGGCCTTGGAGGAAACCGCGCACCTGCTGCGGTCACCAGCCAATGCCCGGCGGTTGCTGGAAAGCCTCGCGCAGGCGCACGGCGGCGAGTACCAAGAGCACTCGCTTGAGCGATGAGACTCGTCTTCACCCCGCATGCGTGGCAGGACTACACACACTGGCTCGCGGCTGATCGAACCACCCTCAAGCGAATCAATCGGCTCATCGACGACGTGCTCCGCGATCCATTCGAAGGCATCGGCAAACCCGAGCCGCTCCGCCACGCCTTCGCCGGCTGCTGGTCACGGCGCATCAGCGAGGAACACCGGCTGGTCTACCTCGTCGACGGCGACGACATCGTCATCCTCCAAGCCCGCTACCACTACAGCTGAGCGCCGCTGGCGGACCCATGCTGAGCAGGTAACACGGCACCGGCCATCTGACTTTATCGGACAGCGCAAGAAAAAGGCATCTAGCGCAGCGGCTCGGTGGTCCGCACCTGCTCCAGGATCTCGACCTGGTCGCCGAGGTGCAGGGCCGCGCCGGCGGAATCGGGGATGAGGTTGATCGCGAACCACGTCTTGCCATCCCACCGCCGGCAGCGGGCGAGCGTGGTGAGCGGTTCCTTGCCCCGGCTCGCGGTGTCGGGGTCGATCGTGGTGAACACGCAGCGATCACAGGCCTTCACTGCCCGGAAGCGCACGGCACCGATGCGCAGCACCCGCCAGCCGTCCTCGGCCCAGGCCGGTGCGCCCGCGACGACCAGGTTGGGCCGAAACCGCGTCATCGACACCGGCCCCTCCTGGGCGCGCGGTCCCGCGGCGATCAGATCGTTCAGCGCGGCCAGGGACTCCTCGGTGGCCAGCAGCAGCGGATAGCCGTCCGCGAAGGACACCCGATCCGCCTCCCGGCTGTAGGCGGGGTTCGGCCGGCGCCGGGTGGGGTCATCCAGGTACACCAGCCGGACCGGTGTGCCGAGCACCTCGCTGAACCAGGCGTGCGCCTCATCGGAGGCGGGTGCGGCAACCAACTCACTGGCGAAGACCCGGACGCCGGTGAGCGCGGCCCCGTCCGGTGTGCCCACCAGCAGCGGACCGGCATCCGGCGCCCGCACCAGCAGCCCGCCTACGTCGGGCTCCGGGGTGACCAGCACCAACCGCGGGTGCTGGCGCGCCGTCACCACCAGACCCTCGGCGTCCACAAGCATCCACCGCCGGTCACCGGCCAGGCCCCACGGCTCGACCACGGCCCGCGCAACCGAATGGCCACGACAGGATTTGATCGGATACCGGTTGACCCCGGTCAGCGTGAGGGCCACGGACACCAGGCTAACGCCCGCACGGGTGTGCATAACCCGTGAGTGGCGATGTGACCTATCACCCGCATCGCCACTCACGGGTGCCCCGGAGCAATCCGTAATCGCGTACGGTGATGGCTCATGAGCACCGAAGATCACCCCCGCGCCGGCGCGGTTCGGCTGTTCTCCATCCTGAACGGCCTGACCCTGCTCGGCGTGCTGCTGCAGGCGGTGTGGGCGGGTGAATTCATCGACCAGCCGGGCCGCGGTGCCTGGAACACGGTGCATGAGATGAGCGGCTTCGTCGTCGTTGTGCTGGCCCTGGCCACCGCGCTGGCCGCGCTCAGGCTGCGACGCGCACACCCCGCGCTCGCCCCCGGGGCACTCACCCCCGGCGCTCTCGGCCTGCTCGTGCTGATCATAGTCCAAACGGGGCTGGGCGAGGCGATCAGCAAGGCGGGCGCGGACGGGCTGATCGTCGCCCACGTGACGATCGCGATGCTCATCTTCGGCCTGGGCGTCTACCTCTCCGGCGTGGGAGCTCGGCTGCGCCGTTGATAGGGGCCCCTGAAATGGACCACTGACGGGGCATGATGACACAAGCAAAAGGGACCGGGTCGCCCCGAATGACGACCCGGGCCCAGCTGACGATCTCTTGGCTGGGCGTCCCGGTGCTGCGCCCAGGCTGTGCGACCGACAACTCCTACGATCCCGCACCGCGCCACCAGGCACATGAGGGTTAACCCCGACCCGACCCTGATTACCGCAACCGACCCAACTCGCCCGTTTGACGAGGATCCCGAGTGGGAACCCCGCGATCACAAGACCCCGCCACGGGGTCGCATGGTCGAAGGTGGTGCCGTCATGGGTCTGATTCTCGCCTTGCTGGTGCTCTGGCTCGTCTTTGTCGTCGTCGGGTTCGCCTTCAAAGCACTGCTGTGGCTGGCGATCATCGGCATCGTGCTGTTCATCACCACCGGTGTGCTGGGAGCACTGCGCGGCCGCAGCAGCCGCGGCGTGCCCCGCTAGCCGGTTACGTTGAGGCATGTTCACCACGCGCCCTGAGCTCGTCGGTACTCAGGGCATGGTGGCCTCGACGCACCGGCTGGCTTCCGCGACAGGCATGGCCGTGCTGGAAACCGGCGGCAACGCCTTCGACGCGGTGGTCGCCGCTGGTTTCGTGTTGCAGGTGATGGAGCCGCACCTCAACGGCCCGGGTGGGGAGGTGCCGGCGGTGTTCGCCACCGCCGGTGACCCGACGCCGCGCGTCCTGTGCGGGCAGGGGGTGGCTCCGGCGGCGGCGAAGCCGGAGCACTACGCCGCGCTGGGGCTGGACATGGTGCCCGGCACGGGGCTGCTGGCCGCCACCGTGCCGGGAGCGTGGGACGCGTGGCTGATGTTGTTGCGCGATCCGACACCTGGGAGCGGCTGCTCGCGCAGACGCAATCCGTCACCAGCCGCGAAGCGCAGATCGATGCCGCCCGTCGCGCGTGGTCCCAGGGGTTCGTCGCCGACTCGGTAAATTCGTGGTGCCGGCAGCCTGCGCGCGACGATTCGGGGCGCGCGCACGCCGGTTTGCTGACCAGCGAGGACATCGCCCGGTGGTCGGCGAGTTACGAGCCGGCGGTGACTGTCGAGCTCGGCGAGTGGACGCTGGCCAAGTGCGGGCCGTGGTCGCAGGGGCCGGTGCTCGCCCAGCAACTCCTGCTGCTGCGGGGGTTCGCTGACGAGTTGCGCTACGTCGACGGCGTGCCCACCGCTGTCACCGTGCACCTGGCGACGGAGTGCGCCAAGCTGGCCTTCGCCGACCGCGAGGCGTGGTACGGCGACAGCGCGGACGTGCCGCTGGCGGATCTGCTCTCGCCCGGCTACACCGCCGGGCGCCGGGGGTTGGTCGGCGAGCGGGCGTCGCTGGAGCTGCGGCCGGGTTCCCCGGGCGGCCGCAGCCCGAGGCTGCCGGCGTTCGTGGCGGAAGGGCGGGGCGTCGGCGGGAGCGCGCCGGAGATCATGAGCGCACTCGGCCCAGGGGAGCGCCCAGGGGACACGGTGCACGTGGATGTCGTCGACCGGTGGGGGAACATCGTCTCAGCGACGCCCTCGGGTGGGTGGCTGCAATCCTCGCCAGCGATCCCCGGGCTGGGCTTCTGCCTGGGCACCCGGGCGCAGATGTTCTGGCTGGAGCCGGGACTGGCGAGCTCGCTGGTGCCGAGGCGGCGTCCGCGCAGCACGCTGTCGCCGTCGCTGGCGCTGCGCGGCGGTGTGCCGAGCCTGGCGTTCGGCACGCCGGGTGGCGACCAGCAGGACGCCTGGCAGCTCTGCTTCTGGTTGGCGCACACGGTGGGCGGGGCGAACCTGCAGGCGGCCATCGACGCGCCGGCCTGGCACACCGGAGCGATTCCCAGCTCGTTTCACCCTCGTTCCTGGCGGCCGGGTGAGCTGGTCGCCGAGTCGCGCCTCGGCGAGCGCGCCATGGACGAGCTCCGTGCGCGGGGGCACCTCGTGGTGGACGCCGGCCCGTGGTCGCTCGGCCGGCTCTCAGCGGTGGCCCGCGATCCCCGCACCGGGCTGCTCCGAGCGGGGGCGAACGCCCGGGGCATGCAGGGCTATGCGGTGGGCCGCTGAACCCGAGTGTGGGGCCGGGTGCCGGGCTCCTGGGCGGGCAGAATCTGGTGCGCTTGCGGCAGCGACGGCTTGGGGAGCGTCGTCACCTCCCGCTGGGCCCGCTGAAGCTGGTCGGACGTGCCCGGCAGCCTTGGCGAGACTGGGGCTGACGAGACCCGGGCTGAGCTGAAACGGAAGGTCGACGTCAGGTCGCCGAACGTCTGGCGCCGCCAGTCGCTGATGTTGGGCTCCACCACACCGGTGACCCGCTCCAGGAACCGCAGCACCGAAGTGTGATCGAAGCGTCCGGTCGCGACCCAGCCGCCGACCGTCCACGGGGAGACGATGATGCAGGGCACCCGGAAGCCGGCGCCAATGGGCAGGCCGCCGACGAACTCATCTTTGGTGCCGAGGGGCGGCGTGGGCGGGGGGACGTGGTCGAAGATGCCGTCGTTCTCGTCGTAGCTGAGGATGAACGCCGTCTTCGCCCACACCTCGGGGTTGGCGGCGATGGCCTCGATTTTGCTGGCCACGAAGTCGGCGCCGGCGGCGGGCAGGTAGTCGGGATGCTCCGACTGGTAGCTGGTGGGGATGATCCAGGAGACGGTGGGCAGCCGATCGTTGCGGGCATCATCCTCGAAGGCGAAAGCGCCGCCGCTGGCCATGCCCTTGTCGTAGAGCGACTCTCCCGGCTTCGCGTCGCGAAACCGCTGGAAGAACTCCAGCATGTTGCATTCGTAGTTGTCGAGCTGCTGATAAACCTTCCAGCTCACGCCGGCTCGCTCGAGTCGCTCGGCGTAGGTGGTCCAGGTATAGGGCTGGGGCGCGACATTGGCGATGATGGGTCCACCGTGTTCGCCTCCGGGATCGATGGTCCCGGTCATCCAGTACAGGCGATTGGGCCAGGTCGGGCCCAGGACCGAGCTGTGGTAGCCGTCACAGATGGTGAACGCCTCGGCCAGGGCGAACTGGAAGGGGATGTCCCGGCGAGTGTAGTAGCCCATCACATAGGGGCCGTTCTGGTGGTCAGCCGCGCGGTGGGCGGGCAGCCAGTTGTCCATCTTGCCCCCGTTCCAGGCCGCGTGCTGAACGCTCCAGGCGTGGCTGGTCGAGGGGATCGCCTGGGCGCTGGTGGTGGTGGTGTCGAGATGGAAGGGCAGCAGGTAACCGTCAGGGTGCACGGTGTCCGGCTGGTGGAAGACCGAGCGCCCGGTGGACAGCGTGACGGCGTGCGGGTCACCGAAGCCGCGCACCCCCGCCAGCGTGCCGAAGTAATGGTCGAAGGAACGGTTCTCCTGCATCAGGCAGACCACGTGCCTGATCTCACGCAGCGAGCCGCCGGTGGGCGGCCCCGCCGCCAGCGCCGCGCGCACGCTGCGTGGAAGCAGGCCGGAAACCAGGGCGGCCCCCGCCACCCCCGCGGCGGTACCCACCACCCGGCGTCGACTCAACGGGGGCATGCCCTCTCCTTCGCGCTCAACGAACACGACCCACCACACAACTAGCTTCCGAACGCTACGCCACGAATCTATGCTGACAGCCAAGCGCTGTCCACGTTCCACCCGATTCTTTGTCGAAGTAGCCCCGACGAAGGGAATTGATCATTTTGTCTACCACCGACAGTGTTCTGTCCGCCATCATCGTCGTACTCGCAATTCTCGCGGTTCTCACAATCCTCGCGTTTCCTATCATTGCCGCAATGAAAGGAAAATATGGCATGGCGGTTTTGGGTTTAGTGATCCATCTATGCTGGATAGTTGGTGCCATTCGACTCGCGAAGCCTGATTCGTACTGGGCTCGACGGTTCTATGGACCCGACAAGATGAGTCGCTCCCAGGTTCGCTTCGCGCCACCTTCCCGCGTCATCAACTTATGATCATTTCCGGCAACTGGTCGGCTTGATCACAGCGGTTCGGCGCACGTTGCTGATAACATGACCGGTGCCTCGAGTTGCCCGTCACGCCTAGCGTGGATCGGTCACCCAGCGTGAGGTAACTGGAATGTTTCGGGACGTGAACCAGTCGGAAACTGTGGGACGTCAAAGTTTTTACTCGCGCTTGACCTACGCTCTACCTGGGCATGAGCGGACCGCGGAACTGCACGCGTTGGGGCAGCTCACGGGGTTGACGAAGCGTCATCAGGCAGGCTGGGAATGTAACCGGTGCGTTACGGACGCCGCACCGTCTCCTCGGTGGCGATGTGAGCGGTAACGCTTCTTCTTGTAAGACCACGAAAGTGCCGCCTAGAGTGAGTGGGTTAACCCTGTGAACGCGAATCATCACCCGAAGAGGCGGCGTCCGTGCTCGATTCCCCCGAGACCAGCGCGAGTGTCGGAATGGACACTGGTCTCACCGATTCACTGCTGCGCATCGGCAGGCATTTCCAGCGCGGAGAGGCCTCGGATGACCTGCGTACGCTGCACCAGATCGGCGGCCGGTCGGCGGACGTTTTTTACCGGGATCGCTGGGCCTATGACAAAGTGGTGCGCTCGACCCACGGGGTGAACTGCACCGGCTCCTGCTCGTGGAAGATTTACGTCAAGGACGGGATCATCACCTGGGAGGCCCAGCAGACCGACTACCCCTCGATCGGCCCGGACAAGCCCGAGTACGAGCCCCGCGGTTGCCCACGAGGCGCGTCATTCTCCTGGTACACCTACTCGCCGGCCAGAGTGCGCTACCCATATGTGCGCGGCACATTGCTGGAACTGTACCGGGAGGCGAAAAAACGGCTCAAGGATCCGGTACTGGCCTGGGCCGATGTGGCCGAGGACCCCGACAAGTCCCGCCGGTACAAGGCGGCGCGCGGCATGGGTGGGTTCGTACGCGCCGAGTGGTGGGAAGCGACCGAGATCGCGGCGGCCGCGCACGTGCACACCATCAAACGCTACGGTCCGGACCGGATCGCCGGGTTCTCCCCCATCCCGGCGATGTCGATGGTCAGCCACGCCGTCGGGGCTCGGTTCATCTCGCTGATCGGCGGGGCGATGCTGTCGTTCTACGACTGGTACGCCGATCTTCCCGAGGCTTCCCCACAGGTGTTCGGCGACCAGACCGACGTGCCCGAGTCCGCCGACTGGTTCGACGCCGGATATCTGATCATGTGGGGTTCCAACGTCCCGGTCACCCGCACGCCGGACGCGCATTACATGACCGAGGCCCGGTACCGGGGCCAAAAAGTGATTGTCGTGTCGCCGGACTACGGCGACCACACGAAGTTCGCCGATGAGTGGTTGCCGGCGCGACCGGGCACCGATGCCGCGCTGGCCATGGCCATGGGACACGTGATCCTCAAAGAATTCCTCGTCGACCGCCAGACACCGCGGTTCATCGATTACCTCAAGCGCTTCACCGACCTACCCTTCCTGATCACCCTCGAGAAGCGCGGCGACGCCTATCTTCCCGGCAAGTTCCTCACCGCGGCCGACCTGGGCGACGCCGGCGAGGGCGCGGAGTCCAAACCCGTGCTGCTGGACACGGCCACCGCGCAACCCGTGGTCCCGAACGGCTCACTGGGTCACCGGTTCACCCGCTCCGGCGAAGGCCGCTGGAACCTCGACCTGCACGGCGTGGACCCACTGCTCACCGTGTACGGCGGCGGTGACGCCAAAGCGGAAGTCGACCTGCCTCGGTTCGACACCGACACGCCCGGCGTTCTGCGTCGAGGCGTGCCGACCCGGACGGTCGCCGGGAAGCTGGTCACCACGGTGTTCGACCTGCTGCTGGCCCAGTACGGAGTGCATCGGCCGGGTCTGCCGGGCAGTTGGCCCACCGGGTACGACGACGCTGAGCAGCCCTACACCCCGGCCTGGCAGGAGTCGATCACCGGGGTGCCAGCGGCGGCGGCGGAGCGGATCGGCCGGGAGTTCGCGGACAACGCCGAGCGCTCCGGCGGCCGGTCGATGATCCTGATGGGCGCGGGCACCAACCACTGGTTCCACTCCGACCAGACCTACCGGTCGTTCCTCGCCCTGGTGATGCTCACCGGCTGCCAGGGCGTCAACGGCGGCGGCTGGGCGCACTACGTCGGCCAGGAGAAGTGCCGGCCGATCACCGGCTGGGCCACGCTGGCCTTCGGCGCGGACTGGCAACGCCCGGCGCGGCAGATGCAGGGCACCATCTACTGGTACCTGGCCACCGACCAGTGGCGCTACGACCCATTCACCGCTGAGGTGATGGCCTCACCGCTGGCGACCGGGCGCTTCGCCGGACGCACCGCGGCCGACAACATCGCGCTGGCCACCCGGCTGGGCTGGATGCCCAGCTACCCGACGTTCAACCGCAACCCGCTGGATCTGGCCGACGAGGCGAAACGGCTGGGCAAGGACCCCGCCACGCACGTCGTCGACGGGCTGAAGACCGGCCACCTGCGGTTCGCCTGCGAGGATCCGGACGCGCCGGAGAACTTCCCGCGTTGCCTGACCGTGTGGCGGGCCAACCTGCTCGGCTCCTCCGCCAAGGGCAACGAGTACTTCCTGCGCCATCTGCTGGGCACCGACAGCAACCTGGCGGCCCAAGACCACACGGGGGTGCGCCCGGTCGAGGTCACCTGGCGCGAGAACGCCCCGGTCGGCAAGCTTGACCTGCTGCTGTCGCTGGACTTCCGGATGACCAGCACCACGCTGTTCTCCGACATCGTGCTGCCCGCCGCCACGTGGTACGAGAAACACGACCTGTCCAGCACCGACATGCACCCCTACGTGCACTCCTTCTCCCCGGCGATCTCCCCGCAGTGGGAGTCCAAGACCGACTTCGAGGCGTTCCACCGGCTCGCCCGGGGCTTCTCCTGGCTGGCCGAGAAACACCTCGGCGTGCGCCAAGATCTCGTGGCCATGCCGCTGCTGCACGACACCGCCGACGCCACCGCGCAGCCCGGCGGCCGGGTGCTGGACTGGCGAGCCGGCGAGTGCGAGCCGATACCCGGCAAGACCATGCCGCGGATCCTCGTGGTGGAACGCGACTACCCGGCGATCGGGGACAAGATGGCCGCGCTCGGCCCGATGGTCGAGCGCGTCGGGCTGACCACCAAAGGCGTCACCACCCACCCGGACGCCGAGGTCGACTACCTCAGGTCGGTCAACGGCGCGATCATCTCGGGAAGTGCGGCCGGGCGCCCGTCACTGGCCAAGGACATCCACGCCTGCGAGGCCGTCCTGGCGCTGTCCGGCACCACCAACGGGCGGCTGGCCACCGAGGGTTTCCGCGCTCTGGAGCGGCGCACCGGCACCAAGCTCGCCGACCTCGCGGCGGAGAACGAGGGCAAGCGGATCACCTTCGCCGACACCCAGGCCCGGCCAGTGCCGGTGATCACGTCGCCGGAATGGTCGGGCAGCGAGACCGGCGGGCGGCGCTACTCCCCGTTCACCATCAACACCGAGCGACTCAAACCCTGGCACACGCTGACCGGCCGGCAGCACTTCTACCTCGACCACGACTGGATGTCCGAGCTCGGCGAGCAGATGCCGATCTTCCGACCGCCCTTGGACATGACGGCATTGTTCGGCGAGCCCGCAATCGGCGCGAACCCCGGTCTCAACGGACAGCGCTCGATCACCGTCCGCTACCTCACCCCGCACTCGAAGTGGTCCATCCACTCCACTTATCAGGACAACCTGCACATGCTCACGCTCTCCCGCGGTGGGCAGGCGATCTGGATGTCCGACGTGGACGCCGCCAAGATCGGCGTCGTGGACAACGAGTGGATCGAGGCGACCAACCGCAACGGCGTGGTGGTCGCCCGCGCGATCGTCAGCCACCGGATGCCCGAGGGCACCGTGTTCATGTACCACGCCCAGGAGCGCACCGTGGGCGTGCCGCGCACCGAGAAGACCGGCAAGCGCGGCGGCATCCACAACGCGCTGACCCGGTTGATGATTAAACCAACGCACCTGATCGGCGGCTACGCCCAGCAGTCATTCGCGCTGAACTACCACGGCCCCACCGGCAACCAGCGCGACGAGGTCACCACCATCCGCCGTCGCGACCAGGAGGTGACGTACTAATGAGAATCATGTCCCAGCTGGCCATGGTGATGAACCTGGACAAGTGCATCGGCTGCCACACCTGCAGCGTCACCTGCAAGCAGGCGTGGACGAACCGCAGTGGCGTCGAGTACGCGTGGTTCAACAACGTCGAGACCAGGCCCGGGCAGGGGTATCCGCGTCAATACCAGGACCAGCAAAAGTGGAAAGGCGGCTGGACGCTGACCAAACGGGGCCGACTCACGTTGCGCTCGGGTTCCCGGTTCAAGCGGCTGCTGAACATCTTCGCCAATCCCGAGCTGCCGCAAGTGTCCGACTACTACGAGCCGTGGACCTACGACTACGACAATCTGCTGTCCGCACCGGCGATGGACACCACCCCGACGGCCCGGCCCAAGTCACTGATCACCGGCGAGGACACCAAGGTCACCTGGGGTCCCAACTGGGACGACGACCTGGGCGGCGGGCCCGCGCAGGTCAGCAAAGACCCGGTGCTGGCCAAGCTCTCCAAGCAGGTGAAGCTGGAGTTCGAGCAGACGTTCATGTTCTACCTGCCGCGGATCTGCGAGCACTGCCTCAACCCATCCTGCGCGGCGTCCTGCCCGTCCGGCGCGATCTACAAGCGCAGCGAGGACGGCATCGTGCTGGTCGACCAGGACAAGTGTCGTGGGTGGCGGCAATGCGTCACCGGGTGCCCGTACAAGAAGATCTACTTCAACCACAAGACCGGCAAAGCGGAGAAGTGCACATTCTGTTATCCGCGGGTGGAGGTGGGCATCCCGACGGTCTGTGCGGAGACCTGTGTGGGGCGGTTGCGCTACATCGGAGTGGTGTTCTATGACGCGGACGCGGTATTAGCGGCGGCGTCGGTGCGCGACGACAAAGACCTCTATCCCGCGCAACTCGGCGTATTCCTCAACCCGCACGACCCCCGAGTCGTGGCCGAAGCCGAGCGGGCCGGGATCTCCCAGGAGTGGATCGAAGCCGCGCAGGCGTCCCCGGTGTACAAGCTGATCGTGGACTACCAGGTGGCGCTGCCGCTGCACCCGGAATACCGCACGATGCCGATGGTCTGGTACGTGCCGCCGCTGTCCCCGGTGGTGGACGTGCTGGCCGGCAGCGGGCACGACGGCGAGAACGCCGACAACCTGTTCGGCGCGATCGACGCGCTGCGCATCCCGGTGGAGTACCTGGCGGAGCTGTTCACCGCGGGTGACGTCGGGCCGGTGCGCGCCGCGCTGCAGCGGCTGGCGGCGATGCGCTCACACATGCGCCGGGTCAACCTGGGCGAGCCTGCCCGGCCGGAGATCGCCGCGTCGGTGCGCCTGAGCACCACCGAGATCGAGGCGATGTACCGGCTGCTGGCCATCGCGAAGTACGAGCACCGCTACGTCATCCCCAGCGCGGCCGGCTCGGACGCGCACCGGCTGGACGCCCTGGCCACCGGGTGCAGCCTGGATTCCGACGGCGGCCCCGGAATGACCGCGTTCGACGTCATGGACGACAAGTTCCACCTCACCGCTCAGCCAGTCTCGGACGGCAACGGTGTGGCGGCACCGGCGGACAAGGCGCGCCGGATCAACCTGCTCAACTGGGACGGCAAGACCACCAACGGCCTGTTCGCCCCCGTGCCGGACGCGGCTGCGCACACTAACGGGCACACTAACGGCGCCAAGCCCGTGGTGGAGCAAATCCAGTGAGCACAAGCTGGCTGCGCCGCCGCAAGGCCGAGACGCCCACCGGCGAGAGTCGGCGCCCCGATCTTCCCGAGGAGCGCGCGCAGCGCGTGGTGTGGCGGATCGCCGCGCTGCTGCTGGACTACCCGACCCAGCACACCCTGGACCTGCTCGACGACCTGCACGCGGCGGCCGTCTCGCTACCCGCGCCGACGCTGGTGTCGTTCCTGGACGAGATCCGCCGCATGCCCCCGATCGAGCTGGCCAAGCACTACGTGGAGACCTTCGACCTGCGGCGTCGCCACTGCCTGCACCTGAGCTACTACGCCTTCGGTGACACCCGCAAGCGCGGCATGGCGCTGCTGCGGTTCAAGCACGCCTATCGCGCGGCGGGCGCCACCCTGGACGAGCACGAACTGCCGGACCACCTGGCGGTGGTGCTGGAGTTCGCCGCGAGGATAGACCCGGTGGTCGGCCGGCGGCTGCTGGTGGAGTACCGGCCGGTGGTGGAGCTGCTCAAGCTGTCCCTGCACGAAGCCGGATCGCCCTACCGGGCGGTGCTCGACGCGGTGTGCGCCACTCTCCCGGAGCTCAACGTGGCCGACCGGCGCCGGGTCGCCGAGCTGGCCGCGCAGGGGCCGCCGGAGGAACAGGTGGGCCTGGAGACCTACGGGGTGGACCCGGCGATGCAGGACCAACTGGAGGGACGCCGATGACCGGGTTGCTGTGGGTGACGGTGCCCTACGTGGCGTTCACCTCGTTCCTGCTCGGCCACCTCTGGCGCTACCGGCACGACCAGTTCGGCTGGACCACCCGGTCCTCCCAGCTCTATGAGAGCCGTTTGTTGCGCTTGGGCAGCCCGTTGTTCCACTTCGGGGTGCTGGCCGTACTCGGCGGGCACGTCATGGGCATCGGCGTCCCTGAGAGCTGGACCGCGGCGCTCGGGGTGTCGGAGTCCGCCTACCACCTGATGTCGGTGTCCATGGGCACGGTGTCCGGCCTAGCCACCGTCGCCGGGCTGGGGATCCTGCTGTACCGGCGGGCCACCGTGGCGGCGGTGCGCAAGGCCACCACCGGCATCGACAAGCTCATGTACCTGCTGCTCAGCGCCGTGATCGGCACCGGGATGCTGAACACGCTGGGCAGCAACCTGATCGGCGGCGGCTACGACTACCGGGCCACAGTGTCACCCTGGTTTCGCAGCCTGTTCACCATCCACCCGCGACCCGAGCTGATGTCCGGCATCCCGATCAGTTTCCAGATCCACGCGCTGGTGGTGCTGATCCTGCTGGGCGTGTGGCCCTACACCCGTTTGGTGCACGTCTTCAGCGCCCCCCTGGGCTACCTGACCCGCCCCTACGTCGTCTACCGCAGCCGCGACGTCAACCACCCCGGCGCCCGCCGCTACGCCCGCGCCTGGGAAACACCCCCACCCCGCCGCTAGCTTTTCTGGCCCGGCAGGTGCACAAGCATCCATAAGACCCCTCACGAGCGGGTAAAAAGGTGCACAAGCATCCATGAGACCCGCTGGAGTCAGTGCGCGAGGCGGCATTGTGGGCAGATCTGGTCGGGGTCAGGTGGGTCGCCCCGCAGGGCTGTCCTGCCGCGCAAAAACTCCCGAGGGCGGAAGCGGACGCCGCACGTGGCGGTGAGCGTGCCGTCAGGGTGCATCAGCTCAGCGCGGTGGGTGTCCCGATCGCCGATCGAGCGCAGGTACCAGGCCATCAGACACCCCGCTCGCACGCCGGGCAGTCGTATCGCGCCGGGGCGCTGAGGCTCGCGGGAAGCACCGTCGTCCCGCAGAGAGCAACGTAACAACCTCCCGCGCGACGGCCCGCAGCGAAGGCATCCGCAGTGACGCAGTGCCCGATGCCGGTAGGCCCGTCCGCGAACCCAATAGTGCACCCCTGCGCGGTGGCGACGGGCGTTCGAGCACGACGTCCCAGAATCTCACGAAGGGTGGCAATACGACGGAAACGGCGTCTGCCTACCATAGAACCTCGCACCTCATTTCCTGAGTGGTCACCCACAGGTTCTGCCTGCGCGGTGGTCATGCTCGGTAGCTTCGCCAGCTACGCTCTGCGGATCTAGGGGTTGCCCGTTGCCCTTGCGGTAAAGGCAACCAAGGCAATGACAACGGGAGCGTCCATGGAGCAGCCGAACTTCGGTGGTGAGCTGCGCAGGCTGCGGCAACAGCGTGGCCTGTCGCTGAAGAAGTTCGCGCAGGTGGTGCACTACGACCCCGGCTACCTCTCCAAGATCGAAAATGGCGGCAAGCCGCCGACTGCCACGTTCGCAGCCAAGTGTGATGCGGCACTGAAAACCGGAGGCTCGCTGTCCGCGTTGGTACCCACACCGCTGGGCCGCAAGCCACCGAGGATCGCCCACGAGATCAGGATTCCCGTTGTGATCGACGGTCGACCCGTGCTGCTACCGATCAAGGACAACGGCCAGCTCAACCTCGCTGCAGGCGGCACTGAGAACCGCAGCGCAGAAGCCGACCTCGCCCAAGCGCTGTCACACGACCTGCCAGGTTCATCTGCCGCCATGGTGCTCAACAGCGCGGGAATAACATGGCAGTGGGAACTCCCAGGCGGTCGCGCTTTTGGCGGCGCGACTCTTCCAGCGCACCTCAGCGAGGCGTCGTGGTCCACGCACCACACCGCAGTCATCGCCGATCAACGATTGCGACCCCTGGGGGAATTCATATCGTCAGCGCCACGAGGCGTAATCATGGTCTCGATCCCCGGTGAACCTGTCTCCTCGCGCGTATTGTTGGACGTTGTCGCTGCGCGAAAACAGACTCCCCGCAGCGCAGTGACGATCCCGCAAGCATTTAAGGCCGATGACCTCACCCTGGGAATCCTGTGGGCACTGTCCAACCTAGACGAAGCATTATTAAACGACGACGACACCCTCGCCCAGGCTCGGCAAGGCGTCCGCAGCACTGCCGAGCTGGAATACGCGGCGATCTCGAGCAACGAGCTCGCCGAGCTATCGACTGTCTCTCAGATGTGGCTTGGCTCGGAGTCGTGTGCGCGCTTCATCATCAGCAGCACCCAGGATTTTTCCCATCAGCCAGCCTTCTGGACAAGGGAACAGCGCGGAGAGGAAGCATCCACGTGGCTATTCTTCCAGCACAAGCTTGAATACCTGCAGGAGACCAGCCGAAGGTTTGCCAACACCTCGGGATACACCAGCCGAACCTTCTGCGTCCCCGAGCATGCGGTGCTCGACTCATCGCCAAGCGAACGCGTCCTGCTTCTACTCGCTGCAGCACTGATGGAATCGCTCGGCATTTGCACAAAGTTCTGCCCGGACCCCGCGTTGTCCCACATGGACGGTTTTGTTCTCGCACCTGATTCAGAAGCCGTGATCGCGAACTGGGTGCGCACGGACGGACGTTGGCACGTCAATAAAACTCAGTCCGCCTCCGTGATACAGGAATTCGGCGACGCCATCGGACACGCCAGAGCGCATGGACTCAGTGACGCGGCCAACCCAGCCGCTCGACTGGCCGCGCTCGCCGACTACCTCGGTATCAGCTGGGCCTGGCTGACGAGCCGCTGCAGCGCACTAGCCGGCCACACTTGCCAGGACTTCGCGCGGCCCCGAAGCCGGCTGCTCTCAACCGATGGTGTGGACGCGGCCTGCCGGTATGTTGCCTCCCTACACAACGAGCCGACATCCGGCGACTAGGGTCGGGCGGGTGACAGGCAGCCCAGCGCCGCGGACCGTCTCAATATTTTCTCTCGGTGGCACGATCGCCATGACCGGCTCCACGGACAAAAGCGCAGGTGTGGTACCTACCCTTGATGCCGCCGCCCTGCTTGCAGCGGTACCGGGACTATCCGAGCTTGACCTCAAGATCACCGCTCAAAGTTTTCGCGGCTTACCCGGCGCCTCGCTGAGCTTTGACGATCTTTCTCAGCTCGTGGCCGCCGTGCGGGACGAACTCGACTCCGGCGCGGACGGGGTCGTGATCACGCAGGGCACTGACACGATCGAAGAGACTGCGTACTTTCTCGATCTGACCGTCGATCGCGCCGGACCGGTTGTGGTCACCGGCGCCATGCGCAACCCCACGCTTGCCGGCGCGGACGGACCGGGAAATCTGTTGGCCGCCATCCAGGCCGCTGCCAGCGCGCACCTGGCCGGTGCCGGGTGTGTGGTCGTGATGGCTGACGAGATCCACGCCGCCAAGCATGTGCACAAGATGCACAGCGCGAGCCCAAGCGCGTTCGCGTCACCGGACACCGGGCCGATCGGCCGAGTGGTCGAGGGGGTCCCGCATCTGTGGTCACGGCCGACAGCCTCGCCCACCTACCCCACACCCACACGGGGAGCTCGAATCGGTCTGATCACCGCATGCCTCGGCGACGACGCTGCGCTGCTCCATCGCCTGCACGGCGGCTTCGACGGTCTTGTCGTCGCCGGGTTCGGAGTCGGACATGTGCCCGCAGCGTTCGTTGGCCCGCTCGCTGAGCTGGCCGCCCGAATGCCGATCGTGCTCGCGTCACGGACCGGCGCTGGCCCGGTCCTGCGCGGCACCTACGGTTTCCCCGGCTCTGAGCGTGATCTCCAGGACCGAGGATTGATCAACTCCGGGTTCCTCGGCCCGTTCAAAGCGAGGATCCTGCTACACGTACTGGTCGCCGCCGACGCTGCTCACCACGCGATCGTGGCGGCCTTCGACGCGGCCAGTGGGCACGTCGAGATGCCAAGCTGAGGACGTGCGCAGCCATGAACTGATAACCGGCCGAACCTTCGGCATCGCCTTCGACCACGGTGACGACTTCTTCGGCACACTCACCGCGTTCTGCACCGCCAATAACGTCCGCCAAGGCTACATCCCGATGTTCATCGCCGGCTTCGCCGAAGCCGAGATCGTCGGCACCTGCGAGAAACTCGCCGACCCCGCTGCCCCCATCTGGTCCAAGGTCCACCTCGCCAACGTCGAAGCCCTCGGCTGCGGCACCCTTGCCCACGACCCCGAGACCGACCGTGTGCTGCCACACATTCACGCCAGCCTCGGTCTCAAGGAACGCTCAGCCCTCGGCCACACCAGCCATCTCCTCTCCGCCCGAGTGCAATTCCTCGTCGAGATGCTGCTCGTCGAGATCACCACGCCCACCATGCTCCGCACCCGGGAGCCAGCAATATACGACGTGCCCCTCCTCAGGTTCAGCCCGTGAAGCCCAGGAGACCGACATCGACTCGTCCATGAGATGGTGCACTGTCCCCGGCCACAGTCTCGGGCGATCGAGCTCGCCGCACGCATGCCGACTGACGCTACGACCGTTTGAGCTCAAGCACTTATTCCACCGCTGCGCCGACTTCGCATCCTTCTGGCAGGAGCGCAGCGGCCGGTGCTAAGCGCTCCTGGTGGTAGGTGGCCAGAACTCGATCGAGTGTGTTCCGGCCTGCGAGGTCCCAGGTGGGCTGCCCGCCGGGCAGGCCCCGTTCCCATGCCTCGCCGATGCTGATAAGGGAGAAACCGAGCTGGACGGCCCAGCCGCGGGCGCGCCGGATCGTCGCCTCGTCGGCATCGCCGTACGCGTCGAAGAACCGTGCGCACGCGTCCGCCGGGAGGAGTAGCCATGCGGCGGCGAGGTCCGTCGCCGGATCACCGGCGTTGAGTTCGCCGAAGTCGATCACACCGGCCACAGTGCCTTCCCTGACGATGACGTTCGCTGGGTGTAGGTCCCCGTGGAGCCAGCTCGGTGGTCCCTGCCATTCCGGGGCGTTGACGGCCTCCTCCCAGAGTTTCCGGAGATCTACGGTGTCGTGATCGGAGGCGATGGATCGGAGCGTGGCGTCGAAGTCGTCCGCGAGCGTGTCGAGGGCGACGCCGCGCCTTGGGTTGACCGGTGCGCCGTGCGGCGCGGCCTGATGCAGGGCCTGTAGGAAGCCTGCCAAGATGTAGGCTGAGTGGTGACCGCGAGTGATCGGAGTGCGGTCACACGGTTCGCCGGGGACCCAGGTCGTGATGGTCCACGGCATCGGGAAGCGGCCGGACGCCTCGCCCATCCGGACGGGGACGGGGACCGGCAGCGGCAACCGCGGAGCCAGGACGGGCAACCACTTGTGCTCCTTGCGAAGCAGGGAGGGGCCTCGTTCCGTGCGCGGCAGGCGCACCGCCAGCTCGTCGCCGAGGCGCCACAGCTGGTTGTCCCAGCCGCTTCATCGACGCCACCGACGGCAGCACCTCCAAACTAACCCGCGCCCAAAAAGGCCGCTTCGTAGCGCTGTGCTGGATCGGACAAATCTACAAACACATCCCCAACCCCAAACCCGCCTACGTCGCTGACTGGGACGACCTCCCCAACTGGCAACAAGAAACCGACGCCGACATCTTCGAGCACATCGAAAAACAGCGATAAATTCCGCATGGCGGCGCACTGCGCCAGGAACGGAGAAACCTTGACAGGTCACGCTCGCCCCCCGTCGCTAACGCGCCCGGCCTGGAAGGTGCACAAGGATCCGGCCAGCTCAAGCTACCTCGGCACTACGGTGCCGTGATGACTGCCAGACTCGGCTGGGAAAACGTCCGCAGTCTCATTGAGGAACAGACCGGTCCGGTGCTCGCGGCGGAGCCCGCCACGGAAGGGCTCAACTCCGAGATCGCTGTCACCGTGCGCACGAGCGCTGGTGCGACCTTCGTCAAGGGACTACGCAGCGACCATCGCCGAGTCTGGACTCAGCAACGGGAAGCGGAGATCAACCCCTACGTGCTGCAGGTCTCCCCACGGTTGCGGTGGCATGTCGAGACCGACGGATGGAACCTGCTGGGGTTTGAGCACATCCAGGGTCGGCGCGTCGACTACTCACCCGGATCGCCCGACCTCCCGAAGGTCGTCCACGTCATGCGGCAGCTCGACGGGATCCCCTGCCCTGCCTTGCCCATAAAGCAGGCCGAACAGCGTTGGTCGTCCTACACAGACACGCCGGAGCTGTTCGCGGGAGAGCATCTGCTGCACACGGAGTGGAGTCCCGGCAACGTCGTGGTCAACGATGCGGCGCAGCTCGTTGACTGGGCATGGCCGACCAGAGGCGCTGGCTGGATCGACCCGGCCAGCTGGGTCGTCTGGCTGGTGGCCTCGGGGCACAGCCCAGAGTCCGCCGAAGACTGGGCGACGCAGGTTCCCGCTTGGCGCACGACCCCTTCCGGTCATGACGGTTTTGTGGAGTACTACCGGGGATACGCCTGGCTGAAAATGCCGCTGGACGATGGGCTGCGGCTCCTGAACACGCTCCTGGGCACCACATTCCGCGACCGGGTGACCATCCGATGGCAGCCGGGATCCTGGCCGACACACGTACCTCTCGTGTATGGCGAGAGTGACAGCATCGACGTGGCCGAGGCCGTGCAGCTCCACTTCCCCATGCACAGATCGCGGAACTCACCGCCATGCTGACAGATCTATCGGTGTACGCAACAGACGCGACCAACCGCTGGGCTGTCCCGCATCCTCGTAAGGTGCACAAGCATCATGAGACCCACGGGAGTCAGAGCTCGCATCCCTCCGGCAAGGGGGGCAGCTCACCCTTGGCGGTTTGCCAGAGGGCGCGGGCGCGGCGGGCTGAGAACACGTCGGGGTGCTCGATTTCGACCGGTTCGTAGAAGTGCGGATGGGCCTGGTCTTCTCTGGCGTAGATGAGCGCGTGCGGGCGGCGGTGGCGCAGGAGGAACTCGATGATGGCGTTTTTCGGGCGCACGGCACTGGAGAGGAAGAAGGCGTCGTAGGAGTGGATGGAGTCTGGATCGAGATCCTCGCCGCGAGCGGTGCGGGCCCGAAGCCGCTCCGCAAACCGCAGTCTGGCAGCGACCGCGGAGCACAGCACCGTACAGTGCGGCGTCATGTCCACGCCGTCGATCTGGAGCTCGGGCAGACGAGCCAGGGCGTACAGCGCGATGTGCGGATACGCTCCCGAGCCTATGTAGAGCATGCGCCTGACGTGGTGTGGCTCGAAGAACGCCCAGTATTCCAGCTCACAGCTGACCTTCATGGCGTTCACGTCATAGGCCGGTCCGCCGGAGAGACACTGCCACGCTGCGGTCAGGTCGTGCTGAGCTTCCGCCTCAGCCAGCATCACCGCTAGTTTCTGGCGGGCATCCTCGTCCCATTCCAGGTCCCGCCCGGCGCCGAAGACGTTGGTGTCCCGCAGCAGGGCGGTGTAGTCCCGCGCGTGGGGCGCGACCCGCTCGTACTTCGCGAGCAGCCGTTTCACGGCAGCGTCCCGTTCAGGATTCCGTCCTCATCGAATGGGGAAGGGAGTGAGATAACGCGCGGGTGCTCAAGAGCGATGTGGCTGCGCACGATCACGAGTGCTTGCGAGCTGTCCAGAATCTTCTCCACCAGTTTCCGTTTGCCCGTCACCATGGCGGCGACGATGACCGCGTTGAAAGGCTGGTAGTCGACCTCGAAAGCGTCCAAGAACAGTGCGCGGGCCAGCACTCCGGCGCGCTCGAGCATGGCCTGGCTCAGGAGGTGGGCGACGATGTTGTTGTCGATACAGGTGATCTGGGCGCTGGGGTAGCGCCCAGCCACCAGTGCCGCGGTGATCGGGTAGGGCCCCGATCCGGCGAATGCCAGCCGCACGGGCTGGAGCGGATCCAGCAGCGGCCAGAGGAGGTTCTCGAAATTCCCCTGCGGGTCGGCGAAGTTCGACCACTGTGGTGGCGGCCCGGTGCGGATGACGTCCAAGGCGTACCGGACCTCACAGGCGTAGATGATCGTCTCGGTGAGGCCGTAGTCGAGGGCGATCCGGTCAGCCTGCACCTCGCGCACGAGCTGCAAGTACATCTCGCCCGGATCGAGGTCGCTCAGGATGAGCTCGCGGTACCTGTCGGGCAGCCTCACAGAGTCAAGCCTCCCGCCGCAGTCGCCGACCAGTGACGGACGTAGCCGAACTCGAGCACGTATCCGCCGCCTCCCAGCACGACGCCCGACGCCAGGCGCTCCAGGATTCCCGTCACGACTTCTCGCCCGTCCCCTGTCCCTACCGACCATAGAGGGCGACGACAGAGGTTGGAAAGCCGAAACCCACCGAGAGCTACTGGATCATGCGGCGGCACGCCAGGCAGATCTGGTCGGGGTCGGGTGGCTCGCCCCGCAAGGCTGTTGTACCGCGCAGGAACTCGGGCGGTCGGAAGCGGATGCCGCAGGCGGCGGTGACGGTGCCGTCGGGGTGCGCCAGGTCTCCCGTGCGACGGCCCGCGGCGAACGCCTCACCAGTGACGCAGTGCGCGATGCCGGTAGGCCCGTCCGCGAAACCGATGGTGCATCCCGGGACGGCGGCGGGCGGTCGAGCACGACGGCCCAGAATCTCGCGAAGGGTGGCAATCCTACGGAAACAGTGTCTGCCCGTCATAAAACCTCGCTCCTCATTATTTCTTGGCGGCAGCGCCGCCCGGCCCGGTCGGGGGCAACGCGTGTACGTCACGCTAAGCCCACGTTCGCTCACCGACCGGGAGAGATTTTCTGGGGTCGTTGCCTGGACCTCTGGACCTCTGGACCTCTGGAAGGCTGCCGCAGTGCGCGGGATGACGGAGGACATGACGATCGGGCAACGCGTGGCGTTCTATCGCAATCGGCGGGGGATGTCTCAGGAAGTCCTGGCCGGGCTGATCGGCCGGACCGCGGACTGGCTGCGCAAGGTGGAGCACAACCGTCTCTCGCTCGACCGGCTGTCGGTCATCCGCCGCCTCGCCTACGCCCTCGATGTGGCTCTGGGGGATCTGATCGGTGATCCGACCCTGATGGAGTGGACTGAGGAGTCAGGCCAGCGGACCGTGCCGGCGTTGCGGGCAGCGTTGATGGGCTATCGCCAGTTCTTGCCCCATGGGGCGCAACCCGACGAACCTGTCCGCATCGACGGACTGGAGCGGGAAATCGCGAGCGAGTGGGATGGGTACCAGCGGTCCCGATATTCCTGGTTGACTCGCCGACTGCCGCTGCTGATCACCGACGCGCTGACCGCGTCTCAGCAGTACGGCGTGGACACCGACGACGGGCTGCGCGCCCGCCGGCTGCTGGCCTCGGTGTACCAACTGGCCACCGGATTGTTGACCAAAATCGGGGAGGCGGATCTTGCCTCGTTGTCCGCCACCCAAGGCCTGAGCGCGGCGCATGCCTCCGGTAGCGAGTTGATGATCGGGTCGCTGTATCGGTCGGTTGCCCACGCCCTGCTGTCTCTGGGCGAGTACGAACAAGCTGTCGCGCTGACCCGTGCCGCATCCGACCGTCTGCACACCGGTCTCGGTGCCGCGACTCCCGAGTACCTGTCGATGTACGGCACGTTGCAGCTGGTCGGTGCGGTGGCGGCCGCCCGGCACGACAACCGGGCTGACGCCATGACTTTCCTGACCGAGGCCGAGCGGTCCGCGCGCCGGCTCGGCCGGGACGCGAACTACTTGTGGACCGCGTTCGGCCCCACCAACGTGGTGATCCACCGGGTTACCGTGGCGATGGAGCTCGGCGACGTGCAGGTCGCTGTCGATCTCGGGCCGCGCATCGACACCACCGGCCTGCCGACCGAGCGACGGGTGCGTCACGCCATCGAAACCACCCGCGCCTTCGCCCGCCGCAACCGCGTCGACTCCGCGCTCGACGCGTTGCTCGACGCTGAGCGGCAAGCCCCCGAACAGGTCCGCTACCACCAGCTTTCCCGCATCCTCGTCCAGGAGATGGTGCGCCGCCCCCGGCCGCCATTTCGGGCGATCGAGCTCGCCGCGCGCATGGGTGTGCACGACCGGTCGGACAGGCCGTAAACGATGCCGCCTGACGCGAATACGCTGCCCGATCATCTCCGCTCGGACGTGGAACTCCTTTGGGACTACCACGACATGCACCACGACCTGCACCCGTGCGATGTCGGCATCGGGTTGGGCAGTCATGACCCTGGCGTCACTATCCACATCGCAGAGTTGTTCCATCGCGCGATGTTCCCACTCATCGTGTTCACCGGCGCGAATTCGCCAACGACCGTCGGCCGATTTCCCCGCGGCGAAGCCGTCCACTACCGGGATCACGCGATCGAGCTCGGCGTGCCACCCCAGGCCATCCGAGTCGAACTCGCGGCCACCAACACCGGCCAGAACATCGAATTCACCCGCTGGATGCTCGCCGACGAAGGCATAGACGTGAGATCGATCCTTCTCGTTTCCCGGCCATACCAGCAGCGGCGCGCCTTCGCTACCTGCCAGAAAATCTGGCCCGAAGTTGACGTACTCTGCTCCTCTCGACCATTACCACTGAACGAGTACATCGCGAGTATTGGTGACACGAAGCGTGTTATCGACATGCTCGTGGGTGATACCCAGCGCATCACCGAATACGCCAAACGCGGCTTCGCGATCGAGCAGGAGATGCCACCGCAAGTGCAGGACGCCTACCAGCGGCTTCTCGACGCCGGATTCACCAACCGACTCATCTAACGACCTCGCCCCGGTACAATCTCTCGTCTAATCGCCAGCAACAGTCTGTCCTATGAGCAGGGAGCCCTTGTCGACTTCCGGGGCTTGCTTGCCGAGCCGTTGGAATTTACGGCGGCTTGTCTGGCTTGCCCACCGTCGCCGAGTGGTGATCTTGCGGTGCGGGGAGACTTCCCCTGGGCGTCGCGGTCACTATGGTGGAAGTATCGGCCATCCGGCGGCGGACGACGATGACCCGGGGTGGCGGCAATCGGGTGCTTTCATGGTGCAGGCGCTGGGTGATCTCCGCCACGGTTCGCGCCGCTGGGCCTGTCGGGTGATGCGCGCCGCGCTGGCGTCTGCGGTGAAACCAATCGAGGATCTCGCCGATGACGAGGACAGCAAGCAGTAGCGCCACCGCACCCCAGAGAGCGAAGACGGGAACCAGAACCAGCGCAGAGCAGTCCATAGCCCGGCTAGCCACCTCCGCCCCGCGACCAGCTGTCGATCATGGGTACTGAGCGTGGCGGAGCCGCCAGCACCCGGCTCGCAAGAGATCCACAACTCATCGACGCAACCCGTACCCGTGTCCGCCGAACTCGCGCCTTCCCGCCGGGCGAAGCCGACACCTTGTCCGCTTCTCCTCGGTCACATGTCACCGCTGTGCGGCAGCACCCCGCCCTTGCGTATTTCTTGCGAGTGAGGCGGTATCGGCTCGGACACGATAAGTACTCATAACCTAGAAATGCCCACCGAGACCGACCGGCGCGCGGCAGCGAATTGCTCCGAGGAGGACCACGTGCACGAACTCATCGCCAGTCCCTTCCTGGGCAATTACATCGCGGTACGGCCGGGCCACCCAAACGGGATGAAGATCCCGCCCACCAAGTACTCAGACCTTACCCACGCCGCCCCTGACGACATCGTTCCGGTCTGGTTAGCCAGGGCCGCCCATCACGCCTGGGACATCGACATCTTTAATGAACCCCTGTCCGACACAGTCCTGATCAGGCCGCAATCCCAGTTCGGCTACGGCCGTGCCTCCTACGAACTCAATCTTGGCTGCAACTATGACTGCGAGCACTGCTACCTCGGGTTGAAGCGGTTCGATGGCCTGACCTGGCCAGACCGGGAACGACTGCTGCACATCATGCAAGACGCCGGGGTACTATGGCTACAGCTCACCGGCGGGGAACCAATGATCGACCGGCTGTTCACCGATGTTTACGGTCTGGCCTATAAGCTCGGGATGGTGCTGACCATTCTCTCCAACGGATCCCGGCTATCAAACCCAAAGATCCTCGACTTACTCACTTCCCGACGCCCGCACCGGATCACGCTCAGCGTGTACGGAGCCACCGCGGAGAGCTACGACGGACTGACCCGCCGCAAAGGTGCGTTTAGAATGTTCGAGAAAGGACTACATGCCGGACACGAGGCGGGACTCCCGCTGGCCCTGAGTATGATAGTAACCAAGCATAATGCACATGAAGTCGATCAGATGCGGGGCATCGCCGAGCGCCTCGGTCTGCACTTCGACGAGTATGTCAATATGGTGCCCACTATCTACGGTGGCGCCGAGACCCTGCCATCTCAATCGGCGGCGCATCTCCGGAAACGCAAGGTGTTCACCGGTTGCAACGCCGGTCACACATTTTTCCATGTAGATCCGCACGGCAAAGCGAGTATCTGCAAAGTCGGCCGCGACCCACACGTCTCCCTGATGGACGAAGGCGTCCATGGCCTGGCCCGCTTGGGGGGCATCGCCGACGGTCTGCTGCTCCGGCAAGGGGGATGCGGCGACTGTGCCCTGAGCGGCACATGCGGTACCTGCATGCCTCTGGTGCAGCTCTATCGCAAAGCCAGTGCACCCCTGACCACATATTGTCAACACCGAGAAAGAAAGCAGGATGCCGGATGACCGTGGACGTCGAGATCAGGCCACTACTCGCCCAACCCGAGGAGATCGAATTCATTGAGGACTTGGATGTGTTGTCCGAGTCAGACAAGTGCTCATGCAGTGCGGGCGACGACAACCCGTTCTGAGTAAGGCCATCAGGCCCCGGCGCGCGGCGCGCGCCGGGGCCTGATGAGACCCATCCTAGTTGCTACACTCCCGGTTATGAATTTCCGATGGAACTGGCTGGGCCCAGTGGTGCGTGTCCCGTATGTTCCCACGCTCGGACCAGTGCACCCTCGAGCGATATCTGCTGAATTATTCGGTGCCGTCGTGGACGTCGCCGGAACAGGCCAGTTTCTCCCGTATGACAAGGACCGGCGCTGGTCGAACACAAAGGACGAGCGAATCACCGGGGAGATCATCCATAAGCCGGGGCTCACGGTAATACCCACGTTATCCACTTGCGGGAACAGCTTGGTGAAATTATACCACTATAGCGAGAACCCGCCAAGGACGGGTGAGACAGACGAGTGGTGCCGCACGTGGATTGCCACTTTCGGCGAGGCTCGCGGTCGTATCATCTGGTTTCAGGACACTCCCGATGGCGCCAGCACACGACTGATGCTCAAGACGTTCGGAGACCAAGACAAGCGCAAAATTTGCCACGTTATGGAACTGGCGGACTGCGAGGTCGCTGACACGTTCCCAACCTTCGCTGACCAGCCTGGGACAGCTGGATTCAGCTTCCTTCAACAGCGAATGAAGGCCGGACTCTCCGACGGCCCGATTCTCGTCACGGTCGAAGACCGGTGCATCGTTGGGGCAGTGGGGCCTCTGGGAACCCTTGCCGACGCCACCGGGAGAAAAATGCAACCACCACAGTACTTCGCTGTGCATCCCGACTACCGACGCAAAGGACACGGCAGAGCGCTGTGGCGCGCGGCGATGGCGTGGGGCGCGGAAAATGGGGCCGAGTACAAGATCTTGCAAGCCGCGTCAGGTAGCCATTCAGAACTGCTCTACCTGTCCGAAGGACTGTCAACACTCGGGTTCCTCTGCGGGCGGAACTTGTCGCCTCCACGTCGACAGCTGGAAAATTCGGGTGGCCATGTCAATGATCACGGGTACTGACCGTGGCGATCACCGTACTCATCATGACCCATCCGTTCCCAGTGAACTCGCAAAAAATTCGCAATCTGTTGCGGTCTGTTCATGATGTGGCATCGTGTGTCACAGATCGTCCACGACCGCCCGGAGGGAGTCCACTCCAGTGGAAGAAGAGAACGCGCCCGCAGGTGCTGTGGGTCATCGAGTCGCGCTACAGCGCAAGCTCGCCGGGCTCACCCAACAGCAGCTCGCCAGCCGCAGTCACGTCAGCGCCAGTCTGATCTCCCAGGTCGAGCGGGGGGTCGTCCCAGCCCACCCGCGTTCACCGCCACTGTCGCGCGGGCCTTGCGGGTTGACGTGGAGACACTGACCGGGCAGCCCTACGGGCCTGCCCTCACCGAACCGAAAGCCGATCACGCCGGGATGCCCGCGCTGCGCACGGCATTCGGCGGTGTAGACGACCCGGAGCTGTCAGGTCCGCCCATGACGCCCACCGAGCTACGCACTCGGCTCGATGAGTGCGAGGCCCACCGGGAGAAGTCGCGGTACTCATCGATCACGGAAAGCCTCCCAGAGCTCCTGAACCACGCTTACATCATTCTCGCTGACGCCCGGACCGGCACCGAAGCTGGCACAGCGTGGGCGCTGCTCGACGACGCCTACGAGCTCGCCCAAGCTGTCGCATACCGGTTTGGTTACTTCGACCTGGCAGCCCTGGCCGTGGACCGTAGCCGTGCAGCCGCCGCCCACTCGGGCGATTCACTGCGCGGCGCAGCCGCAGCCTTCCGCGGCACCCACATGCGGTTACACCAGGGCGAATGCGCCAGCGTCCTGCGGGTCATCGACCGGGGCCATGCCCTCATCGAGGGTGAACGCTCACCGGCCGCACACGCGGTGAAGGCTCAGCTACACCTTCGGCAGGCCATCGCGGAGGCTCGCTTGGGCGCACCCGATCGAGCCGATGAGCACATCTCCGAGGCGCGGCGACTGGTCGCCACGGGCGTGCCCGCGCGCCCCTACTACAACGTCAACGCGACCGAGACGAACGTCGACATCCACTGGGTCGCGGTCTCTGTCGAGCTTTCCGACGGCACCACCGCAGTCAGCCGGGCCGAACAGGTACGGATCCCAGCTCACGCCGAGCCCTCGCGCATAGGCCATCACTGGATCGACGTCGCCCGCGCGTGGACCCTGCACGGCGACCGGACCCAGGCTCTCGACGCCCTCAACCGAGCCCGTCACATCACCCCGCAAATGACTCGCTACCACCCTCAGGTCCACGAGACGGTTCACCTGCTCGCCGAGGCCGACCGACGCGCCACCGACTCCCTCGCGGGGTTCGCCCGCTGGGCTGGCATCACGCTCTGAGCGCACCGGCGCGTCGGGGTTGTCGTCGTTGGTACACCGGCTACAGGCCGGCGCGGCGCCGGGTCTGCGCCAGTGGCTCGTCGGCGGGCGTCGGCATGCCGGTCAGGCGCCCGGCGGCACGGCGGGCGATCGAGGCGAAACGGTCGGGGTCACGCTGGAGCAGCGCGACCCGTCACCAGTGCTCCAGGCACCGGAACAGCTCGGTGAGGTCCAGATCCTCCCGCGCTGCGGCGAGCGCGCGCTGGTACGCGGCGTCGAACCGCACTCGGTCCTCAGGCAGCAGCACGTCCCGGATCGCAGCCGGCGCTGCCCCGGGCAGCAGCGGATCGCCAGTGCGAGACTGCTCATCGAAGGACCACAACGCTGTCACCCGCTTACTCTAGCGCCACCGTCCCGGTTGCCGGCAGCACGTCTTGAGATTGCCGTGAGCTGAGCGATTCGATCGATGGACTCGGGTTGCCACAACAGTCCTCGACCCGGGTCAGGACGAGGGTGGCGCGGCGGGTGCCGCAGAGCTTGATCTGGCGATGCGGGTCCTCGACGTCGCCAGCCAAGCCACGACGATGGTCACCCACCCACATGGAGACATATCGGGGCTATCAGGCCGCTGATAGCCCCGATATGTCTCCATGTCATCAGATCATCCTCGCGGTCGTGGGCAGGCACAGCGCACCCACACACGAGCGGTTCGCAGTAGGCACCGTAGGCACTCGGGCCGGCTGTTCGCCGGAAAGGACACCCCCAACCCGACCCACCACCAGCAGCACGACCACACCTCACCCGACACCCCAACACCGCGGCTGCGCTTGGGGGCTACTCGCGCTGTCAACCCTGCTAAACTGGCTGGGTCGCTGTGTTGAACTCGATTCATGACTGGTTAATGAGCCTCACTGCATTGATGATCGCCGTCGTCTCTCTCAATAAGAAGACCGCCAAGGCCGTTAGGAAGCTGGTAAAGCGGATCACGAGAGGCAAGGTGATTAGGATGCTAAGTAGGGTTGCCAGGCCCTGGTGGGCACCTGCGTACGTCGTCGGGTTGCATGTCCTGGCTACGCCCGCAGGGTCGTGTTGAGCACAGCGGTGCGTACGAGCACAACGTCCCGGAAATCAGGTGGCGCTGGCCTGATCCGCATGTAACCATAGATCAAACTGGTGCACAATTTGACGATGGTTGTCATCAAGGGGTCTTGTCCTCGTTCTGCTTGAGCCCATCGTCCACCCGCCGCACGCCGCTAGCTGGGCGGTTCGAGCGGTGGATCCAAGTCGACACAGATCACTGCCCATGGGCGGTCGGCGACCCGGGTCATGACGAGGGTGGCGCGGCGGGTGCCACGGAGTTTGAGCTGGCGATGCAGGTCATCGACGTCGCCGGCCAGGCCGCGGCGGCGGATGTCCACCGAGCCGATGTCCAGCGCCCGCAACCGCGATGGCAGCGCTTTCTGCTCCCAGGGCCGGGAGTCGAGCACGCGCAAGGTGCGCGCGAACGGGGTACGCAGCGCGACGTCGCTGGATAGGAACGCGATCTGGGGGTCGATCTTCCACGCGCCCAGGTCGCGCGCCAGATCCTCGACGAGACCGGCGCGAGTGACGGCCGGGTTGGGGTCGAGCAGGAACGCGCCGGGGTCTCGGTGCTCCACCGGGGGGCCGGGCAGCGGCAGCAGCACGTGGCCTTCCGGCAGGATCGTGGCCCGGCTGGTGGCGGTGGCCAAGGCTGGGGACCACAGTGCGGCCTCCTTGAGGTTGCGCCGCTCGGCGATGAACTCCACCT
>JBDTAX010000128.1:0-10726 GCA_039924425.1 Pseudonocardiaceae bacterium
AGCGGCGTCGAGCGTCCGTGTCACGCGACTCGTCCAGGTCTTCGAACGTGACCGCCCACCGGTGCTCGACCGGATCGACCTGGACGTCGGGCCCGGTGAGTTCGTCTGCCTGCTCGGCGCTTCCGGATGCGGGAAATCCACCCTGCTCTCGCTCATCGCCGGCCTGGGCACCCCCACCTCCGGCAGCATCGAGGTCACGGTGGGCGCCGCGGCGCTGATGTTTCAGGAGCCCGCTCTGCTGCCGTGGCTGACCGCGGCCGGTAACGTCGAGCTGGCGCTGCGGGCGCGCGGCGTGGGCCGGCGCGAGCGCCGCGCGCAAGCGCAGCGGCTGCTCACGCTGGTGAACCTCGCCGGGCAGGGCCACAAGCGGGTGCATGAGCTCTCCGGTGGGATGCGCCAGCGGGTGGCGCTGGCCCGCGCGCTGGCCCAGGACAGCCAATTGCTGCTGATGGACGAGCCCTTCGCCGCGCTCGACGCCATCACCCGCGATGCGCTGCACGAGGAGCTCATCCGGCTCTGGTCGGAGCAAGGACTGTCCATCATCTTCGTCACGCACAACGTGCGCGAGGCCGTCCGGCTGGGGCAGCGGGTCGTGCTGATGAGCTCTCGGCCCGGCCGGATCGTCCGGGAATGGCGCCTCGAGCTGAGCCAGCCCAGGGCGATCGAGTCCCCGGGAGTGGGCGCCCTGGCCACCGAGATCACCCAGCACCTCCGAGCGGAGATCAGCCGCCATGGCCGTTGACGACAAGACCATTACCGCCCCGGACAGCCGGGCCTTCGAGGCCGGGCTGGACGCCTTGGAGACACCCGCGTTGCCACCGCGGCCCGGGCCTGGGGCGGTGTTCCGGCGATCAGTGCTGCCCCCGCTCGTCGCGGTGGCGGCGTTCATCGGGCTCTGGCAGCTGGCCTACACCACGGGGCTTAAACCGAGCTATGCGCTACCCAGCCCGCGGGAGGTGCTGGCGACGCTGAGCCAGACGGTGCGCGACGGCCGGGCCGCTGACGCCATCTCGATCAGCGTGTCCCGGGGGGCTTTGGGGTTTCTGGCGTCGTTGGTGGTGGGCACCGTGCTCGGGCTGGCGATGTGGCGAAGCCGGTGGCTACGGGCCGCTCTCGGCCCGTTCGTCAGTGGCTTGCAGAGCTTGCCGTCGGTCGCGTGGGTCCCGGCGGCGATCATCTGGTTCGGCCTGTCCGACGCCGCGATCTACGCGGTGGTGCTGCTCGGCGCTGTTCCGTCTATCGCCAATGGGTTGCTCGCCGGGTTCGACCAGGTGCCACCGCTGTTCGACAAGGTCGGCCGGGTGCTGGGCCTGGGCACCGTCGGTCGGGTTCGGTACGTGCTGCTCCCGGCGGCGCTGCCGGGATACCTGGCTGGTCTCAAGCAAGGCTGGGCATTCTCCTGGCGATCGCTGATGGCCGCCGAGCTCATCACCTATTCGCCCGCGCTCGGCATCGGACTGGGACAGCAGCTCAACATCGGCCGGGAACTGAACGCGATGGACCTCGTGATCGCCTCGATCTTCCTGATCCTGGTCGTCGGAATCACCATCGAGCTCCTCGTGTTCGCCCCCGTAGAGCGCCGAGTCCTCCGAGCCCGAGGTCTCACCGCCGCTCACAGCCGTTGACCGCACGCGCCCGCCGCCACCCTGATGGGCGACTGGCCATCATCGACGCCGAGACCCTCCGCCCAGACCTGACCGGGATGCCCGACCTGATCACCCTGGCGTGGCTTGCCCGCGAGATCGACCTGCCGATGACCAGCCGCGAGATCCGGCACGCCTACCGCGACCGGGTGAACGAGCGAGGCGCGCACTGGACGGACACCGCTCTAGTCACCGCGCTGCGCGCGTTCGCCCACGCCACCGGCCTGCACCGGCTGCACGACGTCGCGAGCTGACCGCCGCGTACCCGCCCTCACCCGTGTACCGTCGAGCTCTCCCTGGGCAGAGGAGAGCTCCGTGTTCCGCGGTGTCCGAACGATCATGGTGTTCGCGCTCGACCCCGAGAAGTCAGCGCGCTGGTGGGCGGACGTTCTCGACGCCGAGGTGAAGCTCGACGCCGACGGCGATTCGGTCTACGCCTGGTTCGAGTCCAACGGGATCGAGTACGGCTGGCACCCGGCCGAGGACCAGCGCAACGCTCGCGGCGGCAGCCCAGTCGTCTACTGGGCCGTGGACGACCTGGCGATCGCGCGGGAACACCTCCTGGCCGCCGGCTGCACTCACCACCGCGGCCCGCTGCGGGTCGACGAGCAGCGACAGATCTGCCAGCTCACCGACCCGTTCGGCACGGTCGTCGGCCTCGACGGACCTTGACCACGAGAGCGGGATACCCGTATGGGAGTGGAGGGCGGAAGGCGGTCACGGCTGGAGCGAGCTGATCAGCCGTGTCGCCTCGCGCCGGGTGGGCTCGGCCAGCGGCCCCGCGTAATCCTCACCGGCAGAGATCATCTCGGAACAGAAGTACAGTTGGGACAGCAACCCGGATCTACTGCCCAGATCAACCCGGTATTCCCGCTGGACACACGCGGCTAGCTCAGGGACGGCCAGAGAGTTGCCCCACAGGGTCGCCGCGTCCCAGGCGCGCGGCGCCAACCCCCAATCTTCCCAGTCCAGCAACCAACACTCCGGGGCCGTCAGGTTGGTCCACGCCAGGTCAGCATGCGCCACAGCCCACTCGGTCACAGTGGTCTTCACGCAGCCGGGAAACACACCCTCAATGGTTGCCGTCACCCGCTCCTGAGAGATTGGGACCGTATGCGAAGTCGCGATCCGGGTCGTGGTGTGAGTCGCAAGCGCGCCCAGCGACATGCTCAGTGTTGCCCACCATGTGTCTGCCAGCTCCGGGTTGGTGCTGAGTACGCCACCCGGCTTGATCGCCGGATGCGGCACAACCTCGGTTTCATCGGCCCGCCACAGCAGGCGTTGCTCTGGGACTTGCCACGACAGACCTTGGTACCACTCCGGCTTGGCGATGCCCCTGGGCAGACATGCCGCGCCTTCCACACCGCTGCCCTGCCCCGTGAGCTTGGAGAATGGTCGCGCCTCAAGGCGAACCCAGGTATCCCGGTCAGTGCGCCCACCCACGGAACGCCGCTTCACCACGACGGTCTCTCGATCCACCCGCAAACCCAGACACCGCTCCACCCGATCGATCACGTCCCAGCTGGGCTGCGTCCTGAGATCCACTCGATCACTCCACACCTTCGCTTGCGGTGTGCGTCATTCGGAACCGAATGGCGGTTCGAGTCGGCTCAGTTGTGGGTGATCTTCGCGATCTCGGCGTCTATGTCGATGGCTAGGGTCTCGTTGCCCAGTGGGATGACGTCGATGGTGGCTTCGACGAACTCTCGGAGCAGGTCGCGGTCGACCTCCAGCACGGCGTGCCCGTCGGGGGAGCGGATCTCGACCAGGATCACTTCCCACTCGCCCATGGTGGCGGGGCGCACCCGCACGTCACCGATCCCGGCGGGGGCGCTGAGCCCCGCCACGAGCAGGTCCCGGGCCAGCACCCAGTCGACGAAGCGATTGCCGCGAGTCTGGATCTCGACGGTCACCGCGAAGGGATCGTCGGTGCAGTAGTTCCAGCGCGTCACCACGGGTGCCGCGGCCTCGTGCAGCAGCGCGAACATGTCGTGGGCAACCGCCTCACTGCTGTGGTTGGTCATCGTGCGCCGCCTTTCCGGGCTGGCTCGGACGCGATGGGCGCCGCTCGCCAGTTGATCAGTGTGTGTTGATGTGTTCGTTAAAGACATCGCCGAAGGGGGCTCCTGCGTACCACTGGGCCCCCACATTCACTCCAAGTGATGCACCTCGGTACGACGTCCGGGTTACAGGCCCAGGGCGCGGCCGATCACTTCCTTCATGATTTCCGTGGTGCCGCCGTAGATCCGGGTGACGCGAGCGTCGGCGAAGGCCCGGGCGATGGGGTAGTCAAGCAGGTAGCCGTAACCGCCGTGCAGCTGCAGGCAGCCGTCCAGCACTCGCCCCTGCAGCTCGGTGCACCACCACTTGGCCTTGGCGGCGTCGGCGGCGGTCAGCTCACCCTCGCCTAGGGCCTCGATGCAGCGGTCGGTGAAGGTCTGCGCGATGTCGATCTCGGTGGCCAGCTCGGCCAGCCGGAACCTGGTGTTCTGAAACGATCCGATCGGCTGGCCGAACGCCGTGCGGTCCTTGACGTAGGCCAGCGTCTGCTCCAGCGCCGCCCGCGCCCCGGCCACCGCGCAGACGGCCATCGACAGCCGCTCCTGGGGCAGGTGATCCACCAGGTAAGTGAAGCCGGCGCCTTGCGTGCCGAGCAGATTGGCGAACGGCACGCGGACGTCGCGGAAGAACAGCTCGGCGGTGTCCTGGGCGTGCTGCCCGAGCTTGGCCAGCGTGCGACCGCGCTCGAAACCCGCCATCCCGCGCTCCACCACGAGCAGGCTCATCCCGTGATGGCGTTGCCGAGGATCGGTCTTCACCGCGGTGATGACCAGATCGGCGTTGATGCCGCTGCTGACGAACGTCTTCGAGCCGTTGAGCAGGTAATGGTCAGACTGGCGCACCGCTGTGGTGGTCATGCTCGCCAGGTCCGAGCCCATCCCCGGTTCGGTCATCGCGATGGCCGTGATCAGCTCCCCGGAGGCGATCCCCGGCAGCCACCGGCGCCGTTGCTCCTCGGTGGCCAGGTCCAGGAAGTAGGGCAGGCAGATGTCGTTGTGCAGGGTCAGCCCGAGGCCGGCGCCGCCGGCTCCGGCGGCCATCACCTCCTCGCCCAGCACCGCGTTGAACCGGAAGTCCGACACCCCGCCGCCACCGAGCTCCTCCGGGATCGCCATGCCGAGAAAACCGGCCGCACCGGCGCTGGTGAACAGCGCGCGAGGCACGATGCCCTCGGCGTCCCAGGTGTGCAGGTGCGGCGCGACCTCCTTGCGTATGAAGGCGCGAACGCTCTGCCGGAAGGCCTCGTGCTCAGTCTCGAACAGCCGACGACGCATGCGCTGATAGTGCTCCTGATGCGCCTCCCACCGCCCGTCCGCAGCGCCAACATCAGACCCACGTGATCCCCCTGTGATCACTGACCGCGCGCTTGTCCACCCACAGGGGTCACCGGCGCGTCGTCAGCCTTCACTTATGGGTGAATAAAGGGTGCGTTCACAGTACGAAGAGTTGTATTCTCTGCGCGTCGGCGATGGACGCCAGCACAAGAGGTGATGCACGGTGGACCTACTGACCGCCGCTGGACGAGGTCAGCCAGCGGGTGCGGTGCTCGACGCTGCCGCGCTGGCGCACGAGGCGCTGTTCTGCCGGGACCCGGCGGACTGCGCGCTGGCCCTCGCGCGGTTCCTGCGCGAGGGGTTCGCCCGCTCCGAGCCGGCACTGGTCGCGGTGCCAGGTTCGCGTCTGGACGCGCTGCGCTCGGTGCTGGGGCCCGACGGCGCGGGCGTCCAGTTCGTGGACATGACCGAGGCGGGCCGCAACCCTGGCCGGATCATCCCCGCGGTGCTCTACGCGTTCACCCAGGCGCACCCGGGGCGCCGGGTCCGCATCGTCACCGAACCGAGCTGGCCGGGGCGCTCCGCCGCCGAGCAGCGCGCCGTGGTGCAACATGAGGCCCTCGTCAACATCGCCCTGGCCGATCATGAGGCGAGCATCCTGTGCGTGCACGACTGCCACGGGTTGAGTGCAACTGCCCTGGCGCAGGCCCGACAGACCCATCCGGTGCTGTGCGAAGGGTCGCGACGGGCCTTGAGCCCGGATTATCGGGACCCGCGCGCCGTCGCCGATGAGAGCCTGCGGTTCTTGCCGGACCCTCCGGAGTGGTGGGGCGACATGCTGGTCTTCAACTCCGCGACTGACCTGCCGGGCATCCGGGCGTTCGTCGAAGGCCTGGCGCTGCGGGCCGGCTTGCGGGCCGATCGAGTGGCTGATCTGTGCCTGGCGGTCAGTGAGGTCGCTACCAACACGCTGGTGCACACCCATGCGGCGGGTGTCCTGTCGCTGTGGCAAGACTCGCGGACCGATTGCCTGGTCTGCGAGATCAGCGACAGCGGCCAGCTGAGCGACCGGTTGGTCGGCCGGATCCCGCCGCGCCCATCCCAACCGCATGGCCGCGGGTTGATCCTGGTCAATGCGCTCTGCGACCTGGTTGAGATGCCCACCGGAAGGATCGGCATCGGAACCACGGTCCGGCTGCACATGGCGCTTCGGTGAGCCACCCGCAGTGGCAGGGGAGGGAATTCCACCCGATCGGCTCCTGCTGGTTTCTCCCCATTGCCGTGCAGAAACATGTCTGTTGCAACGGTGTCACACTACCTGAAAGGATCGACGTGGGCATCTTCTGGAATACCCCGTTCGTTATTGTCGAGAAAGACGAACGGAACGATCCGCGAACGCGCTCGAAGAAACCCGGATAGGGCGATTCAAGGAAAATTACCCGAGTGAGAGAAGCGCCAAGTTCAAAAAAATCGGCGGAATTCTGAATGAATACGAGTGCGGGGGATGCGGTAAGGAAATATAACAATCTCCCGCTTCCCCGCTGGCCAGGTTAGGCGGCTGACCGGGTGCACCGACGTTGGCGGTACTTGTCGCTTCGCTCGCTCGGTGGTCGTGAGCACTGACACGGCCGGCGAGTCTCTGAACGGTGGCGATGTCAGCGTCGGCGTCCACCAGGATGCCGACCCGAGTCTGGCGTCCGTCGTGAGGCGAGAACCGAGCGGCGAGTCCGGCTTGACGAGCAGTCAACGATCCTTCTCATCAATTGAAGTTGCACACTGATTGCACAACCGCCTCAGCGGACGTCTGCTGATCAGGAGCAGGTTCCCTGTGGAAGACTTGGGCCATGGCTACTACTGGCACGGGGGGCGTGCGGGTTGCTGGGCTTCGCAAGCAGCGTGACATCACTCAGGCGGCACTGGCGCGCCGAGCCGGGATCTCGGTGAGCTTGTTGTCGAAGATTGAAATCGGAGACCGAACACTCACTCCGAGTGTCGCGGCCTCGATCGCCCGAGCCCTGCAGATCTCCCTCGGCGCGCTGTACGGCGAGGTCGAGATCGCCGAGGACCAAAGTGTGCCGCTGGAGGAGCTGCGCACCGCGGTACGCCGCTACGACATCCCCGACCAGGCGCTCGTGCCCGACCCCGCTCAGCTGCGTGTGGACCTGGACCAGACAACCACTCTGGTGCAGCAAGCCGACCTGGCGGGCTTGCTACGTGTGCGCCCACCCCTGCTGACCCGCGCCACCACGTACGCGCACGCGGCGGCCAGTCCGCAGGGGTGGGCGCTGCTGGCTGACGTGTACAGCGCCGTCTACTACCTGGCGGCGCGGTATCGGTGGATGGATCTGGTCGAGCTCGCCCCGACCCGCCAGGCCTGGGCCGCGGGTCAGCAACCCCAACCGCTGCTGAGCGCCGCCGCCACCGTGCAACGGGCTGGCGCCTTCCTCAACTGCGGGGACTTCGAGGGCGGGCTCACCGTGGTGGACCGGGCGATCGTGGCCGCAGAGGAGGCACTCACCGGTACGGAGAAGGCTTTCGCCACCGGCACCCTGCATCTGCGTGGCATGACGCTGGCAGGGCGGCGGGGTGATCGGACCGAAGCCCAGCGGCACATCCACGCGGCGTGGATCTCGGCAGGGGAGTTCCAGCATGACCGGCGGATCTATAACGAGCTTTTCGGTCCCGCCAACACCGCCACCCATGTGTTGGCCACCCAGGGAGACCTCGGTCGCCCCCGCGACGTGATCCGTCTCGCCGAGGAGCTGTTCAGCCACGACACCGGGCTGCCGCCCACCCGGCTCGTTGATGTCCACACCAATACCGCCCGCGCCCAGCTCGATTTAGGCGACCGGGATGGCGCGCGAACCTCGCTGCTCAAGGCATTCGACGTCGCCCCCCAGAAGGCGAAGGTCCACCCGATGAGTCGTGAAGTGCTGCGGGTCCTGATTTCCCTGCACCGGCGCGGCAACCCCCAGCTAACCATGCTCGCCAAACAAGCTGGGCTCACCGCATAGCGGCGGCGAGGCATTACGCCCGCGGACTTCAGGCGGCGACGTCGACCGTCCGCCCTCGGCTGGTGGGAGGTGGCACGGGCTCACCGGCGTCGTGCAGGCCCTCAATGTGGAAGGCAATCGCGTCACGCGCCTCGGCGGCGCACTCGTCGATGCTGTCACCGGTCGCCACGACGCCCGGGAGGTCGGGGCAGTAGGCCGAGTAGTTGGTCGAACCGTCGCCTTCGATGATGATCAGATAGCTGATCATGTTTCCTTCCTCTCTCCAGTCGCACCGGTGCCGCCAGTGTCGCCCCTGAGCCCGGCCTGCTTCAAGATACTGCCCAAGGTCTTCGGATGCAGTTCGTCGCTCGGCTTTCCCGGGACTGTCACCAGTCCTGACTTTGTCGGATGGTTGTACTGCCGGTGCGACCCACGAGTGCGAGCCAACTGCCAGCCGTCGGACTCGATCAACTTGAGCACCGCTGAGACCTTCATCGGTCAGGAAGGCTAGCAGGAGGGCTCTGGCGAGCATTGGAGCTGCACACTGATCGCCACCATCGCCTCAGCGGATGTCCGCTGATCAGGAGCAGGTTCCAGATGGAAGACTTGGACTATGGGTACTACTGGCCCGGGGGGTGCGCGAGTTGCTGAGCTGCGCAAGCGGCGTGACATCACCCAGGTAGCACTGGCGCGCCGAGTCGGGGTCTCGGTGAGCTTGTTGTCGAAGATCGAAATCGGGGATCGGACACTCACCCCGAGCGTCGCGGCCGCGATCGCTCGAGCCCTGCAGATTTCCCTCGGCGCGCTGTACGGCGAGGCCGAGATCGCCGAGGACCAGAGCGTGCTGCTGGAGGATCTGCGCACTGCGGTACGCCGCTACGACATCCCCGACCAAGCGCCCGCACCCGACTCCACCGGTCTGCGCGTCGACGTGGACCGGGCCATCACACTCCGTGAGCAGGCCGATCTGGCGGGGCTGCTGCGGATGCTGCCGGGCCTTCGCCACGGGCACACTGCACCTGCGCGGCATGACGCTCGCGGGACTGCTCACCGATCAGGCGCAGGCCCAGCGGCACATCCAGGCGGCGTGGACCGCGGCCGGGGAATTCCCGCACGACTTGCAGCGCCATAACCAGATCTTCGGACCGCCAACACCGCCACCCACGTGCTGGCCACTCAAGGAGACCTCGGCCACCCTCGCGAGGTGATCCGCCTCGCGGCTGACCTGGCCGGCAACGACGCCAGGCTGCCACCCACCCGGCTGGGCCCCGTCCACATCAACACTGCCCGCGCCCAGCTCGACCTGGGTGATCGGGACGGTGCGCAAGCATCGCTGGTCAAGGCATTTACCGTCGTTCCCCAGATGGCGAAGGTCCACCCGATGAGCCGCGACGTGCTGCGGGTCCTGATCTCCCTGCGCCAGCGAAGCAACCCCCAACTGGTCCAGCTGGCCAAACAGGCAGGACTCACCGGATAGCGGCGATGAGGCGCCTGAGTCCGCGCGCCGCAGAGCGGCCCGCACTGCGGCTGGCGTCCCCTTCGGTGGACCTTGGTCAGGCGCGCCGCGCCTGCGGGGCTTCAAGCGGCGACTTCGACCGTTCGCCCTCGGCTGGTGGCGCTGCTCGGTCCGACATGGAGGCATATCGGGCTCTGGGAGGCCGAATAACCCCGATATGTCTCCATGTCGGGGGGCGCAGTCAGGTTAAGCTAGTTTGTTGATCTCTTGGTAGATGCGCTGGTCGGAGATTGGGTAGGGGGTGCGCAGTTCTTGGGCGAAGTAGCTGACCCGTAGTTCCTCGATCATCCACCGGATTCGCTCCGGCCTTGGGCCGTCGCCGAGTTGCTGGTAGGCCTGGGTGACGGCGTCGATTCGGTGCATCCAGTCGCGGTCGCGGTCCGGATCGCGGGGCAGCTTGTCCAGCCGGCGCGCGATGGCCTGCAGGTAGCGAGCCAGGTCGGGTAACTGCTGCGCGCCGGTCGCGGTGACGAAGCCGGGCCCGACCAAGCTGGCCAGCTGCTTGCGGACGTCGGCGACCGCGGCTGCCAACACCGGCGCGGTGAGCTCGGCCAACCGCGACTCGACAGTGTGCGCGACGGTCAGGATGCGCTGGACGTGGGCGACTACGGTGCGCGCCGCGTCCGCCAGCTCGGTGTGGGCGCGGTCCCGCAGCTGGGCGAAACCGTCCTCATCCTGCGGCGGCCCGCCGTAGGCGGCGATCAGCGCGTCGGCGGCGCAGTCGGCGCAGTCGGCCAGCAGGGCCTCGACACCGCCATCCGGATTGCGGGCCAGCACCAGCCTGGCCTGCTGGTTGAGGCCGCGCTGTACCGATTTGATCAACCCGGGCACCGCCAGCCGGATCAGCCGCCGGGTGCCCGCCCACATGGCGCGGCGCTGCTCCGCCTCGGTGGGCAGCAGAGCGACGGCGACGGTGCCGCCCTCGTCCACCAGCGCCGGGTAGGCGGTGAGCAGCTGGCCGGCCCGCTCGTACTGGTGGATCCGCGGCAGTGTGCCGATGTCCCAGCCGCGCAGGCCGCGGCGTTGCAGATCACCGCCCGCGGCCGAGAGGGTGGCGCGCAGCTGTGGCTGCACCTGGCGGGTCAGCGCGGCGAGATCCTTGCCCCGCGCCAGGGTCACCGCACCGTCAAACACCCGGAAGGTGATCGTCAGGTGGTCCGGCACCTGGTCGAGCCGCCAGTCCGCGCGGCGCACCGGCACGCCCGCCTGGCCGAGCTCGCGCTCCACGGCGTCCAGCAG
>JBDTAX010000129.1:0-7179 GCA_039924425.1 Pseudonocardiaceae bacterium
GGACTTGGTCGAAGGAGAGATCCCGGCCGCGATCGGGGGCTCGGGTCCGCATGAGCCACTCCACATTCTGGTTTCACGGAAGGCCAGAAGCAGGTCGTAGAGCAGGCGTTCGAAGCCGTCGTCGTTCAACCGATCCCATGGCAGAGGGATGGTTGCGGTACCGGTGAGGTGGCCGGCCGCCGCCTGGCCGAGGTCGATGTCGGGGACCGGGAACGGATCGGTGTCGGTGAAGGCGGCGGTCTGGATATCGGGGCGGACGCTGGGCCAGTCGAACTCGCGGATGTCGTGCCAGTCGTGTCCCTCTCCGAAGCTGAGATGACGGTGCAGGTCACTCCAGCGGCCGCGGCGTTGGGCGACGTCCCCCATCAGCCGCTCGATCTCGCCGACGGCGGCGGTGATCTGGTCGACGGCAGGGCCCGTGAGGCGGTCCTGCGAGTCTCGGGCCACCCCGCCGAGCAGGTGTGGGAGCGTGGTGTCGATGACGGCGGTGAGATGCTGGAGTCGCTCGCGGACGGCCCGACGATGGGCTCGGTTGAGCCGGAACCGGTAGTCAGCGAGATCCGCGCCGGCCTTCCCTCCGGCCTCGTCCACCGAGAACGGGGCTTCGCCGATGTCGAAGTAGTCGATGTAGGCCTGGCCGAGCGCATCAGCGTCGGGGAGTTCGTCGGTGATGGTTCAGCCGTCGATCGGCGGCAGGCCGACCAACAGATCTTTCCAGGCCCAGCAGAGGTCGTCGTACTCCGGGTGGGATCCCCGAGACGGGCCGGTGGGGATGAATGGGGCGGCGCGGTCCCAGACGTCCTGGAGCTTGGCGAGGTTAGCGGCTGTCCGGTCCATCGCGATCAGCAGCTCGTCCATCTCCACGGCGGCAGCCTGCCATAGTCGCTCTGCGGGGCGATCAGTTCACCTGGCGCTCGGAGCTCTCCCAGTATTCTTGGCGCAGCTTAAACTTCTGGATCTTCCCGGTGGCGGTGCGCGGAATGGCCTCGCGGAACTCCACCGATGTCGGTGCCTTATAACCGGCCAGCCGCTCCTTGCAGTGGGCGATGATCTCCTCCTCGGTGACCCGCTCCCCCTCGGCCAGCACGACGAGCGCCTTGACCGTCTCACCCCAGCGCTCGGAGGGCACCCCGATCACCGCCACCTCGGCCACCGCCGGGTGGCTGAACAGGCAGTCCTCCACCTCGATGGACGAGACGTTCTCCCCACCGGTGATGATCACGTCCTTCTTCCGGTCCGTGATGCACAGGTAGCCCTCGTCGTCCACCGACCCGCCGTCACCGGTGTGAAACCAGCCGTCCACCAGCACGTCGTCGCTGGCCTGCGGGCTGTCCCAGTAGCCGGCCATGACGACGTTGGAGCGGGCCAGCACTTCCCCAGATGAGGAGGTGCGTAGTTGCACGCCCAACGCGGGGACGCCGGCTCGGGACAGCCGGCGAGCGCGGTCCGCGGCGGGCAGGTCGTCATCGGTGGGCGCGGCGCGGTTGAAGGTCAGCAGGGGTGCGGTCTCGGTGAGCCCGTAGATCTGGGTGAACTCCCACCCGAGTTCCTCGCCGATCCGGTGAATCATGCGACTCGGCGGCGGCGCGCCCGCGCAGACCAGCCGCACCCGCCCTCGCCCGGGAATCTCGCCGTCCCAGCTCGCGGCGGCCTCCAGCACCGCCTGCCACACCGCGGGGGCGCCACACATCAACGTCACGCCGTGCTGGGCCACCCGCCGCAGGATCTCGGCACCGTCCACCTTGCGCAGCATGATCTGCTGGGCGCCCAGCCCGGTGAGCCCGAAGGGCATGCCCCAGCCGTTGACGTGGAACATCGGCAGGGTGTGCAGGTAGACGTCGCGCTCCCAGATTCGGGTGTGCAGCGCGAAGGTGACCGCGTTGATCCAGATGGTGCGGTGGGTCAGCTGCACACCCTTGGGCCGCGCGGTGGTGCCCGAGGTGTAGTTGATCGTCGCTGTGGCGTCCTCGTCCGGCTCGGCCCACGGGCACGGCTCGGTGTCGAAGCGCATCACCTGTTCCTCGGTCTGCTCGCCGAGCACGAAACGGTGCGGCGCGGCCACCGTCTTGAGGGAGCCGTCAAGCTCCGTGTCGCACAGCAGCACCGAGGCGCCGCTGTGCGACACGATGTAGTCCACTTCCTCGGAGCGCAGGCGGAAGTTCACCGGAACACAGATGCGGCCGCTGGCCGGGACCGCGTGCAGCAGCTCGTGCAGCCGGGCGCAGTTGTGGCTGACCACGGCCACCCGCTCCCCCGCACCCACTCCGAGCGCGTCCAGGCCCGCCTGCCAGGCGCGGACCCGGCGGCCCAGCTCCCGGTAGGTCGACGCCGGCAGCGGTGGCCCCGGTTGGTCGGATTCGTCGATGACCGCGATGGACTGAGGGAACGCCGCCTCGCCGCGGGCGAGGAAGTCGGCGACGGTCAAGGGCACCCGCATGATCTGCCACCTCCGCACCGCAGGTTACCGCGATCGTTCGAGTGCTTTACTTCCTCGTTAAGGTTTCACCTGCGGACTCTGCGGGTATCCCGCCAGACGTAGAGTACCCGTGGAGGGCGCCAACCTAGCCCTCACCAGCGGAGGAGCAGTGACCCACACAGCAGCGACCCAGGCGACGGGCAGTGCCGACAGCTTCGGTACCCGTGGCGCATTGTCCGTCGGGGCTACCCGGTACGAGGTGTTCCGGTTGGCCCAGTTGGACCGGCGGCTCGGCACCCGGTGGCGCGCCCTGCCGTACAGCCTGAAGGTGTTGCTGGAGAACCTGTTGCGCTGGGAATCAGCCGCTGCCGGTGCGCACGTCACGGCCGAGAACATCGAGTCCCTCGCCGGCTGGGAGCCGCTGGCGCAGTCCTCCGCTGAGATCCAGTTCACGCCCGCCCGGGTCATCATGCAGGACTTCACCGGGGTGCCGTGCCTGGTTGATCTGGCCACGATGCGCGAGGCGGTCACCGCGCTCGGTGGTGACCCGAAGGCGGTCACCCCGCTGGCTCCGGCCGAGCTGGTCATCGACCACTCCGTGATCGCCGACGTGTACGGCCGCCCGGACGCCTTCGAGCGCAATGTCGACCTGGAGTACCAGCGCAACCGGGAGCGCTACCAGTTCCTGCGTTGGGGGCAGCGTGCCTTCGGCGAGCTGACGGTGGTCCCGCCGGGGACCGGGATCGTGCACCAGGTCAACCTCGAGCACCTGGCCCGGACCGTGATGGTCCGCAACGGTCAGGCCTACCCGGACACCGTGGTGGGCACCGACAGCCACACCACGATGGTCAACGGGCTCGGCGTGCTGGGCTGGGGCGTGGGCGGCATCGAGGCCGAGGCCGCCATGCTCGGCCAGCCGGTGTCGATGCTCATCCCGCGGGTGGTCGGCTGCAAGCTCACCGGGTCCATCCCGCAGGGGGCGACCGCCACCGATGTCGTGCTCACCCTGACCGAGATGCTGCGCCGGCACGGCGTGGTCGGCAAGTTCGTCGAGTTCTACGGCGCGGGTGTGGCGGCGGTGCCGCTGGCCAACCGGGCCACCATCGGCAACATGAGCCCCGAGTTCGGCTCCACCTGCGCGATCTTCCCCATCGACGAGGAGACGCTCCGCTATCTGCGGCTCACCGGCCGCCCCGCCGCGCAGGTCGCGCTGGTCGAGGCGTACGCCAAGGAGCAGGATCTCTGGCACGACCCACACCGGGAGACCAGCTACTCCGAGTACCTTGAGCTGGACCTGTCCACCGTGGTTCCCTCGATCGCGGGACCCAAGCGCCCCCAGGACCGGATCGCACTGTCCGACGCCAAGACGGCGTTCCGTCAGGCATTGGTCGGCTACACCACTGCCGGCTACCCAGATACACAGGGTCGGGCCAGCTCCCCGACACCAGTGCGGCTCGCCGACAGCGCCGGGTATGAGATCGACCCTGGTTATGAGATCGACCACGGCTCCGTGGTGATCGCGTCGATCACCTCGTGCACCAACACGTCCAACCCGTCGGTGATGATCGGCGCGGCGCTGCTGGCCCGCAACGCCGTCGAGGCCGGCCTGACCGTCAAGCCCTGGGTGAAGACGTCGATGGCGCCCGGTTCCCAGGTGGTCACCAACTATTACGACAAGGCCGGTCTGTGGCCGTATCTGGAAAAGCTCGGCTATCACCTGGTCGGGTACGGCTGCACCACGTGCATCGGCAACTCGGGTCCGCTGCCCGAGGGGGTTTCCCAAGCTGTCCATGACGGCAACCTCGCGGTGGTCAGCGTGCTGTCTGGCAACCGCAACTTCGAGGGCCGGATCAATCCGGACGTCATGATGAACTACCTCGCCTCACCGCCGTTGGTGATCGCCTACGCGCTGGCCGGAACAATGGACGTCGACTTCGCCAGCGACCCGCTGGGCCTTGACCACAACGGTAAGCCGGTCTATCTGGCTGACATCTGGCCCGCGCCGGAGGAAATCCAGAAGGTGATCGAGTTCGCGATCAGCCAGGAGATGTTCACCAAGGACTACGCCGACGTCTTCGCCGGTGACGCCCGCTGGCGGTCACTGCCAACGCCGGAAGGCGAGACCTTCACCTGGGATCCGGAGTCCACGTACGTGCGCAAGCCCCCGTATTTCGAGGGGATGACCGCGCAACCGGTGCCCGTTGCCGACATTTCTGGTGCCCGGGTGCTGGCGCTGCTCGGGGACTCGGTGACCACCGACCACATCTCTCCCGCCGGATCGATCAAGGTGGACTCCCCCGCTGGTCGCTACCTGGCCGAACGAGGTGTCCAACGCAAGGACTTCAATTCCTACGGGTCTCGCCGGGGCAATCACGAGGTGATGATCCGCGGCACGTTCGCCAACATCCGGTTGCGCAACCAGCTGCTGCGGGACGTCAGCGGCGGCTACACCCGTGACTTCACCGCGGCATCCGACGCCGCCCCGGTGCCCATCTACGACGCCGCGCAACGCTATGCGGCCGCCGGCATCCCGCTGCTGGTCCTGGGCGGCAAGGAATACGGCTCGGGATCCTCGCGGGACTGGGCGGCCAAGGGCACCCTGCTGCTCGGAGTCCGCGCGGTACTCGCCGAGTCCTTCGAACGGATCCACCGCTCTAACCTGATCGGAATGGGCGTGCTCCCGCTGCAGTACCCCGCCGGCGAGTCGGCCCGCTCGCTGGGCCTGGATGGCACCGAGACCTTCGACATCTCCGGCGTCACCGCGCTCAACAACGGCTCCATCCCCGCCACTGTGCACCTCAAGGCCACCCGCGACGGGGCACACCCAGTGGAGTTCGACGCTGTGCTACGAATCGACACTCCCGGTGAGGCCGAGTACTACCGCCACGGCGGAATCCTGCAGTACGTGCTGCGCTCCATGGCCCACCGTCCCACGTGATACTCGGCCTGTGGAGAGACGTCGCACCCCAAAGAATGAATTAGGTGAAGTACGATCCTGGCTGATAGTCCGGGCACTGGCCGGCGCGGGTGGTCGGCAAACCGTCATGTGCGCGCGCTAGGGTCGCGGGGTGAGGAGCCACGTGATGGTGCGGCAGGCGGTGATCTTGGCTGGTGGTCAGGGGTCGCGGCTCAAGCCGTACACCGATACCCGTCCCAAGCCGATGATCGAGATCGCCGGGCGGTGCATCATTGATCATCAGTTGGAGTGGCTGGCCGAGGCCGGAGTCACCGATGTGGTGGTCTCCGCCGGTCATCTGCATGAGGTGCTGATCGAGCATCTGAACGCGGCGGTGTGGCCGCTGCGGGTCACTACGGTGGTCGAACACCAGCCTTTGGGACGGGGCGGTGGGCTGAAGTACGCCGGCAAGCACCTTCCAGCCCCTGGTGAGGCCTGGTATGGGCTCAACGGTGACATCTGGACCAGGTTTGATCTCGGCGCGATGGCGACCTATCACGCGCAGCAGCAGGCGGTGGCCACGATCGGGCTGGCTCGGCCGCCGCTGCCCTGGGGCGTAGTGGAGGTCGACGGGCTGGGGCGGGTGACCGACTTCGTGGAAGCTCCCCTCTCGCCGTATCCGATCAACGGCGGCATCTACGTGTTCTCGGCGGAGATGCTGGGTCTGCTGCCCGACACGGGTGATCACGAGCGCTCGACGTTCCCGCTGTTGGCCAGGCAGGGTCGGCTGGCTGGGTTCCCAATCGAGGGCTACTGGCGGGCCATCGACACCGCCAAGGACATCCGAGAGGTCACCAAGGAACTCGGTGGCGGTATCACGGTGGCGACAGTCGGGCGAGTCACTGCGTAAATCGCGCAGAAGACCCGCTAGCCGGCATGTCAGTCGTCCGGATACTGGACAGTCAGTTCGGCACGGGCCCTGGCGATGAGTGCCCGGGCAGCCGGGCTGATCGGGCCTTCGGTCCGCCAGGCGAGTGCGAGCTCGCCCCACAACGCGGGACGGGTGATCGCGATGGTGTGCACGTGCTTTTGGTGCGAGTAGGCGACGGATCGGGGCACGATGGCCATCCCGAGGCCCTGGGCCGCCGATGTCCTCGGACATTGAGGTGACGCTTCCGATGGTGACATGCCCGCGCATGAGGCCGGTTAGCTCGTCGACCGCGAGTTGCGCACTGGCGAGCGCGGCGAGCGCGTAGGGGAGCACGACGGCGCCGGCCTCGGTCAGCCGCACGGTGCGGCCTGAGCGGTCGAACAGGTTCTGGCCGAGCTCTCGCTCCAAGCGGCGGATCTGAGCGCTCACGCCGGGCTGAGCGACGTGCACCTTGGCGGCAGCTCTGGTGAAGTTGGCTTCATCCGCCACGGCCACGAAGTACGCCAGCTACCGAAACTCCATAGCAATCAATTCTACCTGCGAGATGAACTGGTTGTTGGACTTATCACTGCCAGCGGCGCATGCTGGGATCCAGGAGGTGCGCGGACCTGTCCCGAGGCGGATGCCCGCGCCCGAGAGGAGAGGAGATTTTGTGTCACGAGTAACGCAACCGGTTTTGGACGTCCCGTTCAACACTCGACCTGATCCCGACGAGTTCATTCGAGCCGCAATGGAGTGGCATTTCAACCCGGACACTGGTTCGCCCTACTGGTTGAAACGCGCCAAGACGCTGGAATTCGATCCCCGAACAGACGTCAAGGGTCATGAGGATCTCAAGCTCTTTCCCAACATTGTCAACGAGCTGCGTGACGTGCGTGCCCAGGATCTCATTCCGCAGGGGTACGGCCCGGCACCCGAGGTCATTGGCGTGTTCGA
>JBDTAX010000130.1:0-22762 GCA_039924425.1 Pseudonocardiaceae bacterium
CCTGAGTGGTCTCGGCGCGGCCGAACAGCTCAGCCACGTCCACATCCAGCGCGCGGGCGATGCGCTGCAGCGTGCCGATCGAGGCGGTGTGCCGGCGGCCCTGCTCCAGCTTGCTAATGACGTCCACACTGACGTCGGCCGCCGCCGCGAGATCATGCTGCGTGAAGCGGGGTTTGCGCAGCTCACGGATGCGCTGACCGATAATCGGCTTAGGCACACGTGGCACGTTACCGCCTACGTCGCGGCGGAACACCGCCAGCGATACCGAACCGGTCCGCCTGGCATGCTGCCGCTCGCGATGTCTGACCCCGCGCACTGTCTGGCCGCGCGCGATTGATCGGTTGATCGAGGAGCAGCTCACCCCGTGGTTCGGCACCAGCAGAGCACCGTTGCGGGAGGCGCTGCGACTGCTTGGCCAGCAGGGCTTGGTCGTGCACCTGCCGCGACGCGGCGTGCGGGTGGCGGAGCTGTCGCGCCGTGATGTCGACGAGCTGGTCAGCCTTCGCGAGGTGCTCGACGGTTCGCCGCGCTGACCGCGCTGAGCGACCACGGCGTTCGACCCTACTTCAGCAGGGCGTAACACGGACGTAACAAAGGCGTCCATGGGGTGACACGATTCGGTCGACAATCAACAAAGTGCGCCACATTTCACCCGCCTTCGGCCGAAAATTCACTCGATCGGGGTTCGGCAACAGGTACTACACCTTCCTGGCGCGCCGGCTGGCCCGCCGAGAAAACCGCGGCGACGTGTGCGCGATGCCGTATGGCCCGAGCGTGCCGCACATGTTCATCGTCACCTTCGTAATCATGCTTCCGATCTTCCTGGCCACGAAGAACCCGATCCGGGCCTGGGAGGCCGGCGTGGCGTGGTCGTTCATCATCGGGTTGATCGTCTTGGCCGGCGCGTTCGTGGGACCCTACATCCGCCGGTTCACCCCGAGAGCGGCGCTGCTCGGGACACTGGCCGGCATCTCGATCGCCTTCATCTCCATGCGCCCGGCCGCGCAGATGTGGCAAACCCTGTGGATCGCCCTACCGGTGTTCGCGATCATCGTGATCGGCTTCTTCACCGGCCGGACGCTGCCGGGAAACATCCCGATCGGGCTGGCCGCGTTACTGGTCGGCACCGCGATCGGCTGGATCGGCGGGTACATGTCCGCCCCAGACGTGGTCACAGCGGCCAAGGACGTCGCCATCGGTGTGCCGACCTTCAACGGCGTTCTGCTGGTCAAAGGCCTCTCCGCGGTGGCGCCACTGCTGGCCACCGCGATCCCGCTGGGCATCTACAACTTCTGCGAGGGCATGACCAACGTGGAGAGCGCGGCGGTCGCCGGGGACAGCTACAACCTGCGCAGCGTGCTGCTCGCCGACGGCACCGGCGCGGTGGTCGGCGCCGTGCTGGGCAGCCCGTTCCCACCCGCCGTCTACATCGGGCACCCGGATTGGAAGGACGCCGGCGGCCGGACCACGTACTCGCTGGCGGCTGGCGTGGTGATCACGCTGATGTGTTTCCTGGGGTTGTTCGGTCTGTTCAGCGCGTTGATCCCACTGCCGGCCATCGTGCCGATCCTGCTCTACATCGGGTTGCTGATCGGCGCGCAGGCGTTCGTCTCGGTACCCAAGGCGCACGCGGTCGCCGTGGTCATCGCGGTGATCCCCAACGTCGCGTCCTGGGCGACCGGTCAGATCGACGACGTGCTGAGCGCGGCGGGCACCAGCGCGGCCAAGGTCGGCACCCCCGCGCTGGCCAACGCGGGAGTCGTCTACGACGGCCTGACAAGCCTCGACGGTGGAGCGATCCTGGCCGGCATGGTGCTCGGCGCGATCGCGGCTTTCATGATCGACAAGCGCTACTACTGGGCGGCGAGGTACTGCGTGGCCGGGGCGGCGCTGTCGTTCATCGGCCTGATCCACAGCGAGCGGATCGGCTGGGCGGCCAGCCCCGGCACCGCGCTCGGTTACCTCTTCGCGGCGGTGGTCTGCCTGGCGTTCTCCCTCGGCACACCCCCGCGCCCGCGCAGCTACTTGACGAACCCGCCCCAGTGTCCGTCAAAATCCCAGAGCAGCCCAGTCCCGCCGCCAGCAGCACCCAACGCTGATGCGCGCCGCACACCCAACGGGGCCCGGCGGTCTCATGGATGCTTGTGCACCTTCCAGGCTGCCCGCGCACGGTCTCATGGATGCTTGTGCACCCCTGAGGGCCTTAGCCGGTCTCGCCGCCGTGGTAGTTCTGGGCGGCTAGGGTGGGCAGGCGGGTCCAGCCGGCCCGCTGGAGCGTGCCGACGCGCAGGTCGACCAACCCGACGGGGTGGTCGTAGCGCACCCGCTCCACGCGGCCCCAGGGCAAGGTGGGTGGCCCGCTGGGCACCAGCCGGGCGGGCATCCGCACGATGGTCGCGGAGCGGCTCATCGGCACCAGCGTGCCGCCCCGCCACACCTCGAACGCGAGATCGAGGAACCCCCGGCCGAAACCCTCGTCGCTGAGCACCAGCACCGCAGGTGCCCGCGCGATGCCGTGGGAGACGCTGACCTGGTCCAGGCAGGGCAGCAACGCCGCGGTGAGCTGGTCCACGTACACCGGAGCTCCGGAGGTCACCGCCGCCAGCGGGCGCCAGCGGGCCAGCCGAGGCTGGCCCACCGCGAGCCAGCTGTCAGCGCCGGTCACGCCGTAGTCGCGAACCACCACCCGCACACTCCCCGGCCGGCCCCCACCGAATCGGCCCCCACCCAGCCGGCCCAGCGGAATGGCCGCCTGGTCCCAGTGGGTCGCCACCATGGTCGGGTCCACCGGCAGCGCCGCGGCGCCCGCCACGGTGGGGCGCTGCCCCTCGGCGGTGGGCCCGGCGTACTCCACGGCAAGCTGCCGGCCCGCCCGGGTGCCGGTCAGCGGGATCAGCAGGGTGGTGCCGCCCTCGGCGGGCAGCGTGAACCAGGGCGTCACGAGCAGGCCCGGTGGCCGGGTCAGTGAGCCGGTGTCGGGGTTGCTCGCGACATCCCCGACGGCGTCGTGCCAGACCAGCGTGCCCGGAGTGGGGGCGGACACCGGTGCGGGACGGTTCGCCGCGACGGTGAACGCACCACCAGTGCGGGCCGGCCCGCTGGGCACCGGTTGCGCCGCGGTGTCGACGAGAACCTGGGCGTAATCGGCCAGCGAACATGCCTGCCCGCGCACCGCGCGAACCGCGGACAGCGCCACCGACCAACCCGGATACTGCCGCAGCGGCGCCCAGCCGAACACGACGATGGTCATCACCACGATCGCGGTCGATCCGACCAGCAGCACCGCGCGGTCGGGGCTCACCCCGCGCTCGCGACCGCGGCGACGATGCCACCACACCCCGCCGGCCGCGGCGAGCGCGACCGCCACCCAGATCGCCGGGTTGGCCAGCTGTACCGGCCCCAGGCTCGGCCGCATGCTCCCGAGATCGGTGTTGTCCCGAGCGGCGGTGAGGTGCTCCCCGAAGGGCTGGCCCCGGTCGGAGTAGGGCCGCCACAGGTTCGGCCCGGCGAAGCTCCACGACACCGCGCCCACCATGAGCGCAGTCGCCCCGGCGGCCACAGTCGCCGAGACCCGCCGCGGCAGTGCCCATAGTGTTCCCCGCGGCAGCAGGGCGGCGGCGAGGAGCACCGTGGGCGCGGCGGCCACCGCTCCGAAATGGTTGATGAACTTGGTGGGGGTGGGCGTGAGCAGCACCAGGGCGATCGCCGAGCAGGCCGCGGAGCGCAGCAGCAGCCGGCGCACGGGGTCTGCCACGTCTCTACCGGCGCGGCGGATGCTGCCCACCGCGACGACGAGCAGCACCGCGATGGTGAGCAGGACAGGGGCCCGGCGGGCCCACTGGCTGGAGTCCTTGAAGCTGAGGATCGTCTGGTAGTGGACCTTCTCCTGGTACCAGGAGAAGGTCTGGTAGTACATCTGGTGCACGGCGGTGGACTCCAGGACGTCGCCGAGCGTCGCGTCGGCGAATCCCACCAGCACCAAGCTGGTGGCCGAGGCGGCCAGCAGCAGCACCGCGGCCACCCGGACCAGGGCAGTGCGCGCGCGCAGCCAGCGCCACAGCCAGGGCAGCGCCAGCACCAGCGGGGCGGCGGCGACCAGCCCGGACGGGGATACCGACAGCGCCAGCGCGGCGGTCGCGGTGGCCAGGGCCAGCGCGCCGACCGAACCGCGGCTGCGCGCCAGCTCGGCCAGCAGCAACGACGCCGCGGCGAGCAGCACGATCAGCGGTTCCGGGCGCAGCGTCATGCCGTAGGGCAGCCACCACAGCAGATAGGCGACCAGCAGCGCCCATGCGGCCCGGCCGGTGCCCAGCTCAAGCCCGAAACCCGCGACCAGGAACACCCGCAGCAGCAACCAGGTGGCCAGCCCGTAGGCCAGCGGCACCAGCCGCATCCAGGTCAGCCCCCAGCCCGACCCCAGCAGCTGACCCAGACCGCCCCAGGCTTGCAGCACGTACTGGCTGGCCACGAAGGGGTTCTCGGTAACGTTGAACATGTAGATCGCGTTGCCGACCGAGCCGGAGACGTCAGCGCCGCGCGCCATCAGCAGATACCACGCGTCGTCGAAGTTCGTCGGCGCCAACAGCACCCACACCGCCGAGACAACCACCAGCACCGCGTCCGCCACCCCGAGCTTGGGTCGCTGGACGGGCACAATCTGGCCGCCCCACCAGCGCCACGCCAAGGTGAGCAGCGCCAGCAGGGCTGCGGCGCACACCACCAACAGACCGATCTTCAACGCCGTCGGGGTGGACTCGTAGCGGGCATCGGTGTGCAATGACACGGCCAGCCCCGCGCTGGCCAGTTGACCGTCAGCGTCGGTGGCCAGCTCACTGACCTCCGGCACTTCCAGCGCCGCGGCGCCACCCTGCTTGACGGACCCCTGCTTGACGGACCCCGACTTGGCCGGCCCCTGCCACACCCCGTCACGCAGCACCCGCACCCCACCGGCGTCGGCCAGCACCTGGTAGGTGCACCCACCGGAGGGCAGCGCCTCCCGCAGCAGAGTCACACCGGAGGCGCTGACCCGCACGACGCCGCGGCGCACCGCGACGACCAGCCCCTGCCCGACGATGCCCGGCATGCCGGCGGTAGCGGGCAGGGTACGCAGCGCGTCACCACCGTTGGGCCGCCGGTCCAGCGCCGACAACGCCGCGCACGGCACCCGGGCGGCGAGGCTCAACGGCCGGTAGGGCACCAGCGGCAGCACGGTGGAACGAGCCAGCTGACCTGCCCGCGGCCAGCTGACCACCGGGTCCTGGGCGAGCACCGGGGCCAGCAGCACCCCGAGTGCGGCGACGAGAGTCACGATGGCCAGCCCAGCCAGCACCCCCGCCCGCCACCGCGCGGGCGGCTCCAGCAAAGCCCGTGGCGAATCGGCGACTCCGAGCACGGTCGGAGCAACCGGCCAGCGGCCAGCGCGAAATGTGTCGAGTGCCGGCACGGGCGAAGGGTAGTCGGGCACGGGACAGTCGGACGGCATCGGCCCGCCGTGCCGGTACCCTGCTCGAACCAGACCAGACACAACCAGCCCAGACCAGGACGGAGGAACACTGGTGGCCGCACCACCCGTGGCGAGTCCACGCCGATCCACCCAGCGGCTGTCCACCCAGCTCACCCGCTTCGTGCTGGTCGGCGGGGTGGCCGCCAGCGTGGACTACGGCTGCTACCAGGCGCTGCTGGCCGGCGGCCTGTGGGTGCACCTGGCCAAGGCGTTGAGCTTCATCGCCGGCACCACCACCGCCTACTTGATCAACCGCCGGTGGACGTTCCAGGGCCCAGGCTCTCGCGCGCAGTTCGCCTCAGTGCTGGCGCTGTACGGGACCACGTTCGTGGTCCAGGTCGGGATGAACGCGGTGCTGCTCGCGCTGTTGCCACCGATCCGCGGCGAAATCACCTGCGCGTTCGTCATCGCCCAGGGCATGGCGACGTGCATCAACTTCATCGTGCAGCGTAGAGTGATCTTCCGGTCCTGATCTGTCACCGGATGGCCCAGACGGGTGGCACCGACGCCACGCCGCAGCGTAACGCATGCGCCACGCCGGGGTATCACTCGCATGGACCATTCCAGAAGTGGCACAATGAGTCGTGCGGGTTCGGGACCCCCAGCCGGATCCGCCGCCCCCCGCGGAACACCTCCCCCTCGTTTCCGCGGGGGGCCCTCTACATACAGGGCCCGCTCCTGCAGCACCGAGCTGGCTGCCTGACAGTGCATCCGCTGGCCGTTGGCAGCCAGCTCGGTGCACCGTGATGGACCGCCAAGGATCTCTCAGGGCGATGCGGGCGGGATACTCACCTGTAGGCCGGGCTGACGGTCAGTGCGCAGGCTGACCAGGCCACGGCGGCTACCCACCTTGAGGAGTCCTCGGGGCTGGCGGCCTGGATGGCGGCCGAGGTCGGTGGCTGGGTGAACCGCCCTCGAGCCGTTCCCGTCACATTTTTTGGCCGCACTTCACGCAGCGCCACTCGCCTTTCGCGTTCTGCTGGTAGTCGTGCCCTCTGGCGCTCGAACAATCGTCAGACATGGGCGGGATCGTGCAACTCCGCGCAGACGTCAAACACTTCCGTTCGCGTGACGTGAACGGAAGTGTAGACACTGCGTCCCTGCTTAGCGGTGGAGCGGTATACATTGTCAGGATGGGTCATGAGTTTGTTCTTCGTCTGAGCTTCCGCGTCAGCCGACTTGGCAAGCTCAACAAGCTTTCGACTCATCCAATTACTTACCTCCTCGGGAGAGGAGAGCGTGATCTCCGGTTCGCGAACGAGGCGGGTGTGCTGCCCATTCAGCTTTCGGTCAGCATCAGTCATGTCACGGCGCTCAACATACCCGTTCCACTGAGTCATGGAGGCATGATACTGGGTTAGATTCTTGAGCACTAGCCCTCTGAGTCGGCTGGCGCACACGGAGCCCACCAGCTCAGCGGGGCTGACCAGCGGCACCCCGAGCAGGTCCGCTCGCGTGCGCCAAGACCACCCCTCCTCGTCCAGCACGGTGTCGATCTCCTCGTCAGACACGTCGGCGATGTCGGTCGCTGTCATGGGCCCAGAGCTTACCGAGGCCGACATCAACCGAGTTGGCTCTGTGTCAACCCACCTCCCCCGCGGGCAGGATCCGGCGAACGCGACGACGGTGGGGGAAATAGACGGTGGGGTAGATAACAGTACGAACAATTGAGATTACACAATGTCATCGGATGCATGATCGCAGCGTAGAAGTATTGAAACTCGGTTTCATGAACGGGTTTCTGAACGTAGGTTGACGGCAATCCCGCTCTCGGTGATACGCGTAGGAGGTGAGCTGTGTCAGTACCGCGACGAAGAATGCGCCGGCACGTCACCCGGCACTCGGACCTAGCCCCGGATCAGGGCCAGCGCCCGCGCGACCGCGTGGTCTCCGTCGCGGGGCTGGTCGGGCGCCCGGTGCGCAACCCGGCGGATGAGGTGGTCGGGCAGGTCAGCGATGTGGTGGCCCGGTGGGACACGGGTGAGCCGCACCCGCCACTGGCCGGGCTGGTGGCCCGGCTGGGCTCGCGCCGGGCGTTCATCCCGGCCGAGTTGCTGGCCGAAGTGCGAAGCGAGCGGGTGACCCTGACGACGGCCCGCCTGACACTGCGGGAGTTCGCCCAGCGCGAGGGTGAGGTGTGCCTTGCACGGGACATCCTCGACCGGCAGCTCGTGGATGTGGACGGGGTCCGGGTGGTGCGCGCCGCCGACCTGTATTTGGCGGGTGTGGCTGGGCGGGTGCGCCTGGTGGGAGTGGATGTGGGGCTGGCCACCCTGTTGCGCAGGCTGGGTCCGGCGCGCTGGCGAGCCAGAGCCAACCCGGACGTGGTCATCGACTGGGCGTCGGTCCATTCTTTCGGCTCGGCAGCGGTCACCGAACGCTCCGGGCGGGTCGCGATCCGGCTGGACCGCCACCGTGGCGAGTTGAACCGGCTGCTTCCCGGTGACCTGGCCACCCTGCTGGAGGATCTGGGCCGCCACGAGCGCCACGAGCTGCTGGACGTGGTCGAGCCCGCCGTTGCGGCCGACGCCCTGGAAAGCATGCACCCGGACAAGCAACGGCAGCTGCTGACCGAGGCGGGGCCACCGCGCGCCGCGGACCTGGTCGCGCTGATGGAACCCGATGAGGCGGCCAGGGCGCTGCGCGGGCTCAGCCGCCAGCAACGCGACCGGCTGCTGGCGGCGATGTTCGACGAGCAGGCCGACGCGCTGCGCAGCGTGATGGCCTTCGGCCCGGACACCGCCGGTGGGGTGATGAACACCGCGCTGGTCGTCGCCTCAGTGGCCGACACGGTGGAGCACGTGCGCATCCTGCTGCGGGTCAAACGGCATGTCGCGGACTTGGACGCCGTCGTGGTCGTGGACGAGCACGGTCACCTGGTGGACGACGTGTCCCTGGAGGAGCTGCTCTTGGCTGAGGTCACCACGCCGCTGCGGGAACTGGTCGGCCCGCCCTGGCCGGTGTGGGTCACCCCGAACACCCCCATCCGGCGGGTGGCCGACCGGATGCTCGACGCACACCGGCTGTCGGCGGTGGTCGTGGACGACCAGCTTCGCCCGATCGGGCGGATCCTGGCCGACGACGTCCTGCAGGCGCTGTTGCCTGGGCTGGGTCCGCGTCTGGGCCCACTGCGCCTGCCGCGGCCGCGCTGGCCGGCCTGAACGCACCGGAAAGGAAACTCGATGGGTGCATCCGCCCCTTTGTCGCCGACCACCGTCGCGGGCGCGAGCCGGACCCCGGATCCAAGGTCCGGCCAGCGCGGTTGGCGGGTGCGCCTGCTGGCCCTGTTGGCGATCACCGGCCCCGGGCTGGTGGCAGCGGCGGCTGGCAACGATGCCGGTGGCATCGCCACCTACGCCTCGGCCGGTGCCCAGTTCGGCTACCACACCCTGTTCCTGATGGTGTTCGTCACCGCGGTGCTGGCCCTGGTGCAGGAGATGTGCGCCCGGCTCGGTTGCCACACCGGAGAGGGTCTGGGGTCACTGCTGCGCGAGCAGTTCTCGCTGCGGGTGACCGCGGTGGTGCTGGTGGCCTTCCTGGTGGCCAATCTCGGCGCGATGGTCTCGGAGTTCGGCGGGATCGGCGTCGCGTTCGAGCTGGTGGGGGTGGGTCGGTTCGTGTCGGTGCCGATCGCGGCGAGCATCATCTGGGCACTGGTGGTCTTCGGCTCCTACCGCCGCGTCGAGCGCGTCTTCCTCGGCCTGGCCCTGGTTTTCGTCGTCTACCCCCTCGCCGCCATCCTCGCGCACCCCAACGTGCGGGAGGTACTCAGCCAGACGGTGCTGCCCAGCTTTGTGCCCAGTCAGGCTTTCCTGCTCCTGTCGGTGGGTCTGGTCGGGGCCACGATCAGCCCATACGTGCAGTTCTACGTGGCAAGCGCGGTCGCGGACAAAGGCGTGCGCCCGGCCGACTACCCGCGCCAGCGGATGGACGCGATCCTGGGAGCGGTCTTCGCCAACGTCGTCAACATGTTCATCATCATCGCCGCCGCGGCGGCCATCACCACCCGGGCGCCACTCCAGTCAGCCCAGGACGCCGGGCAGGCGCTGCGTCCGGTGGCCGGGCCGTTCGCCGCCGAGCTGTTCGCCATCGGCCTGCTCGGCGCCTCGGTGTTGGCCGCCGCGGTGGTCCCGCTGTCCACCGCCTACGTGGTGAGTGAGGCGATCGGCACCGAGCGCTCGGTGGGCAAGTCCTTCCGCGAGGCGCCGCTGTTCCGGTGGCTGTTCACCGGACAGATCGTGATCGGGGCCGCGGTCGCGCTGCTCCCGGGTAACCTGATAAACCTGCTGATCAGGACGCAGATTCTTAATGGCGTGATCGCCCCGATCCTGCTCACCTGCATCCTGATCCTCACCAACCGGCGAGCACTCCTCGGCACAGCGGCCAACGGGCCGATCCTGCGCGCGGTCGGGGCGATCAGCGTCGGGATCATCGGGGCCATGGCCGTGGCGGCGGTGGGCTTCAGTGTTGCCGGATGGTTCGGCGTGGGCGGCTGAACCCAGTCAGCCCTGCTCAGGCGGGACTGTTGTCCTGCACCGTGGATCCCGAGCGAGAGGAGTTGTCGATGTCCACCGTGGGGCGCCCCTGAGTAGTCGTGTTGCCGATCACCGAGCAGCCGGTGGAGCCGTCGATGATCAATACCGCTCGGGTGATGTTCGGGCCGGAGAAGGTGTTGTGGAGCACCTGCACGCGCGGCCAGCGCCGCAGGTTGACCGCCTGGGCACCGTTGTTCGCGCATTGGTTGTTCTCGAAGGTGATCGTCGTAACGCCGGCGGGAGCACCGCCATTGCTGTCCTGGTCACCGGTGGCGATCAGGCATTGGGCATCCACGTTGCGGCAGTTGTTGCCCGAGATCACCACATCGAAGGTGGGCGGGCGGTTCTGGTCGAAAGTCTGGAAGCAGTCCGGGTGCGGCGGGCTGCGATAACCCTCCGCCGAGATGTCGAAGATGGTGTTGTCGGTCATCCGGAAACCGTTGCCGTAAAAACGCACACCATCAGCGTCACCGTTGTTGACGGCCACCGTGTCGCTGATGCTGTTGGCATGCACGGTGATCCGCTGCCCGGTGATGTCAATGCCGTTGGTGGCGGCATGGCGAATAGTATTGCCCTCGATCGTCGAGTCGGTGCAGGGATGACAGGTGATCCCGCCCTGTCGAGTATCGTGGATGGTGTTGTTGCGCGCGGTGATCCCGGCCCCTTCCAGAAGCACCCCACCGCCGCCGGTGACGGTGAAACCTTGCAGGATGACGTGATCGCCCTTGATCTGAATCTCGCTCACGGCGCCGCCATCGGACAGCAGCGTGATCGGCGCCGCCGCGGTGCCCGAGCGGATCATCGACAGGCTGGCGTCAGCCAGGTCTCCGCCGGAAAAGCACAGCGTGTCCCCCGGCATAGCGGCCGCCAGCACCGTCGGCGCTTGATCACTGCGGGTGATCGTACGGGTGCAGCTCGACGGCAGGCCCTGGTTCGGCTGGGTAGGCGAGGCGCTCTGTCCAGCGGGGGGACTCTGCCCAGCGGAAGGATTCTGACCAGGGGAGCCACACCCGGCGCTGAGGACTGCCAGACCCACCAGCCACACCGACACCACCCGCAGTGCTCTGAACACCATCACCGGCGCACCCGTGAAGGTGCGCCCCGGGCCGCGACGAGGGCTAATCACCGCGCGACGGTAACAGTTAGTGCCTACCGACGCGCGGCGGCCCTCGGCATCAGCGTGATAGTCAAGGTGCTCAGGCGGGCAGGCGTTGCGAGATGAGCAGGGCGGATCCGGCGGCGGCCAGGCAGGCCAGCGTGCCCAGGATGACCCAGGGTTTGCTGGCGTCACGGCGAATGGTCTGGTAGCCGATCTGCTGGGCCAGGGTGTCATAGACCTGGTGGATCTGCTGGTTGCTCTGAGCCGGGTAGAACTGCCCACCGGACAGTTCGGCGACTCTGGCCAGTGAATCGTCATCAACCGGCACCGGGACCTGCTCACCTTGGATCGGAACGGTGCCGTAGGGGGTGCCGAACGAGATGGTGCTGATCGGAATGTGCGCCGCGCCGGCCTGGGCGGCCACCGGGAACTCATCTCGGCCGGTGTTTTGCTTGCCATCGCTCATCAAGACGATTCGCGCCGGTGGTGGGCCAACGCCGGGGATGAGTTGGTTGACCGTGTCGATGGCGCCCAACGCGGCCGCGAGGGCGTCGCCGGTGGCGGTGGACTCGGCGAGGCGCAGCGACTGGATGGCCCGCACGGCTTGGTCCCGGTCGGTGGAGGGGCTGACCAGCACGGTCGCCGCACCAGCGAAGGACTCCACCCCCAGGTTGATCCCAGCGGGCAGGCTCCGCGCGAAGGAGGCTGCGGCGTCTTGGGCCGCGATCAGCCTGGTGGGCAGGACGTCGGTGGAGTTCATCGACAGCGACACGTCGATGACCAGCATCACGGTGGCCCGGTTGCGGGGAACGCGGACCGCCCCGGTGGGCCCGGCCAACCCCACGGTCAGCAGCAGCAGAGCCAGCACCAGCAACCCGGCGGGGACGTGGCGGGGCCAGCCCGGCCGGCGCGGCGCGACGCGCTCCAGCAACTCGAAGTTGGCAAAGCGCAGCAGGTGACGGCGCGCGCGCCGCTGGACCCACACATAACCCGCCACCACCGCGGCCACCAAGGCCAGCAACCCGAACCAACCAGGTGCGGAGAATCCACCCAACGCCATGACCGGCAGTGAACCTCACCGCTCAGGCGACCCCGGTGAGCAGGGGTACGTGAGCGGTTCGCGGGGAGCGGGCGTGACCGCCGCTGTGGCGGGCCGTTGTAGAAGCTGCACAGGGCGGCTCACGCCCTCGTCGGAACGGAGATTTCGCGATCATGACAGCGAAGACGACCAGGGGAACGCTCGCCGCGCTCGCCGCGCTCGGGTCGCTCACGTGGGCCATCGCGGTGCCCACCGCGGCCAGCGCAACGCCGAGCGCGACACCCAGTCCTACGACACCCAGTGCCACAGGGGCCCTCGCGAGCGTGACCTCGACGTTCCGTGACGTGTCGACCGGGTTCTGCCTGGATAGCAACACCAGCAAGAAGGCCTACACGCTGGACTGCAACGGCGGGAACTTCCAGAACTGGATCTACGCCGGCTCGGGTACCACCAGCACAATTCGTGACGTGTCGACCGGGTTCTGCCTGGACAGCAACACCAACAAGCAGGTCTACACCCTGCCGTGCAACGGCGGGAACTTCCAGAACTGGGTCATCTCTAGTTCCGGCGGCACCATCAAAGACGTGGCCACCGGTTTCTGTCTGGACAGCAACACCAGCAAGCAGCTCTACACCCTGCCGTGCAACGGCGGGAACTTCCAGAACTGGAACCACCTGTAATCCGGCTCGGGCAGGGTGGATGCTCAGCCGCCCTGCCCGGCTACCGGATGTGCCCGTCGGCCGCCGCCGCCAGGTTGTCCTCGACGAACGGGATCTTCGTGACCAGCTGCGAATAGATGGTGACCACGTCCCGGACGGCCAGCTGACCGAATTCGAGGAGTTCCTGCAATCCTTCCAAGCCCGAATTGCACGACTCCGCAGCACTGATGCGAGCGGTCAGGTCACTGGATTTGTACAGGTTGACCGAAATCGCCGCCACGAGGGACACCAGTACGGCCCCGAGGCAGAGCACTCGCCAGACAATCGAGGATTCCGACAGGGACAGCACCTTCTGCACGGCTTGCACGAATGTGAGACCACCCGCCGCGGGACCAGCGGTCAGGACTATCGCGACAGAACTGCTCACAACACTGATGTTGGCCAAGCGGTGGCTGCGCGGCCGGTTTTTCCGCAGGTACGCGTTGATACTCGCTCGGCGAGCCCGGATCCTGCCCACCATCTCCTGCCGCTCCGGACTGTCCTCGCCCATCAGTCGCCTGCCCCTCGAGCTCGGTTGCCGCAGCGGCAATCGGCGCCCTCGATTCTCCTCCGCTCAGCGCTGCCCGCGCCAGCCAATTTAGCCAGGGTGCGCCCTAGCGGAGCTGGCGCGGACCAGTGGCGGTCGGTGTGCCGGTGGCCACGTGCCCACAGGGCGGACTGTAGGTTTTTCTGCACCTAGCATGGTAGAGTAAGAGCATGGTTAGTGGTTCGGGACCGCGGATGACGTTGCCGACCCGGCTGGTGCTGCAGGCGATGCTCGACGAGCCCGCACAGGAGATGTACGGGTTGCTGATCGGCCGGAAAGCCGGGTTGCCCAGCGGCACCATTCACCCCATCTTGGCCCGTTTCGAGGGGTGCGGGTGGCTGGAGAGTCGCTGGGAGGACATCGACCCGGGCACGGAAGGCCGCCCTCGGCGCCGCTACTACCACCTCAAACCCGACAAGCTTGCACACGTCCGCGCCGCTCTCGATCGCGGTCCAGCCCGGGCCGCACTGCACCGGCTGGGCCTTGGGTTCGCCGGTAGTGCGCCATGACACGAACGTCGGACCCCGGAGGTCTCATGGATGCTTGTGCACCTTCCACGTCGGTCTGGGAGGATGACTGCCCATGACGGAGCAGATCGGGACCCGACGTCGACCCCTTGCGGCACTCACCGCGCTCTGCGCGCTGACCATGGTGCTGGTGGGGTGTGGCCCAGGCACCACGAGCACAGCGCCCGCCTCGTCGGCACCGTCGGCGGCAGGCTGCCCGCAGGTGCAGACCGGGTCGTTCGACAAGACCAAATTCGTCTTGCACGCGGGGCTGGGTTTCGGCGCGTTTCACCACTTCATCTACAAACCCTTCAAGGCGGGTGAATTCACCTCGGGCAGCCGGGGTCGGCTGGGTCGCCTGATCCGGGCTGGTCTGGCCACCGCGTTCACGGTGCACGAGCTGCGGCTTGCCAAGCAGGATGCCGAGGCCAACCCGACGCTGTGCCGGGACATCGCCGCCCCGTTGGAGGCTGCTGCGGCAAAACTGGAGGGCCTTAGCGGCCCGATCCGCTCCGGCCAGGCCAGCGGCAGCGACCTCGACCAGGTCAACACCAGCGTCGACCAGGCCCAACACGGCTCGTCCCAGGCCGGGGTACCGGCCGACGACCAGATCCCTTCAGTGCAGCAACTCCGCTCCTCGTGAGCAAAGTTCAGGCCAACCTCTGATCACGGATCGCCAGGGTGTGTTGGCCGGGTTGGTAGGTGACGTCCCGGATGCCCAGCGCGGCGCCGAGCTGCCCGGCGGGCAGGGTGAGCGGGATCGGGCCGGGGCCTTGACCAGGGTGGGGCAGGGGGTAGGCGGTGGTGGTCGCGCTGTGGAAGGTGACGTTGCCTTCGGTCTTGGTGAACAGCTGGTGGACGTGGCCGTTGAGGCAGGTCACAGAGGAGAACCGGCGCAGGTAACTGAGCGCTTGAACGGCGTCGTCGGTGCCCCAGCCCCAGGCCGGGTACATCGCGAACAGCGGGATGTGACTGAACACCACGATGGGCGTGTCGGAGGACAAGCCGGCGACGTCCTTGCGGACGAACTCAAGCTGGTCGGTCCCCAGGTGACCGAGCTTCTCCAGGGCCAGGGTGTTGACCAGCCCGATGACGTGCACGCCCTTGATGTCGAAGCTGTACCAGCCGTCCCCGTGGGTACCGGCGCCGAACATGGCTCGGTACTTCTGCCCGTGGTCGTCGACGGAGTCGTGCTCGCCGGGCACGGTGAACACCTGCCCAGTGCGCAGCCCGCGCAGCATCTGGCCGACCTGGTCGAACTGGGCCTGGGTGGACAGGTGGGTCAGGTCCCCGGTGTGCATCACGAAATCCGGGCGGAACCCCAGAGCGTTGACCTGGTTGATGGCGCGGTTGAACGATCCGGTCACGTCGGTGTTCGCGGATCCAGTGAAACCTAGGTGGCTGTCACTGAGCTGCACGAACCGCAACGCGTGCGGGTCCTGGGCCAGCGCGGCCGCGGCGGGTGTGCCGCCGATGTGGCTGATCACCTCGCCGGCGGTGACAGTGAGCGCCACCGCTGCGCCGAACCACGCGGTGTGCCGCAGCAGCTGGCGGCGGTTCATCCCCTCGGGCCCGTTCTCGAGCTCACTCATGGCGTCACCACCACGGTGCCCAGCATGAACGGGTGGATCGTGCACAGGTAGTCGAAGCGGCCGGGTGTGGTGAAGGTATAGCTGTAGGACTGGCCGGTGTTCAGCGTCGCGGAGTGAAACGCCCCGGACATCGCACTCACGGTGTGCGCATCCTGGTCGTGATTGGTCCAGGTGACGGTGGTGCCGGCCTTCATGGTCACCGTCGCCGGGGAGAACGCGAAATTCATGATTGACACCGCATTGGTGGCCATCGGAGCTGCCGCGACCGGGGGCATTGACATTCCGGGCATCGCTTGATCGGCCGGTGCCGGTGCGGCGGTGGCAGGGCCTCCGCAGCCGGCGAAGGCCATGATCCCCGCCGCAACGGCTGGCACCACAAACTTGGTTCTGAACTGGCGCATGATGATCGACCTCTATCCGACCCGACCGTCGCGGGCCTCACCAACAGATAGGGGCCGGGGTTACACCACCGGGCCAGGCGGGACGAAGACCTGCACTGTGCTGGTCATCAACCGGCTGTTCAACTTCTTCCTGCCGAGTTCGCCACAGATTTGCCAGGTCTGCTCGAGGGCGTCAAGCCTGCCACGGCAGACGTCGCCGGACATGAAACTGAGTGTGTCGGACCCCGTGGTCAGCCCGGTTGCGCTGTCGTGGTCGCCACCGGAAGTCCGTCGGGGCTCGAGGCAGCCACGTAGCGTCCTGAAACACCCGCCACTGCCCGCACAGTGATGGTGCGTGTCGTGAACTCGACACACCACCCTCACGGCAGGACGGGAGCACACCGGCGGTGGACTCGACCGTGCCCGCAGCCTGTATCTGACACATCCCCGGCCCCTGAGCCATTGCGTGCACGACCCGCCGTCACCCATCAACCCCCGACGGACTTCCGGTCCGACCACTTAGTGTTACTTGTGGGAGGTGCCATGACCAGCTCCGGCACGACGCCGACGTTCGTGTTGATCCCCGGTATGAGCGCGACGTCATTCATCTGGACCCCGGTGGTTCGCGAGCTTGCCCTGCGGGGGCACCGCGCCCTGCCCGTCGAGCTGCCCGGCCACGGGTTCGATGCCATATTCCCCGCCGGCTACCAGTGCCCCCAGGACCCTGAACTGCTCGCGAGGGCGCCATCGCCCCTGGCCGAGCTCACCCTGGAGGACTACGTCGCCCACACGCTGCGGATCGTGCGCCGAGTCGCCGACCACGGACCGGTGGTCCTGGTCGGGCACAGCATGGGCGGTAGCACCGTGACCGGCGTGGCCAACTCCGCGCCGGAGTTAATAGCACGCCTGGTGTACCTCTGCGCCTACTGCTGCGTCGAGTCGCCCAGCTTGCTCGCGTACGCTCCCGACCTCGGAGACGCCGACCCCGACGACGTGCTCACGCGTGCGCGGCAGGAGGTCTGGATCGGTGACCCCGCCCAGACCGGAGCGGCTCGAACCAATCCCCGTGCCGGAGACCCGAGTGTCCTCGCTGCCCTGCACGCGTTCCTGGCGGCAGACCTTGACCCCGCCCTGACGGCGGCGGCGCTTAACTACGCGATGCAACCCGATGAGTCACTGCAAGTCATTCTCGCCAATGCTCAAGTCAACCCCGCAACCTGGGCTCACCTTCCCCGTACCTATATCCGCACCACACGCGATCGCGTCATACTCCCAGCCGTGCAGGACCGCATGATTGCCGAAGCCGATGCCCTTGCCCCCACCAACCCTTTTGACGTGCACAGTCTCACGACCAGTCACGCCGCCCCGATCACCCAGCCCGCCGAAATCGCCGACATCCTCGCCGCCGCAGCCGCGGAATAGCGAGGGGTTCACTCATTCTCCTTCGGCGCCCACTATGACCCCGTAAAGCCGAGGCACGGTCACCGTCGAAGCAGTGGGCGCTGTGCACACCGGCGATGCCGTCCGACGGCGAGGGCGTCTGGACTCGGGTTACGCCACCGGGCCAGGGGGGGCGAAGACCTGCACCATGCCTTGGCTCTCGCGAACCTCCAACCGCGGCAACGCCGCGGGGGGCACCGCCAGCTGGTAGCGCAGCAGCTGCCCGTTGAGCGCGAAGGACGTGGTGTGGCACGGGCAGTTCAGCCGCTTGGCCGCCGCGTCCAGGGCCAGCCGGCACCCCAGATGTGTGCACACCCCGGACACCGCCCGCAGCTCACCACCGGCGCGGGACACGAACCCGACCACCGTACCCAGGTCGAAGCTCTGTGCCCCGCCCTCGGCCAGATCCGCGCTGGCGCTCACCGTGCGCCACTCACCGGTGTTCGGGATCAGCGTCTGTTCCCCGCCCTGAGCTGGGCTCCGACCGCTGAGAGTGTGGTCGGTCACGGCACCGACCGCCGCCGCGGCCGCCGCGATCGAGGTGGCCGCCACCAACCGCCGCCGGGTGCCATCCACCCTCGACCCAGCCGCTGGCAAGCGCCGGACATCCTGGTCAGTTTGCGCCTGTGCCAACCGCCGGTGCAGGTCGGTGACGAACTCCTCGCTCGGTGCCTGCTCGCCCGGCCGGGCGGCCCGCAGCATGATCGCCGCGCGCAGCTCGTCGACGTCGGTCTCCCGCGCGCGAAACGGTCGTGGACGGCGACCTCGCAGCAGATCCGCGATGAACCGGCGCGCGCCCCGTGCGCTCATGTGGTCACCTCCAGCAGCTGCGCGGCCCGGCGCAACGCCCGATGTTGCAACACCTTTGCATACGTCACGCTCACCCCCATCGCCGCCGCAGCCTCACGCACCGAGCAGGCATCCAAGAACCGCAGCTGCAGGATGCGCCGGTAGAGGTCGGGAAGTTCCGCCAGGATCACGGCCGCCCGCCCCACGGCATCTGAAGACACCGTCTCCGCGGACACCATGTCTGAAGTGGTGTCGGGAAGCAGCTCTTCGTCATCACCCAGACTGGTGATCTCCTGACCCAGCGTCCGCCGCCAGTGCCCGGCCAGCACCGTCCGCGCGGTGGCGAACAGGTAGGCCCGCACTTCCCCCACGCTGGCCGAGACCCGCAGCGGGCGCAGCGCAGCCAGGAACACCTCGGCGGTCAGATCCTCCGCGTCCGCCCGGTTGCCGACCTTGGCGAACATCAGCCGGTACACCCGCTCCACGTTGTCCCGGTACACCGCCTCCCAGTCCGGGTAGAACTCGCCGTCGACCACACGTAACTGTGGCGCATGCGCGGCCCGCTCGGCAGCGCCCCGTTTTTCCGGGGCCCGCTCGGCGGGATCCCGACCACGCCCGGTCCATCCCATCACCCACGCCACCCTCCAGCGCATGCGTCGCCCCCACCAGTGGATAGGCGCCCGGGTTACACCGCTAGCTTGGTGCCACCAGTAACTTGCCCTGGAGGTCAGCATGGCGCAGGCGGATCAGAGCCGGCTGCTGCCGGTGATCGCGGCGGAGCGGATGCTCCGCGCGGTGCTCCTGGTGGGAGTCGGTGTGATCCTGCTCACCCATGTGCACGCGGACTGGGCGGAGTTCGCGCGACGCTTCGCTGAGCGGGTCGGGCTCGACCCGGGCCACAACGAGACCGGCCGGCTCATCGGCCGGTTGGGCGGGTTCGCGCCGCGACGGGTGCAGCGATTCGGGGTGATCGCCATCGGGTACGGGGCGCTGGAGGCGGTAGAGGGCTACGGGCTGTTCCGTCGTCGGCGGTGGGGCGAGTATCTGACCGTCGTGTCGACGGCGTTGTTGTTCATCCCCGAAGTGCAGGAGCTGCTCAAGCACCCCACGTGGCTGAAGGCGGGCGCGCTGGCCGTCAACGTGGTCATCGTGGTCTACCTGGTTTTCAGGCTCGTTCGGAGTCGCGCGGCGCACCGATCAGGCACATGACGCTGCCCGACCCGCCGCCCCCGCATCAAAGAACTCCAGCCGCACCCCCGGGTCATCCGGCAGGACCACCGCGGGCGTTCCGAGCCGCCAGCTCGCGGGCAGCAGGATGTAGCGGCCGCTGGCCCGCACTAGCAGACGCAGCCCGTCGTAGCAGTAATAGCGGCTGTCCTGATCGCCGATCAGCAGGGTCTCCCGGATCCCCGGGCCCTGGAGGAACAGTGGGTGCGGCGAGAAGACGATTACACCTGGAAGATTCGCAACCCGCCCCGCGATGTATTCCCCGTATTGGTGGCCATCGACCTGGGCGTAGGTCGCCACCGACGAGAGCAGGGTGAGGGTCAGGAACGCCGCGAACGTGACCCGGGTGAGGACGTCGACCACCTCACTGCCGCCGAGCGGACCGCGCGGCGCTTCGCTTGTCGCACGCCACAGCGTGGTGGAGTAACCGATGAGCAGGACACCCAGCCCGAGCGACAGGGGGATCGGCCGCGTGGCCGGGTAGGTGACTGCGAGCGAGCCGAGCAGCCCAACGACGCTCAGCACCATCCCGGCCGCGAACAGGAGCAAGACCGTGCGCTTGCGCCACCGAGGCACCTTCATCACCCGCATCAACCCCAGGTGAACGGGGACTGCGGCGAGGATCGCCAACAGGAGCAGCGTCGCGGCCCCAAACGTGTATGCGACGCTGTCGAGCAGGTAGTCTTGGACCGAGAACCCGAGCACGGGGTGTTCGATGCTGAACACCCCGTAGATGGCACTAGCCCTGGCCCAGCCGAAGTACACCAAGAGCGCCGTGATCACGGTGACCGGCACGACGACCTTGCCGGTGATGTGGGTCATCCGCGCTAGGCCCTCACCTGCTCCCTCCCCCGGGCCCTGCTCCCCGTCCTCCATCACTCATCGTCCGATCATCGTGACGGAGGGACCGTCGGCGACTCACTGGTGGTTGGCGGCTGGTTGGTCCTCGGTGGCTCGGTGCTCCTCGGTAGCCCGCTGGGCCTGGTTGGCTCGCTAGTCCTCGTCGGCTCGCTGGTGGTGGGTGGCTCGCTGGTGGCAGGTGGCTTGCTGGTCATCGGTTCGGTCGACGTTGGCTTCGGCGGGGTGGTCGGGCCCGGAGGGGTGGCGCATTGCGCGATGGCGCTGGGTTCCCTCGCCGCCTGGCACAACTCCGTGATGAACAGATCCGCCCTGCCCGGAGCGACCATCAGCGCGTTGTGCAGCGAGTTCTCGGCCTCGGCGTCGTCACCGGCCCGCGCGTACCCGACGATTTGCGCGCGGTAGATCAACGTGGCCAGCTCCATCCGCACGTCGTCCGGCACGACCTTGATGGCGCACTCACCCCGCTGGAGTGACTGAAGTCCCGGTCTGATGTTGTTGCGGTTGACGTCCGCGACGCCCTCGACGGCGTCGGCGATACATCGTGTCGCCCCGCCCGCCGCCTGAGGAGCCTCCTGGCGAGCCTGCTGGGCTGCCTGCGCGGCGGCGTCAAAGTTCCCTGTTCTCAGGTCTTGACTGGCATTGCTCAGGAGCGCCAGCGCGGGGTCAGGGAGGCTACTACCACCATTGAGCGGGACGATCGGGCCCAGCGGGGCGATCGGGGTGATTGAGCCGGCCGGAGCGACTGTATCGACCGATTCACCGTTCTTTCCGCAGGTCGCGGCGAGGAGCGCGACGGCGGTGAGCGGTCCCAGGAGCACCACCGCGAACCGCTTGCGCGCGGCGCCGCCGCAGATCGCTACCACCGGTCTCCTGGCCAAGCCCACGACGCACCTCCTCCGGGGAACGAGTCACCGACAAGGCCACTAGATACCCGTTGCGGGTGGATCCATAAGGTTGCCCGTGGCGGTTCACCCGCTGGTGAGCAGCCGAGACGACGTGGTGATGGAGGAGCAGCGTGCTGACCCAGCGGATCGCCGACGAGCTCGAGGTGCCCGAGCGGCAGGTGAGGGCCGCTGTCGAGTTGCTTGATGGTGGGGCCACCGTGCCGTTCGTCGCCCGGTACCGCAAGGAAGCCACCGGCGGGCTGGACGACACGCAGCTGCGCACCCTGGAGGAACGGCTGCACTACCTGCGAGAGCTGGAGGAGCGCCGCACGGCGATTCTCAACTCCATCCGCGAGCAGGGCAAGCTCGACGACGCGCTCGAGGCGCGGATCATGGCGGTCGACTCGAAGGCCCGGCTGGAGGATCTCTACCTGCCCTACAAGCCCAAGCGCCGGACCAAGGCGCAGATCGCCCGGGAAGCCGGCTTGGAGCCGCTGGCCGAGGCGCTGCTCACCGACCCAACCCAGGATCCGCACACCACCGCCGCGGCCTACGTGGACCCCGAGCGCGGCGTCGCTGACTCCGCCGCCGCTCTGGAGGGCGCCCGCGCCATCCTGGTCGAGCGCTTCGCCGAGGACGCCGACCTCATCGGGTCCCTGCGCGAGCGGATGTGGTCGCGGGGCCGGATGGTCTCCCGGGTGCGCGAGAGCCAGCGGGAGGCCGGCGCGAAGTTCGCGGACTACTTCGAGTTCTCCGAGCCCTTCACGAAGCTGCCCTCGCACCGCATCCTGGCCCTGTTCCGCGGCGAGAAAGAGGGCGTCCTGGACCTGTCTCCCGAGCCGGAGTCCGAACCCGAGCCGACTTTGGAATGCGCCGCCCCCGCACCGAGCAGTTATGAACAGGCCATCGCGGCTCGCTTCAGCGTGGACGAACGGGGTCGCCCGGCCGATGGCTGGCTGGCCGACACGGTGCGCTGGGCCTGGCGCACCCGGATCCTGCTGCACCTGGGCATCGACCTGCGGATGCGGATGCGCCAGGCGGCCGAGCACGAGGCGGTGCGGGTGTTCGCCACCAACCTGCGCGACCTGCTGCTCGCCGCGCCCGCGGGCGCCCGGGCGACCATGGGCCTGGACCCCGGCTACCGCACCGGCGTCAAGGTCGCGGTCATCGACGCGACCGGCAAGGTGGTCGCCACCGAGACCATCTACCCGCACGTTCCGCAGCGTCGTTGGGACGAGGCGCTGTCCGTGCTCACCCGCCTGGCCACGGCGCATCACGTGGAGCTCATCGCGATCGGAAACGGCACCGCCTCCCGGGAAACCGACAAGCTGGCCACCGAACTGGTCACGCGGTTGAGTGTCACCAAAGCTGTAGTGTCCGAGGCGGGTGCCTCGGTGTACTCCGCCTCGGCCTACGCCTCCGCGGAGCTGCCCGAGCTGGACGTGTCGCTGCGCGGCGCGGTGTCGATCGCGCGCCGGTTGCAGGACCCGCTCGCGGAGCTCGTCAAGATCGAACCCAGGTCGATCGGCGTCGGCCAGTACCAGCACGACCTGCCCGAAGCCGCGCTGTCCCGCTCGTTGGACGCGGTGGTGGAGGACTGCGTGAACGCCGTCGGCGTCGACGTCAACACCGCGTCGGTGCCACTGCTGCGGCGAGTGTCGG
>JBDTAX010000131.1:0-3867 GCA_039924425.1 Pseudonocardiaceae bacterium
TGGCCCTGGAACTCATCGACCCCACCACCTCCGCACCTGACCCGACGCTCACCGCGCGGGTGGCGCACGCGTGCCACCAAGCCGGGGTCGTGGTGCTGACCTGCGGCACCTACTCCAACGTCATCCGCCTGCTGCCGCCGCTGGTCATCCCGCCGGAGCTGCTCGCCGAAGGACTCGACGTGCTCACCCACGCCATCCTCACCGCCACCGCCTGAACGATCAGCGCCCCGCCGCGACGAGCTGGTCAGGCGAGTTACCTGACATCTACTCTCAACGCATGACTCAGCCCGCGCCCGGCGCCCCGGACCCGTTGATGCCCGTCACCAGCCGGTTCCCACTCTCGCCGAGCGGAGGACGGCTCATACCCAGCTCAGCTGTACCCTCCGGAGCGACTACCCGGCCGTTCGGGCTGCGGTATGCCGTGAAGCCAGCCCAATGCGGCAAGCGCAGCAAGAAACCGACGAACAAGACCAGGACCATCCCCACGAAGATCACACCTGATGGTCAGGGGGCAGGCTACGAACCCGACACCGAGCATTATGTCGAGATGGACGAGGAGTGAGCGGCCACACCGTGCTCGTGATCGCGCAAGCTCAGGACGGGACAGCTGATTTGGTTGTTGATGCCCTGCTGGCCTGCGAGGCCGATGTCGCGCGGATCGATACAGCTGACTTCCCGGGCTCGCTGGCCCTCGCCGCCACGCCAGAGCGCATCGACTCGCCCGGGTGGCTGCGCAGCCACGGCCGTCGAATCGAGCTGGCGTCGGTGCACAGCGTCTACCGACGCCAGCCAGCCCACTTCACATTTCCCCCGGGGATGTCGGCGCCAGAGCAGCGGTTCGCCACACTGGAGTCCACCCACGGGCTCGGAGGTGTGCTGTCCGCCCAGCCGTGGCGGTGGATCGACCACCCGGCAATGGTGGCCGATGCCGGCTACAAGCCTCGGCAGCTCCGGGTAGCCACCCAATGCGGGCTGAACGTTCCGCGTTCCCTGGTGACAAACGTCGGCGCCCAGGCACGCGAGTTCGCGGCCGAGGTCCGCGAGGGGCTTGTCTACAAGTCGCTATCAACCGGAGTGGTCACCGAACAGGACGAGGTACGCATCATCTACACCTCACGGTTGACCGCCGATGACCTGGACGACGGCGCGATCGGCTTATGCTGCCACTTGTTTCAGGAATGGATACCCAAAGCCTTCGACGTTCGCCTCACCGTCGTGGGGAGGCGGTGCTTCGCGGTGGCGGTACACGCTGGCAGTCCCGAAGCCGAAGTGGACTGGCGTTCCCGCTACGACGACCTGCGCTATGAGGTGTGCGAAACACCAGACGAGGTGCGCTGCGGCGTAATGGCTTATCTACGCGCGTTCGGTCTCATCTTCGGCGCGTTCGACTTCTCAGTCACGCCCGATGGCCGGTGGTGGTTCCTCGAATGCAATCCGGCCGGCCAGTGGGGGTGGATCGCTGAGGAGACTGGCTTACCGATCGCCGAGGCGATCGCCGACGAGCTAGTGCGTGCGGCATGACCAGCGCGGTGGAGCACCGCCGGGACCTAGCGAGCGCATTGGCTGCCGGTGGAGCCGTACGCAGCCCCTGGCTGCGGCAAGCCTTCGAGGAAACTCCGAGAGAGATGTTCGTGCCCCGGTTCTACCGATCGGAGTCTGGGCACAAGGTGCTAGTGGACGGGACGGACCCACAGCAGCACAGGGAGTGGTTGCGCGGCGTGTACACCGACGACGCACTCACGGTCCAGCTGACCCCGGCGCCTGATCTGGCCAATGGGGGAGCTGCTCCCACCAGTTCCAGCTCCATGCCGACCGTCATGGCCGGGATGCTCGAAGCGCTCGATCTCCAGTCCGGACATCGCGTCCTGGAGATCGGTACCGGCACCGGCTACAACGCCGCGCTGCTGTGCCACCGGGTCGGCGCGGACAACGTGGCGAGTGTGGAGCTCGACCCGGCCCTGGCCGACGCGGCACGCCGGGCGCTCGCCACTCTCGGGTTGCACCCGACAGTGCACTCCGGGGACGGCGCGGCCGGGCTCGCCGCGGCGGCGCCGTTCGACCGGATCATCGCCACCGCGTCAACCGACCACATTCCGCCCGCCTGGATCTCCCAGCTCGCCCCCGGCGGGGTCATCGTCGTGAACCTGCGGGGCAGCCTCGACGGCTCCCTGCTGCGGCTGACCATGACAGACAGCGACGTCGTCGAGGGGTCGTTCCTGAACCTGCTCGGGGCGTTCATGCCGATGCGCACCCGGCTGGACAGCCCACACCGCGACGGCGAGAACTGGGACCAAGTGCTCCTCGACCAGCGCAACCCGCAACAAGGAACGACCCCCGTCAACCCCGGCCTGGTGGCGGACAACAGGTCGCTGGGGTTCATGGCGCAGCTCCACCTGGCCGGCCGGCGCCTGCGCGGGTTCCTGCGCCCATTCGAGGGCACGAAGCTGTCCGGGCACTGTATCGACGGAAGCTGGTTCACCGCTGGCCTTCATCCCGACAGCGACGGGCTGTACCCGGTGGCGCAGGGCGGCCAGCAGCGCCTCTGGGACACCGTCGAGTCCTGTTACGCGCTGTGGCGCCGGCTCAGCGAGCCACCCGTCGAGCGGTTCGGCGTCACCGCCTACGACGACACCGCCCTGCAGTACGTATGGCTCGACCACCCAGACTCCCCCTACCGGTGGCCTCTCCCGCTGTAACCCGCCCGCACCCCAGCGCCAAGATTATCGATCAAACGCGCGCCGTCATGCTGTTCGACAAGCAGGTGCACTTCGAGCTTTCTCGGCACCGTGACAGTCAAGGCCAGGCAGGTGGGCGAGGTAGCTGCCGCAGCGTCCAACTAAGCCAAGACAGAGAAGAGAAACGGCCCCCGTCGGGGGGCCGTTGGACCCAGGCTGCTCACCTGAGCGGGGTACTCAACTAGCTTACCCAAAGAGCTATGACCTACTGGATTTGACTGCTGGTCGGGGTGCTCGTACCGCAACCGCCCGGCCACCTGATCCGGGGAGGGCCTGCGGCGCTGCTCTGCGGCCGCCCGGTGGCAGGCGACAGTGGGTGACCACGGCTCGGTAACTGGCTCGCCCACAATGGCGGGTGATCTCCCGGGACACCACACTCGGATACCGTCCGATCCGAGCGGCGATCACCTTGACCTCAAGCCCCTCGGCGGCCCCTCGGGAGATCTCCTCCCGGTCGCCTTCGGTCAACATCTTGCGCTCGCAGCTCACCTGGTGCTCCTCATCGGCGGTGTCGCCGACGATCTACACCAAGATCAATTATTTCGACCAGTTGGGATCAAGGTTCGACTGTTGATTAGTGTTAGGATCGACGGCCAGCGGAGGGATCTTGACTTGCGAAGACGATCCACGGCGTATCGGGCCGAGGCGGCTCTGCCCCCGACTAGGGTCGTGTTGTGGACTAGCCGCACGGCAGTGATGCTGTTGTTGTCGTTGGCTTGGCCTGGTGCTGTCCTGTACATCCCGTCGCTCTTGGGGAGAGCCGTCGATCCCGCGTCGTCGACGGTGCGGGTCGCCGTGGCGTCAGGGGTCCTGATCTTTTTCCTCGTCGGTTCCATCTATTCCTACGGCAGGTTGCAGGTCGAGCGCCTCGCTCGCGATCCGGGTCCGCTGCTGATACTTGCTTTCAAGGACTATGCGAGTGCTTCGGGTGAAAATTCCCACACTGGTGAACGATTGCAGGCCGCTTTCCAACAGCACCTTCTGGCAACGCGGCTCCGTGGTATTACGGGGCGGTTTCAATCGGTCATGACCACACAGTGCTCCGCGATCAGCTCTTCGAAAACTTCGACCGGCTTTCGCCAGCCCAGTGTTTTTCGTGGTCTTCCATTCAGCTCTGCCGCTACTCTATCAA
>JBDTAX010000132.1:0-6840 GCA_039924425.1 Pseudonocardiaceae bacterium
GGGCAGGAGCTGGGCACGATGTGGGTCAGCCGAAGCCCGGCCCGGCTGAACAACGCGTGGTACTCCACCTCGGTGCGCTGGCGACCGCCAGGGGTCATGACCAGCATCCCCACATCGAGCAGTTTCCCCATTGACGGCACCGCGCCCTCCGGCAACACCGTCTCCGCAACCAGCACGCGGCCGGTGCGAGCCATCGCGGCCCGACACGTGCGCAGGATCCGCACCGCGTGGTCGTCATCCCAGTCGTGGATCACGTTGCTCAGCAGGTACGCATCGCCGCCTACCGGCACCGAGTCGAAGAAGTCCCCACCCACCACCGTGCAACGGTCGATGCTCCCGGCGCCGGCCACGACCGCCGGCCGGTCGAACAGCACCCCCTGAAGGTGCGGATTGGCGGCCAGGATCGCGCCGAGCAGGCCACCCCGCCCACCGCCGACATCGACTATCGCGGCGAACTGGCTGAAATCGTATGCTTTGATGATACTGGCGTTCTCACTCGTGGAGACGGACGTCATGGCGTCGTTGAAAACCGCGGCATCCTCAGGATGCTCCGCCAGATAGTCGAAAATCCTCGTGCTATGCACCTGGCCAAACGCCGACTCCCCGGTCTGGACTGTCTCGTACAGATTGGTCCACGGGTAGCGGTAGAATGGCATCCCCAACATTGTCGCCCACCCCCGCAGCGAGCCGGGGACGTCACTGCGCAGCATCTCCCCGACCGGGGTCAGGGCGAAGTGGCGATCGTCGCGCTCCGCCACGACTCCCACGTCGCCCAGCGCCCGCAGCACCCGATACAACGCCGAGTCGTGCGCGCCGACCCGCCGCGCGATCTCCGCTACCGGCAGCGGCCCTTCGGCCAGCACGTCCGGGACGCCGAGCCGGGCGATCACGCTGATCATCTGCGAGATGAGAGCGCTGGCGATCAGCTCGCGCATCGTGAGGGCGGGTGCTGGCTCCGCTGGTGAGCAGGCCAGGGCCGGTGTCTTGTCAATAGTCATTGTGTGACCTCCCCAGAGCCATGTGTTGGCTGGATTGTCACGCTAGTGGCGAAACCGGCCATCGGGAAGTGTCAGCCACCCACATCGGAGTCTCGGGACCGATTCAGGTGTGATCGGTGACCGTTCTACTAACGGTGCGTCTCAGCGGTTCGGTGTGGTCAGCTCAGTGCCGCGAGAATGCCCTCGGCTCTGTGGCGGGCGCCGTCTCCGATGTCACCATGCGTCAACGCGTACAGCTGGTCAGCTTCGACCGCGGCGAGGATGCGCTCGGCCGCGACGTCCGGCTCCATCATGGTGGCCAGTCCAGCCGCAAGTCCCGTCCGCATCTGTTCCACTTGGTCCGCCGAAAGGCCCACCGGCAGGTGCTGGGCTAGCTGCGCATCGTCACCAGTCTGGAGCAGGGTGGTAATACGCTCGGCCAGCGGCGTGCGCACGTATCCCGGGCAGGCCACAGTCACCCCGATCGGCAATCCCATCATGTCCAGTTCGGCGCGCAGCGTCTCGGAGATCGCGACCACCGCGTGCTTGCTGGCGCCGTAGGCACTATTGAACGGCACCGCCATCAGCCCGGCCAACGAGGCGATGTTGACCACGTGCCCGGCGCCGGCCGTCACCAGATGCGGCACGAACGCCTGGATCCCGTGCACCGCACCGAGGAGGTTCACCTCCAGCACGCGCCGCCAGTCCGCCGGGTCCACCTGCCACAGCGGCCAGGCGTGATGCGCTGCGATGCCGGCATTGTTCACCACCACGTCCACCCGGCCGAAGTGCGCCAGTGTTTGGGAAGCCAGCGCCCCGACCGCCGCCGCGTCGGCCACGTCGGTTACCACCGGCAGCACCTGCCCGCCCCGTGCGGTGAACGCCTCGGCTGTGTCGCGCAGCCGTTCCTGTGCGGTGTCCGCCAGCGCGACGGACACGCCCCGGGCGAGCAGCCCGGCGGCCAGAGCGCGGCCCAGCCCTTGCGCCGCCCCCGTCACCACCGCGACCTGTCCCGCTTCGATGATCACGTGGCCGGCTCCAGTCCTGGCGGGGCAGGGGCGGGGTGGGTGCAGAACTCGGTGAGGTCATCGTGCAGGGCGGTCAGGGTGCTGGAGGTGAGGTCGGTGCGCTGGGTCAGCAGGGTGCGCAGGGACCGGGCGCGGCCGATCACTGGCACGGTGCGGTATTCGGCCTGGGTGGAGCGCAGGATCGGCGCGAGGTGCTCGCCGACCGCATCCAGATCGCCCCGGGCCAGGTGAGCGAGTGCGAGGTCGAAGCGGGCGCCGGCAAAGGACTGAATTCTTGGCCGAGACTGAGCGGTGAATTCGTCCAAGGCGGTGTGTGCCCATTGCGCGGCGGCGTCCAGATCGTCGGTGCCGCCGAGTGCGTAGTGGGCTTCACTGGCGTAAAGGGCAGCTATCCCGGTGTCGAAGCCAAGCACGCCCGGTTCGTCGGGGGTGCGCTCAGGAGAGGCGGTCGCGGCGAGCGCCAACGATCGGGTGACTTCACCGGGCTGTTGGCGGGCGGCGTTGATGCGGGCCTGCTGGCTGGCCAGCCGTAGCAGAGTGGTGCCGCTGGTGGCATCGGGCAGAGCGGACTCTATGAGCTGGGCGGCCTCGTCGTAGCGGCCGTCCCAGTACGCCATGCTGGACTGGGTCCAGCGGATGACGACCCGGAGCGAGGTATGCCCGGAAACCTCGGCACAGTGTAACGCGGTCCGAGCATGGGTGTTCGCGGCATGGGGATGCCCCAGGTCGAACGTGACGATGGACAGCATGGCGGAGATCTGCCCGGCAATCTTGTACAGGCTGGTGGTGTGGCGGGGCTGTTGGTGTCCCGCGATCAGGCGGAACACGTCATCCCGAGCGCCGAGCAGGCGCTCGTAGCTGGTGGCGGGCGAGTCGAGCTGCTCGCGCCAAGCCAGTTCGGCGACGTCGGCGGTCATTTGCTCGAGCACCTCGTCATCGACGTTGGTGGTGGCGCTCCAGCGATGGAACTGGGCGGACTCCTCGGCTGCCACGATGACCTCCTCGCGGATCGGCAGGCCCCGCGCGTCGCGGCGCACGACACGTCGGCTCCCGCAGGCCACACCAGTGTCACCGCCTCCGTGCGCCACCGCACGACCGGGGTCAGCGTGCTCACCCACCGTAGCGCGGACAACGGGAACCAACGCGCCCGTCGTCGCGGGTGCAGGTGGGTGACCCATGAGCAGGCTGCGGTCGGCTGGGGTGAGGTGCTCCAAGTCGTCGGCGTCGACGAGCTGCCCCGGGGTGCACCCATGCCCGAAGGTGGCCGCCAGCTGGACCAGGTAGCGCGGGCTGGGCGGGCAGCCGCCGTGCGGCCAGGCCTCGAACTCGCTGATCCGGTTGTCCGAGAGCCTCGCCCCCGGATGCGCGGTGTTGTACCGCTGCGCCAGCTTCCACTGCGGCCACCCCAACGCGTGCCGCCACGCCACCCTCGGCCGCAAGTTGAACCGCCGACCCATCTCAACGGCGATCTGAGCGATCGAGCACCCCCACTTCCGCATCCGATCCCGAAGCTGATCGCGCTCGGCCTTCGCCGACGTCCCCGCCCTGCGCGGCATCGCCCACCCCCCAGCAGTCACAGTCACCGACCACACGGTAACCCCGACCACCGACATTCTGAGCGCCCAGCGACCTGATCAACCGGTGGTTCCTCCCCCGCCAGCCGCTTGTTCACCCAGCTCAGCGCAGCAGTGGCGTTCGGGTGAATGTTCCCATCCGCGCTCGTCCCACCATCGGTGATCCACACCACGCTCATGGGGCAGCACAACGGAACTCCCTATGGCAGAAGGCGACGGTGTAACACCCATGACCAGCAGGGACCTGACCCCGAATCAGATCAGCCATCGGCTCATGCGTGACGCACTGCGCGAGTTCCTGCTTCGAGCCGCGCGGACAAGACCCGGCTCCGTCGAGGGGATCAGCTCGGTCGGGTCACGAGCCAGTGCGGTGCTGTACGCGCTGCTGATCGAGCACCCCATCGATCAGCGGGGCCGCTGCGGGTCCTGCCGATGGTCCGGCGCAGTGCTCGGGCTCCGGCGCTGCCGGATCCACCTCACCGCGATCGCCTGGCTGCTCCAGCCCGACGCGGCCACCCTGCGATCCCACCTCGCCACCGAACTCGGCCTGGGCACCGTCCCACTACCCGCCACAAGACGCCCACCAGCCCGAACCCTGCTGACCGTCAAGGCTCGGACCGATCCCGATAACCTCGACGCACCGCCCCGGGCCGACACCGGGGTCCTCCAGCTGGGCGGTGGTGCGGATCTCGCGCAGGAACCGCTTGGGGTCGCGCCCCAGCGCATCGAGGATCTCACCGGCCATCCCGTCACCACAACGCGGAAAGAGGAAGTGTCCACAAGCGCCCGCCCAGGTGCCGGGGTTGGGCAGCGGTGCACAGCACGACGCCCGCAGCGAAGTCGGCACCGAGTCGCTGCTCCAGCAACCGCAGCCCGCGCAGATCCTCCGCACGCACGGTGGCGCCCGCCTTCACCTCGACCCCGACCACCCGGCCGTCACCCGACTCCAGGACGAGATCCACCTCAATGCCGTCCCGGTCACGGAAATGGAACAGGCCCGGCCGGGCTTGCGACCACTCGGCCTGCGCGCGCAGCTCACCCGCGACGAACGTCTCGATCAGCCGGCCGGCCAGGTCGGAGTCGGAGTGGAGGCGGCCCCCGAGCAGCCTGGCAGCGAGGCCGGTGTCGCTGACGGCGATCTTGGGCCTGCGGACGACCCGGGCGGTGAGGTTCGTCGACCACGCCGGGATGGTCTGGATGAGGAAGACGGCCTCGAGGTGCGCGAGGTAACTATCGGTGGTCGAACGGGACAGACCGAGGTCACGAGCCAGGTCGGTGATGTTGAGCTCGCCTGAGGTGCGCGACGCGACCAGCCTCAGGAGTCGGGGCAGCTCGCGCAAGTAGATAGCGTCGGTGACGGCCCGCACCTCCCGATCTATGACGCCCGAGACGTAGCTGTCGAACCAGGAGGACCGGCGCCGGCCGGTCCGGGTCAGGGCCGGCAGGAAACCTCCCGCCCCGGCTCGGTCGAGCACCTCCGCCCTGGTCACCGCCGAAGGCCGGAGCCCGGCGAGATCGTCGTCGAAGGCCCGGTCGATGAACCCCGCCGCCGCGACCCCGTCACCCAGCTCGGCCTGGGTGAAGGGCCAGAGCGTCAGCGCCTCCATCCGGCCGGCCAGGGAGTCCGCAAGCTTCGGCGCACCGAGCAACCTGGTCGATCCGGTCAGCAGGAAACGACCCGGGCGCCGCTCGCGGTCGACCTCTGCCTTGACGGCCAGCAGCAACTCGGGCACTCGCTGTGCCTCGTCGATGCCGACGAGCCCGCTGCGCCCGCTGACGAAACCCACCGGATCGGCTCTGGCGGTATCGAGGATCGTGGCGTCGTCGAGGGTGAGCCAGGTTCCCGCCCGGTCGGCCACCACGTGTTCGGCCAAGGTGCTCTTGCCCGCTTGGCGGGGACCGGCCACGACCACCACCGGGGTGTCAGCGAGCGCCTCAGCAAGGGGACCGACCAGCATCCGATGCCGATACATACCTGAAGGCTAGCCGGGGCCGTGCGATCCGCGCATGCTTGCCCTGCAAAACGCGGCCATATGCCCTGCGGAACGCGGAGCCGGTCACTGCAATTCGCGGGCAGGAGACAATAGTGCATCGAGTTGTTCTCGACCAGGCCGACGACCTGCTGACCAGCCCGTTCAGGCCTCCCCATCAGGGCAGGTGACCATCCTCGTCCCGCTCGGGATCGGCACGTCGATTCTCGATCGCTGTCAAGGTCCGAAGGTCCTCCAGCTCGTCGGCCTCGGCGCGTTCGGCCTCCGCTGCTTTACGACGCTCGTCGAACTCGGCGTAGCGCTCGGCCGCGACCGCCTTCATCCCGGACGCGGAGACGCTGCCCGAGCCTGCCATGCTCGGGGAACGTGCGTCCGATCTCCGCAGGACGAGCTCAGCCGCAGTGCTACCGGTGACGGCGAAGATGAGCTTGTTTTGGATCGTGGCGAAGAAGGTCTTGGCCGTGTCGGAGGTGCCGTCGTAGTCAGCGCTGGTGGCGGCGAACAGATCCCGGACCTTCTGATAGAAGCGCTTCTCGGAGGCCCGGATGTCCCGGATCCGCTGCAGGTGCTCATCGAAGTAGTCGCTACCTGCCGGATCCTTGAGGCGAGGATCGTCGAGCACGAAGCCCTTGACGAGGGTACTCGCGCAACACGGTCGTGGCCCACTGCCGAAACTGGACCGCGCGCGGGGTGGTCACGCGGTAGCCGACGGCGAGCACCATGTCGAGGTTGTAGACCTTGACCTCGCGCCGGACGGGTGCGGGCGCCCTCGGCCTGAACCCTTGACTCGGAGTCAATAGTTGCCTGGCTCACCTCGCCGTCGTCAAGAATGCGTCGGACGATGTGCGCAACGTTCGACACGGATGTGTTGTAGAGCTCGGCGATCTGGGCCTGCGCGAGCCACGCGGTGCCGGCCACGGCTCGCAACTGGACGAGCGACTTGCCGTCAGGGCTCCGGTAGACGATCACCTCGCCACCCGGTTCACTCATCGCGCGTCCCGGTCTCCCGCCGCATCTCGACACGAAGGCGTGCCAGCGCCTCGTCCCGCGCCGGCTCGGTGATGATCCGGTACGCGCGCTTGCGCGCCGCTTCCTTGATGGCCTTCTGGAACTTGTCGTTGTCGAAGTACAGCTTCATGAAGTCGGTGTTGCGCTCGGCGTTCTCCGCGACGATGTCGTCAAGTCGGTCGTCGGCGACCTGCCCGAAGCGGGCCTCGTCGTTCATCAGCGCGATCTGCTGCATTGAGGTGTCCTCTCCTGGTCCGGACAG
>JBDTAX010000133.1:0-11276 GCA_039924425.1 Pseudonocardiaceae bacterium
ATCGGGATCAGGAACCCGAACACTACGACCAAGACAATACCGAAAATGATCACGATGCCTCCCGTGAACTCCGCCTACTCTTGCAGTGATCTTAGGGCACAGCCACCCGATATGTCCCCACACGCGCATTGTCCGTCGCCTCCCCCTGCCAAACTGGGTCGATGCACCGGGGCATGCCCGCGGCGGACAACGCCGAGGTTCGCCGCGCGACCGACGGCGTGCACGACGATCTGGTCGCCGATCCGCTCGCACCGCACGCGCAGCAGCTCGCTCGCCACTTCTCGCCCTCTCGACGCACCGACAGGCTCAGCACCACAGCGGCTGGCTGCTCAACCGCATCGGGCCCGGTTCGTACTGTAGCCGCCAGAATCCCCTGCGCATCGTTTTGTCATCTCACCATCCGGTGACCGCCGCTGTGGCACTCAGCGGCGGTCACCGGATGGTGAGATGACGATGCCGACCGCTGCCCGGGTCTTGGGCGCGATTACAGCCGCCGACAGCGCCGCCCTGATCGCGCCCCACAACCACCCGTCGCGCTCGTGTTCTGAGCACACACCACCGGCACCGCGGACCCCGAGGCACTGCACTCCCTCGCCGATACCGGGATCACCATGATCGCGGCCGGGCCCGGCTGGGACCACAGCCCACTCCCCGAGCACGTGGCCCACCCCACCAGCCTGCGCGCCGCAGTCGACCTACTCTCCCCACCGCCACAACGCGACCAGTCCTAGAGACCCTGTCGCGTTGACAGGAAGGCGGGGATATGTGGCGCGCGACACTACGCTTTCCATCCCACAAGATGGTGTTAGGATGTTCCAGGGATGGCAGAAGGAGTGCGGATGGCCGAGGTCGACAAGAGCGAGAAGATCACCAACAACGTGGGACCGGTCGACCTCGGCCAGATCGATCTACTCGTCGACGAGGGCTTCTACGCCAACCGCACGGCACGCAACACCTCAGCCGCCGTGACCTCGAGGAACTCCGCGACACCGGGCAGACGGTCGAGCTGCGCGTCCTCGGGCTGGCGACCGTCGCCCACGACGTCACCCCCGAGCTCGCACTGGCGACGATCCCCTCGGTCGAGGTCCTCGGCGCCTTCCGGACGTCGCGGGCGGTCAAGGCTGCCCGCCTCCCGCACCACCACCTGAACTACCGCACGGCGCTGACCGACCGGTTGATGCCGACCTCACACCCCGAAGGGGCTCCCATGGACGACCACCGCGCCGCCGGCATGTCCGAAGTACTGAGACTCACCCACGCAGGGCAGCTGACGGAGGCATTCGCGCTCCTGCAACGCACGCTCGGTGCCGCACCGCCCGCCGGGCCGGGCGCCACCGGCCCGGGAATCCCCGGGCTCCCACTCAGCGGTCCACTCCCGGGCCGCCACATCCCGCCTGCGGGACTGCACGCCACACCGGGCGTCGGCGAGCTGTTCGACAGGCTCCGGGGCGCGCTGAGCGCCCAGCCCGGCGGAGGCCTGCCCGGGGGCCTGCCCGGGGGCCTGGCCGGCCTGCTGGGTGAGCTGCCCACCACCGGCCGCGGGGCTGTCCACCCCGGCGCGGCCGCGGCGGCCGCCGCACCCGGCGGCGAGATCCGCCACCTCAGCCACACCGAGCCAGCTGGGACCCGCAGCTACGACCTCTATATCCCCACCGGCTACACCGGTGCGCCGGTGCCACTGATCGTCATGCTGCACGGCGGCAAGCAGGACGCCACCGACTTCGCCGCCGGCACCCGGATGAACGACCTCGCCGAGCAGCACACGTTCCTCGTCGCCTACCCGCAACAGCCCAGCGCGGCCAACAGCGGCGGCTACTGGAACTGGTTCTCCCCCGCCGACCAGCAGGCCGGCGCCGGTGAGCCGTCGATCATCGCCGGCATCACCCGCCAGGTCATGGCCGACCACGCGGTCGACCCCGCCCGGGTGTACGTCGCCGGGCTCTCCGCCGGCGGCGCGATGGCGGCGGTGATGGCCGCGACCCACCCGGAGCTCTACGCCGGGGTCGGGGTGCATTCCGGGATCGCCTACGGCGCGGCACACGACGTCGCGTCGGCGTTCTCCGCCATGCGGACCGGCGGCTCCCCGGCACCGGGCGGCCCAGTGCCGCTGATCGTGTTCCACGGCGACCGCGACGGGATCGTGGCGCCGGTGAACGCCGAGAACCTCCTCACCGCCCGGCTGGCCGTGTCCGAGACCTCGGTGTCGGACACGACGTACCTTGACGATCGGACCAGTCACGCCTGCACCCGGACCGTGCACACCGACCTCGACGGCGCGGTCCTCGCCGAATCCTGGACGGTGCACGGCGGCGGGCACGCGTGGTACGGAGGCAGCCCGGTCGGCTCCTACACCGACCCCATGGGCCCCGACGCGTCCGCCGAGATGGTCCGGTTCTTCCTCGCGCAGAACCACCAATCCTGAGCGCCGACGCGGGGCGGAGGTCACAAACGACCTCCGCCCCGCGTCGAGATATAGCGGGCTATACGGGCCGACGCTGAACGCGTGAGCGGAACCCCGCCGCGTAAGCCCTATGAAGGCTACTAGCGCGCTCGCCGCGGGGAGTACCCAGTCCGGTACACCATCGCTGACAGCGCCCGGACCATCCAGGTTCTGGACATCAGCCACCGGCGGGATTCCTATCGTTGATCACGAAGCTCACGGCCGGTCTCGCCGCCTGACGGAGCCGGAGCCGAATGCAGCCTGCGGCGTGGACCGGATCTCCTTGGGTGGCCGGGTCGTCGAGTGGGTGTCCAACAAACTGTCCAATAACTGTGGGCCACGAGGTACCGCTAGTACCCAACTCTCAGCGACAGGGACCGGGAAATGCCAGATAGTCGTACTCCTACTGGGTGGACTTTGAACTGAAAATCGGAAGGTCGGCGGTTCGACCCCGCCCCTGGCCACCACACCGCAGGCCGAGCGGTTACGACAGCGAGACTGTCAAGACCGATCCCCACGATATCCTGACCTTTGGCGCGACTGAATTGGTATCCATGGGGTCTCCCGGCTTGTGCCGTCAGCGATCGTGCGGGCCGTGACCCCGGCATCATCGAGGAGTGCGGCGTTCGTCTCAGCCAACGCGAAAAGGTAGAGGGCCACGTCAACCAGCTCCTCACCGAGATCAGGTTGGGCTCGACGCCAGGCTTGGCAGCTCTCGGTGTCGACGGCCACGAGGGCGGCCGGGCCAGGCGCGTCGGCGTCAGTGAGTATCAACACCGCGGCGGCGTCGCACGGTGTTTCCGTGACGGCTTGATGACACGCAATCGGTGTAGCACGCAGATTCTAGGTGCTACACTGTGCTGATGCCGACTACCCGAACGCGACATTTCGTGACTGAAACCGACGACCTCGCCGCGGCTCTGGATGCGGCCGCCACCCGGTGGCCTGACTTGAGCCGTCCGCAACTGCTGGTGCGCCTGGCGTTGGAAGGTCATCGCGCGGCTCAGTGGCAGCGGGACGAGCGGCGGCTGCGCAGGCTGGCGGCCGTTCAGGAACACAGCGGGGTCCTCTCTGGGGCGTACGGACCCGACTATCTGCGTCGGACCCGCGAGGAGTGGCCCTCGTGATCTTGCTGGACGCCAGCGTCCTCATCGCCTACCTGGACAGCGAAGACGGGCACCATGAGGCCGCGGAAAAGCTGCTCGCCGCGTCGATCGAGGACGAGTTCGCGGTGAACACGCTGACACTGGCTGAGGTGCTCGTCGTGCCCGCCCGGGACGACCGCCTGGATGCTGTGCTGGCGGTTCTTCGCGACTTGGAGGTAGATGAGCTCCCCTTTCCCACGGACTTAGCCGTCAGACTTGCTCAGCTGCGCGCGGACACGGGACTGAAAATGCCTGACTGCTGCGTCCTGCTCGCCGCCGAAGCCGTAGGCGCGTGTGTCGCGAGCTTCGATGACCGGCTCGTGAAGGCCGCCGAAGCCAGAGGGCTGAAAATCACCGGACCGAGACCATGCTGTCGTCAATGAGGAGCGGCTTGACGTCTTCTCCCTCGACACCGGACGCTACGCCCGAGTCGTCTCTATTTCCGTCTCATTCACGTTCGTTCGCGGGCGTCCGCCAGCTACCGCGAGGCTGCTCCGGCGCAGGCCATGGACGGTGCCGACCGAACACGGACACTGCACCGGAGTCCTGAAAATCGGCAACGTCGGCGGCTCGACCCCGCCCCTGGCCACGACACCGCAGGTAAAACGGATACGACAACGAGACTGTCAAGATCAATACCCGCAATATTCCCACCTTTAGCGCGACTCACTGGGTGTGCACGTGGATCACTCGGCCGGTTCAGCGACTGGACCGCCTGTCTAGCCGTGCGTGCCGCCCACCGCTGTCTAGAGATCGCCCGCTCAGCGACATGATCGTGCGTTGTTCTCGGCTCCTCCGGAGACAGTCGCGGCCAGCAGCGCAGTCGGCAATAAAATCGGTCTGCCACACCGTCGACCGAACGGACCGCGCGGACTGCGGCCTACAGGCATTCGCTACGATTACGGCCTGCAGCCCGTCGCGGCCCGTGCCCCACGGAGGTTCCCATGGCCACGCCCGACATCCTCACCGTCAAGATCAATCATGGGTTCGACCATCTCGACGCCGATGGCGACGACCAGCTCACCGAGCACGATCACGTCCTGATGGGGCAGCGGGCCGCCACGTCGCTCGGCCACGCGCCCAGCTCACCAGCCGAGCAGCAGATCATCGAGGCCTACCTGCGAATCTGGCGGGACCTGCACTACCGCACATCCCCGGCGGCGGCACCGCGATCTCCAAGGAGCAGTTCCTGGAATCCACCCTGACACTGGCCAACGACCCGGCCGCCGCGCGAGCGACCCTCGGGGCAGTCGCCACGGCGTTCCTGGCGATCTCGGACACCGACCACGACGGTCAGCTCGGCCCCGCCGAGTACCGGACGTTCCTGGGTGGGCACTTCCCCGGCCTGACCGAGGCCGACGCCAACGAGGCCTTCGCGCATCTGGACACTGACGGCGACGGCTACCTGTCAACTGAGGAGTTCACCCAAGCCACCGTCGACTACTGGTCCAGCAACGACCCAGATGCCCCCGGTAACTGGTGGATGGGCCGGCCCGTCTACCAGCGTTAAGCCCAGCCCACGCACTCCTAGAAGCCACCCCCGATCACCTACCCGTCCCACCTCCGCGCGGGTTCCCGCAATTCTTGCCGCAGTGCCCAGCCGAACCGGCTGACAGAGGACCACCTGGCTTGCAACCCGCACGGATTCCCGGCGTTGCGCTGGTCGCACGATGAAACCATCAGAAAGCCCAGAGTCGCCAATCGCCCGCCACGCGGGATGAGCGTTCGTTCGAGCCAGGGCAATTGCAGACGTTCATGCCCAACGACGACCCTTGGGATGACGTCACAGCGGTACCAGCGGATCGTGGTCGACGGCTCGACGCTGCCGCCCGATCTACGCTACCTGCCCCTTGTCGCCGTTCGCGTTCGCGGCAGCCCTCACGCCGACGCCCTCAGTGATCAGCATAACGGCGCGGGGACAGGCACACATCGGGGTCTCGCAGCGCATCACCGCGGACGTCGGCCGCACTCCGTAGTTCCGAGAGTTTTGCCATGTCAGTCGTCCTCCAGATCGTCCAGGAGGTGAAGATTGGACGACGACGGGGAGCAGGCTGCTCGCCACGCCATCCTGGTGATCCGGAGCGGCGTCGAGGTCCTGCGTGGCGCCCCGCTTGCTGGCAGCGACATCGCCCGGCAGAAAGCTGCCATGTGCCAGGTTGTGCTGGATCTGGCGGAAGCATGCATGTGGAGGTACCAGATGTACCGGGACGGGTCGAAGGACTGATCCCTCAACTCACGAGCCGGGCGACTGCGGTGGCGAATGCGTCCAAGTCGGGAAGCCCGGTCGCGAGCGCCTCATGCACTCGGGCGTCGTCGATCTCGTCGTAGACGTGCACCAGCCGATTGCGCAGCCCGGCAAGCCCACGGAGTCGCCCGGCCAGCACGTCATCAATGAGGTAGCCAGCGAGCAGCTCCAAGCGCTGGTGGATCCGGTCGAGATCAACCATTCAGCCCCTCCGCCGCCACCCGGCGGAGGAAGCGGTCGCGGTGAGCCCGCTGGGTAGGGAGGAAGTCGAAGTACTCGCTTCGGGTGCGGACCTCGAAGGCGACCCGGCCGGGCTCGTCAGCGCTGTACAGCAACCGGCCCTCCTCAAGTACCCGTCCACGCAGCATCAGCGGCGCCCGCCGGAGGTCGACAAGGTCGACTGCGGGCACCTGCAGCGCATTCGCCAACTGGTCGGCCAGACCAGCCTCCGTGAGCAGATCCAGCGGGTGGCTGGGCATGATTGCGATGTCTGCGTCGCTGGTCAGCTGATACCGGCAGGTCGCGTGGGAGCCGAACAGGTAAGCGAACCGGACGTCCGCCGTGGCGAGCACCTGATCCACGGCGGACGTGCTCATAGCTGCCGAGCGTACGCGCCGACGCCTGCGGCGCATTCAAGAGAGCAGTGCGCGGATGTCGTCGGCGTCGAGGGTGGAGCCGAAGACGTTGCCGTCGTTCATGACGCCGGCGAACAGCTCCGCCTTGCGGTTTGCCATGGCCAGCACCTTCTCCTCAATGGTGTCCTTGGCGATGAGGCGGTACACCATGACGTTGCGGGTCTGCCCGATGCGGTGCGTGCGGTCCACCGCCTGCGCCTCGGTGGCGGGGTTCCACCATGGGTCGAGCAGGAAGCAGTAGTCCGCCTCGGTCAGGTTCAGCCCGAATCCGCCCGCTTTGAGGCTGATCAGGAAGACGGGAGCGGTGCCGTCCTTGAACCCCCGCACCACGTCGGGCCGGTTGCGGGTCGAGCCGTCGAGGTAGCTGTAGGCCACACCGATGTCGTCGAGCCGCTCACGGACGTGGCTGAGGAAGCCGGTGAACTGGCTGAACACCAGTGCCCGGTGCCCACCGTCGATCACCTCGCCGAGCTGGTCGACCAGTGCGTCGATCTTGGCGGAGCCCAGCTGCTGGTGCTCGGGCTCGACGAGCCCGGGATGCAGGCTGAGCTGGCGCAGCAGCGTGAGCGAGCGCAGGATCGTGAACCGGTTGCGGTCCACGTCGTCGATCAGCCCGAGCACCTTCTGCCGTTCCCGCTGCAGGTGCCGCTGGTAGATGCGGCGGTGCCGCGGGTCGAGCTCCACCATGAGCAGCTGCTCCTGCTTCGCGGGCAGATCAGCGGCCACCTGCTCCTTGGTCCGGCGCATGACCAGCGGCTTGATCCGTCGCCGCAGCCGGGCCAGCAGCTCGGCGTCGCCCTGCTTCTCGATCGGCCGAGAGTAGTGTTCGCGAAACCGCGTCGGGCTCGGGAACAGCCCCGGCGCGGTGATCGACAACAACGACCACAGCTCCATGAGGTTGTTCTCCATCGGGGTACCGGTGATCGCCAGCTTGAACGGTGCCGGAAACCGCCGCGCGCACTGATAGACCTTCGACTGGTGGTTCTTCGTGAACTGGGCCTCGTCCAGGATCAGGCCGGACCACTCCGCCGCGGCGTAAGCATCGGCGTCGAGCCGGAACAGGGTGTACGAGGTGACCACGACGTCCGCGCCGGCCACCACGTCCGGCAGCTCCTGGCCCCGGCGCCGCAGAGTGTCGGTGATCGTCACCACCGCCACGCCAGGCGCGAAACGCGCCGCCTCGGCCGCCCAGTTCGACACCACGCTGGTCGGGGCGACGATCAGGAACGGCGCCATGCCGGGGTCGGCCTGCTTGGCGTGGCAGATCAGGGCCAGCGCCTGCACCGTCTTGCCCAGCCCCATGTCGTCGGCCAGGATGCCGCCGAGCCCGTGCTGCCACAGGAACGCCAGCCAGCCGAACCCGTCATGCTGGTAGGGCCGCAGCCGCGCGGTCAGCCCGGCCGGCAGCTCCGTGCCCGCAAGCCCGTCCAGGGACAGCAGGCCGGCGACCTGCTGCTGCCAGGCCCGAGCCTGACGGTCGACCACACCCAGGGTGGCCAGCTCCTCCCACAGACTCGCCTGGAACCGGCTGATCCGCAGCGGGCCGGCCGGAGCGTCCCGCAACGCCCGCGCCTCCTCAATCAGCGTGCGCAACGTCTCCAGTTCGGGCTTGTGCAGGGAGAAGTACGCCCCGTCGGGCAGCAGCAGGTGCGACTCGCCCGAGGCCAACGCCGTGAACACGTCGGCGAACGGGACCTGCCTGCCCTCAACGGTGATGCGTACGCCGAGGTCGAACCAGTCAGTGTCGCCGACCACGTCGGTGGTCGACACACCGATGCGCAACGAGTCAGTCGCCTCCCGATAGTCCGCCGGCTCCCCACTGCGCTCGATAGCGACCCCAGGGGCGTCGGCCAGCAGCGGCAGCACCTCGGTGGTGAACCGCATCGTGTTCAGGCCGGCCAGCTGCGCGCGCGGCACCAGAGCCGACCCCGGCCCTATCCCCGATCGACCCATACCCAATTGACCCAGCCCGAACTGATCGAGCGACACATCGAGCTCGTCGAGCACGGCCCGCTCCGCTGCCGGGTCCCGGAACCCGTCATCGGCCCCGGGCGGCCCAAGCGGCACCCGCACCGCCGTATCGCCCACCTCGTAGGCCCATTCCCACTCGACGGACAGGTCGTGCTGGTCTCCGTAGGACGCCCGCAGCACCAGGGTGGGCTCTGAGATGGCCGGTGGCGTGAAGGCGCCGTCGGACGACACGATCGTCGCCAGCTGGCGCAGCCGGGGATAAACGTCGTCGCGGAACCGGCCGGCCTGCCCTGCGGGCACCGGCAGCCGCTGGCCCTCCAGCACCATCCGCTGCAGCGGGGGCGCAGCGGGATTGGCAAGCCGCGCCAATCGGAACGGCCACTCCGTGGGGTTCGGATTGCTCTGCATCTGCGTGCGCGACACGTGTACGATGCCATGGCCGTCGGCGCCAATAAACAGGACCGGCGCATCGTCGCTGGTTGATTGACCTGAGTCTTCGGATTGCCCTGGGTCGTCGGATTGACCTGGCCTGTCGAGGCGCAGCATCGGCGCGATGACCAGCGAGCCCGGTCCCGGCCCCGCAGTGACGTCCAGGCACAGCTCGGCGTGGCCGTACCGCTCGAGAGCGCCGAGCCGTTTGCGCGCGTGCACGATCTCCAGCCCGATGTCGGCGGCCTCGTCCAGGAACGACCACAGCCGCCGGCTGCCGAACGTGGCCAGATCGATCGTCTTGTCCTCGCCCGCGTTGTAGTAGCGCGGCGCGTCGCTCCGCGCCTTGTACAGCGCGTACAGCTCACGCAGCAGGCGCAGGTGGGACACGCTGCAGTCACCGTGGGAGTAGGAGTAGGCCGGTTCGATCCTGCCCCAGCTCAGCCCACCGCCGACCCACCCGGTGTGGCCCAGCCGCACCAGCCGGGCCAGCAACTTCGGCCCCACCGGGACCCTGGCACCGCGCGCGGTGCTGGCCGGTGCCATGACCAGGGAGAGCTCGATGGCCAACGGGGCACCCTCGGTGGGCTGCTGAGCCGGCGCGAGCAGCGCACCGAGCGTTTGCTCCCAGTTCGGTGCCGGTGGGCCACCATTGGCCAACTTGGCGGGACTGGTCGACTTGGCGGAATTGGCCGAGCCGGCGGCGGCGATCGCCACCGCGACCACGTGCTTGCAGTCGATGCCGACTGGGCACGTGCACTCACCGAACGCGAACGCCAGCTGCGCGCCGCCCCGTGACTTGAGGTACACCGTAGTCTGATATCCGGCACCGCTACTGCCTCGCACCACCGCCCGCATCACGCGGTCAGTGCGGTCCCACTCCATATGCAGGACCGCGCGCTGCCGCGAGTACGCCAGACCCCTGGCGTAGGTCTGCGCATCCACGGCGGCCGCGATGCTGTCCGGATCGACACCCTCCACCACGACGAGCTGCACGCGGCTACCTCCTCCAATCAGCACGGGTCACCTAGCTGGCGGCGAGGGTAGCCTCCAGCACCGACAACGCCCACCACCATGCCGTCACCCGATCGCAGACGGCGCGGCGGGACGGCGCGCCGCGTGTCCCCTCAGCATGCCTAGTGAGGTCCGGCGAGCTCCCACAGTGCGCTCACGGGAACGGCCTGCAGGCGCGGACCGAACGGCAGCGTCTGGGTGCCGGTATAGAGCACGAGCCCGGCGAGGAGATCGTCACCCAACCGGTCCGCGAGGTGCCGCAGCCCGCAGAAGTCCTCGGGTCGCACCGTCGAGGACGCCTTGACCTCGATACCGACCACCCGCCCCTGTCGGTCCTCCAGGACCGCGTCAACCTCGGTGCCGTCCTTGGTGCGGTAATGGAACAGCTCAACCCGCCGCCGCGACCAGGTCAGCTGACGGGCCAGCTCCATCAGGACGAAACCCTCCAGCAGGGGACCGAACGGGCCCCCGGGCCGCAGCAGGCTGCGGGCGTCAGCGTCCAGCAGATTCCCCGCAACACCGGAGTCGACGAACGCGACCTTGGGCGTGCCGATCGCCCGGCTGGACACACTGCGCGACCACGCGGGGATCCGTTTGATCAAGAAGACTTCCTCGAGCAGGCTCAGGTAACGGTGCACCGTCCGCGCAGAGACTTGGAGACCGTTGCTCAGTGTGTTGCCGACCAGCAGCTGCCCCGAACGGGCTGCGAGCAGCCGCAGCAATGCCCTCAGCTGCGCCGGTTTTTCGATTTCTGAGAGTTGACTGACGTCGCGGGCCACCAGATCGGCGACGTAGGAATCGAAGAAGCGCGCCCGGCGAGCCGGATTGGCGCGGGCGACGGCCTCGGGGAAGCCGCCCCGGACGATCCGCTCGGCGTACTCGCCGCGACTGACTGCGCTGGTGTGGTTTAACGCCCCGGCATCAGCGAACGTCGCATCGACGAAGCCATCCGGGCGGCCGTCGATCTCGCCCTGCGAGAACGGCCACAGCTCGACCGTCTCGGTGCGACCTGGCAGTGTGTCCGGCAGCGCCCGAAGCCCCAGGATCCGCGCGGAGCCGGTCAGCAGGTACCTTCCGGGCCGCGGATCGGCGTCGACCTGCTCTTTGATCGCGAGCAACAGCTCCGGAACCCGCTGAATCTCGTCGATCACCATGAGTTCGGCGAAGTCGACGAAACCTGATGGATCGGACGCTGCCGCCTGCCGGGTCACCACCGAGTCGAGGTTGCGCCACTCGCACTGGAGTCCCTGGGCGCTGGAGTCCCTGGCCTGAGCCCGGACCAGGGTGCTTTTGCCGCACTGCCGCGCCCCGTTGACCAGCACGACCCGAGTGTCGGCCAGGGCATCTGTCACGATGCTCGCCGCGCGTCGCGGTAGCACCCGGCCTAGCGGGGGCGC
>JBDTAX010000134.1:0-11120 GCA_039924425.1 Pseudonocardiaceae bacterium
GTCCCGCCGCCGCTCATCGGTCGGCGATCCAGAGGACGCCGAGAAAACACGCCAGCCAGAAACTGCGGATCGACTGCGATCACGGCCAGCCGGTTGGTGTCGTCATGGATCACCGGCGCGGCCGGCCGGTGCCGCAAGTGGTGGCCGGCGTCCAGTCCTCATTCGTCGGCCAGCAGACTCAGCAGCAGCACCTCATCAAGCTGCCGCAGGCACAGCATCGCTTTGCCGTACACCTGACACTGGCGCCACCGCGACCCGAACACCGACCCAGGCCGACGACATGACCGACACCGACCCCACTGATCAACCGGATGATCCCGCAACAGCGAACACAGGGTGACCACCGCTCGACTCTCCACCGAGCCGATCCCACCGACACCGCTCGGGGACTGCACCGCGGCACGCAGGACAGCACGCAAGGCCGCACCCAACGGGTCATCACGACCCGCCCGAGACGCATTCGGGCTCAGTGGAGTCCAGCAGAGTGGTGTGCGGCAGGCCCGATGAGGGGCGTGGCGTAGACGAGTAGGGCGGCCACCGCGTGCTCTTCTTGAAGACCTTCCACAGTCCGAAGGAGAACCACGCGATGACCGCTCCGTCCAGTATCGACTCGACCCGGTTCTTGCGTGCGGCTGGCCGTGGGTGCGGGCGTTGCTGCACTCGGTCTACGACCAGCCCGACACCGCCTCGGTGCACGCCCAGTTCGACCGGATCCTCGACGCTCTGGTCGAGAAACCGCCGAAGGTGGCTGAGCACCTCGATACCGCACGCGCGGACGTGCTCGCGTTCACCGCGTTCCCGAAGGAGCTGTGGCGCCAGATCTGGTCCAACAACCCCCAGGGGTTCGTCGTACAAATGATCTTGCGGATCTCCTGGTCAAATCTCAGGAAGGGCACGAACTCCGCCCAGGCGTTGGTCCACAACCGGATGATCGCGGGATATCTCTTTTCCCATTTCTCGCTGAACTCAGCGAAAGCGTCGAGCGCGGCCTGCTCCGAAGGTGCGGTGTAGACTGGCTTGAGATCCTTCGCGATAGTGGACCAGTCCTTCTTCGAGGCGTATTTGAATGAATTGCGCAACAGATGCACAACGCATGTTTGCACGATGGTCTGGGGCCACGCGGTGGTGATCGCCTCCGGTAAGCCCTTCAGGCCGTCGCACACGACGATCAGGCAGCCCGGGGTGCCCCGGTTCTTGATCTCTGGCAGGACGCGCATCCAGTACTTCGCGCCCTCCCCATCGCCGTGCTCCCCGGCCCCGTATCCCCAGGATGGGCCGGGTTCCCTCGACCGTGACCGCGAGCGCGACGTAGATCGGCCGGTTCGCCGCCACGATCACCGGCGCAAACGAGGACTCCCGATCCCGCGGCACCTCGGCCTCCACCGGCCCAACCTCAGTCACCAGCGTTTTCGACCGCGTCCCATTCCGCGAGTTTCCACCATTCCGGCCGGCCGGATCGTGCTTGCCGTAACCAAGATGATCATCCATCTCGCCCTCCAGGGCGGACTCGACCACCACGTTGATCTTACAGTCCGGAACTGTAACCCCCGACCGCCTCTTACGGTCCGGTGACGGCCGACTGGCGAAACGGTTCAGGAGTGTCTCGGGGGATTAGCGTCCGAAGTCCCGACCAGTAAGGAAGGAGCGGCAGTGATGGTATCAGCCGAATCCGCGCGGAGAGGTTGCGGTCGGTGTCTGGCACGGGTCTATCCACAGTGAACTCGGCACAGATACCGTCCACGGACCGTGACGACGACGGTATGGGACTGACCTGGCACCTGTGTGGTGGTGCTGTGGTGGGAGTCGTGGCCGGGCTCCCGGTAGGTGCTCTACTGACCTATCAAGGCATGCTCGCCGATCGCGGCGCGGGTGTGGCGCCCGCGTGGCTGGTGTATCTCGTCTCGGTGGCGGCGGTCGGGGCGGTGATCGGTCTCATCGTGGGGTACCGGCCCCATGCTCTGGCCTCGACCGCGTCGGGAGGCGTGCTAGTCGGTCTGCTCGGTTGGTTGCTGTGGTCGCTCACCGTGGACCCCGTGCTGCGCGGACAGCTGCCGACCTGGTCGATCGAGGCCGCCGCCGGGTCGTACCGAGCACTCGTCGCGGATCTCTTACAGGGTGGTCTGGCCGGGGTGCTGTGGCAGGGCTTGGCCACGGTGGTGGCGCGGCGGCGGCCGGTACCGACACTACGGGAGCGGGCCGACAGACCGAGGGTGGTCATCGTCGGTGGTGGCTTCGCCGGGGTTGGCGCTGCCCGGCGTTTTGAGCGCCTCGCCGTGCGGGCCGGGTCGCCGGACGTGACGCTGATTAGCGACTCGAACTTTCTGCTGTTCACACCGATGCTGGCTGAGGCCGCGTCGGGGGCCTTGGAGCCGGCGGCCATCAGCGCACCGGTCCGTTCGGCGGCCGGGCATACCCGCTTCTACCAGGGCGCCGTTGAGGACATCGACATCGACACGCGTACCGTCCGGGTCGTCACCGATGGCGAGGTTCAGCTCATCGTCTACGACCAGCTCGTGCTGGCGGTCGGCTCCGTTCCCGGGTTCCTAGAACTTCCCGGCGTGGAAGAACATGCGTTCACTTTGAAGAGTCTCGCCGACGCGACCCGTCTGCGAAATCATGTACTGACGGTGCTCGAACGATCCGACCGCCTGCAACCCGGTGAGGAGCGCAGCCGGCTGCTCACCTTTGTGGTGGCGGGCGGCGGCTTCGCTGGCACTGAGATCGTTGCTGAGCTGTTCGACCTAGTGCACGGGGTGTCACATTTCTACCCGAGCATCGTGCCGGATGAGCCCCGGTTCGTCCTGGTGCATTCCGGACAACTCATCCTGCCGGAGCTGTCCCCGGAGTTGGGCGCGTACGCGCTGGGACGGCTGCGCGCCCGCGGGATCGAGTTCCGCCTCGGCAAGCGGGTGACCGAGGCCAGCGCGCGAGACGTCTCGCTGACCGACGGGACACCGATCCCGACGGCCACGTTCGTATGGACCGCCGGGAACCGGCCCAGTCCGCTGGTGGACAAGGTGGGCGGGGACCACGTCCGCGGCGCGCTGGTCACCGATCCCATGCTGCGCGTGCCAGGTTTAGAGGGGGTGTGGGCGGTCGGTGATTGCGCGCGGATTCCGGACCCGGCCAACGACGGAGCCGCCTATCCCCCGACTGCACAGCACGCACTGCGTCAAGGCAAAGTCGTGGCCGACAACATCACCGCCGTGCTGGCCGGTCGCGCGCCGGAGGCGTTCCGGTTCAGCACGATCGGGGTGCTCGTCGCACTCGGACACCGCACCGCCGCCGCCGAGATCCGCGGTCACCAGTTCTCCGGCCTGGCTGCCTGGGTGATGTGGCGCGGCATCTACCTGGCCAAGCTCCCCGGCGCGGAGAAACGCGTCCGGGTACTCCTAGACTGGCTGTTGGACCTGGCTTTTCCCCGCGACATCGTGATCACCGACGCCGAGCCACCCCATCCCGCGCCCCAGCCCCCCACACGCGGGCAAGGGATGGGACACGGACAGCCGGTGGCAAGCGGACAGCCGAACTCCGCGGGTGGCGGGCATGAAGGTCGCTAAGCGACTGCGCCGTGATGCCGCGTCCGGTGCTCTGGCTGGCGTGGCGGGAGGTGTGGTATTCGGTGCGGCAATGGGCCTGGTCGGGACCTTGCCAAGTGTCGCGCAGATCGTGCGCAGCGACTCTCCCGTGATCGGCTTCGTGCTGCACATGATCATCGCAGCTATCCTCGGTGCTGGATTCGGGATGCTCGTGGCCGAACAGCAGCTACGTGCCGGCGAGACACTGTTCTGGGGTCTGATCTACGGCACCTTCTGGTGGTTCCTCGGAGCGCAGACCCTGCTACCGATCCTCGCTGGCCGGCCGCCGGCTTGGGACCTTGCCGGCGCTGAGCAACTGTTCCCGAGCTTGATCGGGCACCTGTTCTACGGCGGTGTCACCGCCGTGGTGTTCGTGACCCTGCGCCGCGGTGCTGTTGCGCCGCCACGGCCACGGCTGGGCCCGCTGCTGCGAGGCCTGTCGGCCGGGCTCATCGTCGCCGGAGTGCTGTACTTCTTGGCCGACGTCATGGCCGGTGCCGCGCTGAACCGGCTCGTGGTGATCGGCACCCTCGCCGGCGTCTGCTACCCGCTGCTATTCGGCACTGTGGGGGAAAAGTCCGGACCAGCGCTGGTCCGCGGTACGGTCTACGGCTTCCTGATCTGGGTGCTCGAGCTGACCGTGGGACCTCTACTGGCCGGCGCGGCCCCGAGCTGGTCCCACGATGCCGCAGCCGCCTCGGTGCACAACCTGCCGCCGTCGGTCCTGCTCGGTGCAGGCATCGCGGTGGTCTTCGGCTGGCTGGGCGCTCTGACCCGGGGGCTGTTCGTGGATGACATCCGCACCGTGCACCGCGAGGCGCCTGGCGGTTGGGGCTTGCGCGCATTAGGCTACGGCGCGCTGGCCGGTCTGGCCGGAGGTGTGGCGTTTACCGCCGTCCTCACGGTAGTGGGCGCCCTACCCCGCGTCGCGCAGATCATGGGCTCGCAGGCACCAGCAGCCGGCCTGGTGGTGAACCTGATCATCGCGCTGGTTATCGGCGTGGCCTACGCGGTGATGTTCCGGCGCAGCAGCTTCGACCTCGTCTCGGGCATCGGCTGGGGAGCCTGCTACGGATTCTTCTGGTGGGTATTGGGCCCCTTGACGTTGCTGCCCGTCCTCACCGGCGTCACCCCACGGTGGGATCCCGCGGCGATCGCGATCGCCTTTCCCGCCCTTGTCGGGCACCTCGCGTACGGGGCCGCATTGGGAGCGACCTACTACCTACTCGAGGCACGCGCAAACCCGTGGTGGGTCACCCGCAACCAGGCCGAGATCGATCGCGTCCTCGCACAACGTCGCCAAACTCTCGGCTCCGCACCAGCCTTGTGGGGGCTGACCGTCCTGATCGCATTGATCATTCCACTGCTGGTGGCGGGCTGACCCCGCCCGCCCAGGGCTCCCCGGCCTCAGTGATCTCGGCCTCCAGGGGACATCTTCGCCGGCAGTGGGGACGGTCGAACTCGATCCCGAATTCATTCATTCGCGCCTGGCAACGGTCCTTATGCTCGCGGAGCAGCACAATGGTCTCGGTGTCGAGCGCGATCCGGCGCATCTGATGTGTCTTGGTGTCCTTTTCCGTGCCCACACCGCGCCGGAGCGTGTAACTACTCCTGATCTCCATGATGCCTTCATCAAGAGCAATGCGACCACCGCAGCGCGCAAACCTCACCACGCCGGACGCCCGTGGTCATCACCAGCCGGACGAGCGTTCCCCAGTCGTCATCCATCTCAAATGCCGCTTCGATTAGCCTGGCGGCCATCGCTGGTGACGGCGGGTCGGGCTGCGGTGGTTTCTGTTTCGGGCGTTGTGCCGTCGTCGTGGGGTTGGTGGCGATCCAGTCCCACCGAACGGCGGCGTTCAGCGCGCCGCTGATGATCACGTGAATCTGGCGCACGGTCGACGCGGCCATCGGCTTGCAGGTGTGGCCTGCACTTCGCCGCCTAGCAGTCGTGCTCCCCTACCGCCGTGTGCTCAACGTACGGCCGACCGTCACAACGCACGCGGCAGCGCCGCAGCTCGGCGTAAAAACTCTCCAGCATCCGTGCGATGAGCTTGGTGACCGGCATAGCGCCCAGGGCGGGCCCGATAGTCCGCGCGATGTAGCCGCGGTACCCCTCACGCGTGCTCTCCTCGTGCTCGGACGTCCGTAGCCACTCGTCGATGGCGTACCCGAGCTTCACCGAGGACGGAGTTGACCGCTGCTTGTTGACCTGAGTGCGGAACTCGGCGAGCTTGTCCTCCGCCAGCTTGTGCGCCTTCTTGTCGGTGCCCTGGATGGACGCGGTGAGGTAGACGTCCCGGCCGGTCACCGGATCCCTGCCCGCGAACAGCCGGACCTGCAACGCGCTGCCGCACTCCCGGATGCTCCCCCGGCGGCGTCCGGCCTCCTCTGTCTGGATCATGAGACCAGCATAGACAGCGGTTCAAGGACAACTACATGGACAAAGATCGAAATTGTGGATCTTCTTAAAGGGCATCAGTCCTGGTAGAACCGGTGGGGCGGGTGGGATTCGAACCCACGACCTGACGGATTATGAGTCCGCTGCTCTAACCAGCTGAGCTACCGCCCCGAACGGGTGCCGAGGCTAGCCCAACACCGATCTCCACTTCGCCGCGGGATGTCAGCGCGTCGGCGTTCCGGCGAGCCCGGCTGTGACGATCCACATGGCCGAGCGATACGTGACGCCGTCGGCGCCGAGGTGCGCTTCCACCGTGGTACGAAGCGCCGCCATGGCGTCGGCGCGGGCCGTGTCGTCGAGATCAGCGAGCATGCGGCCGGCGATGCCGCCGAGGACCATCGCCTCGGCCGTCACGACGTCCCGTCCGTAGCACATCGGCTCGCGCACGCCGACGAGCTCCGGTTCGCCGAACCCGGCCGCGGTCAGCACGGCGCGCACCCGGTCGGCGTCTCCCAGCGAGAACGGGCCGGGGCCATCCGGCTGCGGGGGTGGGATGCCCCGGCCGGCGGCGATCGCGCTGACGAACTCGCCGAACCACTCGTTCTCGGCGAGGGACTGCCAGACCAGCAGCACCATGCGCCCGTCAGGCTTCAGCGCCCGGGCGAGGTTGGCGAACGCCGCGATGGGATCGCCGAAGAACATGACACCATTGCGGCTGATCACCCGGTCGTAGCGGTCAACGCCGAGGTCGGCGACCTGGGCGTCGGCCTGCTCGAACCGAACGTTGGTCAGGCCCTCTTCCTCAACGCGCCGCCGGGCCAGCTCGAGCATCCGCGCGGACAAGTCGACACCGGTCACACTGCCCGCACTGGCCAGCCGGGCAGCCTCGCGGGTGGTCTGCCCGATGCCACAGCCGACGTCGAGTACGTGCGCGGCCGGTCCGATCGCGGCCGCGGCGAGGAACGGCTGCAGGTAGCGGGCCACGCCGGCATCGCACAGGTCGGCGTTGTCAGTCCAGAAGTCGCCGACGGGACCGTCCCAGCCCTGGGCGGCATCAGCGTTAGACGGGTCGACGTACGCCAACTGGGTCCGAGCCTCCGCACGTCGTCTAGTGGCGAGCGAGCTGGCGAGGTCCCCTGACCTGCGGTTTTGGCTCCCCGAGTAGGACTTGAACCTACAACCCTGCGATTAACAGTCGCATGCTCTGCCAATTGAGCTATCGGGGAAAGTACTGGGTGCCTGACCCATCACGCGGTCCAGGTGCGGACCACTCTAGCGCAGACTGCGCGACGACCGCGGCACTGCCCCACCCGCTACCCGACCTGCGCGACGGCGAAGATCCGGCGGAACGGGAACCAGGTCACCCCGTCGACTCCCGCCGGGTAGGCAGCCCGCAGCCGCGGCGCGAGCTCCCGCCGGAACTCCTCCCACTCCGCCGTTGACAACGCCACCCGGATCGGCCGCAGGGCGGTCCCGGTGATCCATTCGAGCACCGGGTCGGATCCGGTCAGCCGGTGCAGGTAGGTGGTCTCCCAGACGTCCAGCTCCACGGCGCCGCGAGTGAGCACGGCGGCGTATCCAGCGGGTTCGAGCACCCGGTGGGCCCCCCTGAGGTCGAACAGGTCGCGCCAGCGAGGCTCGGCGGCCAGCCGCGCCGTCTCAGCATGCGAGGGCGAGTGGGCGTTGCCCGGCACCTGCAAGGCCAACCAGCTCCCCGGCGCCAGCTGTCGCATCCACTGGCGCAGCAGCTCCGCGTGCTCGGGTACCCATTGCAACACCGCGTTACAGACGACGAGATCAGTACCGGGGCCCGGCGACCAGTGACGAACGTCGCACAGCTCGGCGTGGATACCACGCTCGCACGCGGCCTGCACCATCTCCGGTGAGCTGTCCAGCGCCATCACGGTGGCCTTCGGCCAGCGCTTGGCCAACAACCGGGTGAGGGTGCCCGGCCCGCAGCCCAGGTCCACCACCAGGCCCGGCTCACGGGCACCGACTCGGGCCAGCAGGTCGTGGAAAGGCCGAGCCCGGTGGTCACCGAACGCGAGGTAGGTTTCCGGGTCCCACAACGCCGCGATCTCCTCACTGTCAGCAACCGACACTATCCGAGCGGGGCCAGCCACACCCTCACTCCTGGGCACCCACGGCCTGCTCCCGAAGCGCTCGGTAGTACTGCTCCAGAGCCACCAGGTCACCAAAGAGCTGGTGGTAGGAGTCCGCGTCATCCAGCGGTGAGATCCGCTGCAGCCGGGACTTGATCTCGGCGACCTGCGCACCGACGACGGTGGCCTGCAGGCTGGCGAGCAGGCTGCCGATGTAGCGCGCGTCGTCCTCGGCGCTGCCCTTGGCCCGCAGCGTCTCCACCGCGAGCTCGGTCACCAACGATCGCTGGGGGCACTGCGCGGCGACCGCGTCGATCCACGCCGGACCCGAGAGTCCGGCGGCGGTCCCCCCCGCGGCCAGCACCGCCGCGTGCAGCCGCGCGTAGGCGGGGTGGGTGAACGCGTCGGTGGGCAGCGCGTCATACACCGGGCCGGTCACCGCCGGCTCCTGCAGCACCGCCTTGAGCACCTCGCGCTGGGCCTGCAGCCGCACGTCGTCTCGCGGAGGCAGGCCAGCGCCGTTCTCAACCGCAGCGCCGTTCTCAGCCTTAGCCGCAGCCGGCTTCCGAGCGCGCCCGCCGCGCCGACGAGGTCCCTCACCGGCGGCTTCTCGGACCTGGTTCACCACCGTGGCCTCGTCATGTGACCAGCCGCTCCGATAGGCCAGCTGCGTCGCGTACCGATCTCGGAGTGACACGTCTTTGATTCGCGCGACCAGCGGCACCGCTCGCCGCAGTGCCGCGACCTGGCCTTCCGCGGTGTCCAGGTCGTGCTCGGCGAGCAGCGTCTTCACCGCGAACGTGAACAGCGGCTCGCGGCGGGCCACCAGGTCGCGCACCGCGGTGTCACCCTTGGCCTGGCGCAGCTCGCAGGGGTCCATCCCGTCCGGGGCGATCGCGATGAAGGTCTGCGCCGCGAAACTCTGGTCGCCGTCGAAAGCTTTCAGCGCCGCCTTCTGACCGGCCTCGTCACCGTCGAAGACGAAGATCACCTCGCCGCGCAAGGCGTCGTCGTCCATGAGCAACCGGCGCAGCATGGAGATGTGCTCCGCACCGAAAGCCGTGCCGCAGGAGGCCAGCGCGGTGGGCACCCCGGCCAGGTGCATCGACATCACGTCGGTGTAGCCCTCGACCACGACGACCTGACGGCGCCGGGCGATCTCCCGCTTGGCCAGGTCCAGCCCGAAGAGCACCTGCGACTTGCGGTACAGCGGCGTCTCGGCGGTGTTGAGGTACTTCGCCTCGACGCGGTCGTCGTCGAACAACCGCCGGGCGCCGAAACCCACCACGTCCCCGCCGAGGTCCCGGATCGGCCACAGCAGCCGGCGGTGGAAGCGGTCGATCGGCCCACGCTGGCCCTCCCGGGACACCCCGGCCTTGACCAGTTCCTCCACGGTGAAGCCGCGACCCAACAGATGCTTGGTGAGCTGCTCCCAGCCCGCGGGGGCAAAGCCACAGCCGAAGGTGCCCGCGGTCTCCTGGGTGAACCCGCGCTGAGTGAGGAACTCCCGAGCCGGGCGCGCCTCGGTGGAGCTCAACTGCTCGGCGTAGAACTCCTGCGCCACCTTGTTCGCCTCGACCAGCCGGGACCGGGTGCCGCGGTCACGCTGTGCCGAAGGGCCACCACCGGTGTAGGTCAGCTGGATTCCGACCCGCTCAGCCAGCCGTTCCACAGCCTCGACGAAGCCAAGGTGTTCGATCTTCATCATGAAGTCGACCACGGATCCACCCTCACCGCAGCCGAAGCAGTGGAAGCTGCCGTGCCCGGGGCGGACGTTGAGCGACGGGGACTTCTCGTCGTGGAACGGGCACAGCCCCTTGAGCGAGTCCGCACCAGCCCGGCGCAGCGCGACGTACTCGCCGACCACATCATCGATCCGATTGCGCTCGCGGACCTCCACGATGTCTTCGTCCCGGATCCGTCCCGCCACAAGCACCGAGTCTGCACGGTGCGCCGGCTGACCGAAACTCTGGGTGACCACTCGGCTCCTGGAGATCGATCCCACCGAGGTGCCGTCATCACTGCGCTCACTACCATGGCGGGACCGCAGCTACTCGTGACGAAGGGGCTGGTAATGGCTCGGCGTTCTAGTCGTCCCACCCGGGAGCAGCGAGAAGCTGACCGACGCCGGGCGGAGAAGGCGCAAGCCGTGTGGATTGCCCGTGAGCAGAAGACTCATGAACAACTCCGTCGGCAGCAGGAGCGGGAAGATCGCCAGGTGTACTTGCAGGCCCAGCACGACCTGGCTGCGGAGCGCACGACGGCGGCGGAAGACCGAGTACACGCGCTCACCGCGGTGCTGAGCGACACCCTGGAGCGACCACCCACAGCACTGGACTTCGCGGTCATGAAGACGCAGCTGACACTCCCGGCCCTCGACCTTGGATCTGATGCCACACCGATACCCGCCCCGCAGCGGAACGCCCCTCGTCCTCCCGGCGCGGTCGGTCGATTCTTTGGCCGACAAGGAAAATACGAGCAAGAGAAGGAACTGGCCGAAGTTCGCTTCACAAACGCCGTGGATGAGCACAGTCGCGCCGAGAGCGCCACGTCGCAGACCGCTGTCAAGCGCACGACCGCGCTGTTGAGCAAATCCGACGCGAGCACGCCGAGCGCAACGCCGAAATTGACCGATTTCAGGAGCAGGCCCTCGCAGGCGAGCGGCACGCGACGAGCAGGTACTTCACCATGGTCTTGCGAGGGGTCGCCACGCCGGAGGGCTTTCCACGTGAACGGCGCGCCCGCTATGTCCCCGAATCGTCCCTGCTGGCGATTGAGTGGGAGCTGCCGGGAACCTCGATCATCCCGGAGGAGCGGGAGTTCGGCTTCGTGCAGAGCCGCGACGTCATCGAGGTGACGGATTTCGAGTGCTTCATACAGAACCTCTTCACCAGAATGGGTTTCGACACGAAACTCCTTGGGCTCAAACGGTCGTAACCACAGTCCATTATCCTAGCAGATTTCGATTCTGCTAAGGTATCCCCTTTCCGGGGGATCTTCCGAGGGGGATGGCTGATGAGCGGGGCTGAGCCGTTGCGT
>JBDTAX010000135.1:0-10767 GCA_039924425.1 Pseudonocardiaceae bacterium
TATAGGTCGCAACGCCACTCACGCGGTGTCTACCATTCAATCCCCCGCTGACCCTTCTGGCCGGCGTCCATGGGGTGCTTGACTTTGGTCATCTCGACCACCAGGTCGGCGGCGTCGAGCAGCGCGGGTGGCGCGTCCCGTCCGGTGATCACGACGTGCTGCCGGCCGGGCCGGCCGGCCAGCGTGGCCAGCACCTCGCCGGTATCCACCCAGCCCCAGCGCAACGGGTAGCTGAACTCGTCGAGCACGTACAGGTCGTGGGCCTGCTCGGCCAGCCGACGGGCGATCTCCGCCCAGCCCGCCGCCGCGGCGGCGGCGTGGTTCTCGGCGCTACCCGGCTTGCGCGCCCAGGACCAGCCCTCGCCCATCTTGTGCCACTCGACCGGCCCGCCCTGGCCGGTCCGCTGGTGCACCTCGTGCAGCGCCCGGAACGCCGCCTCCTCCCCCACCTTCCACTTCGCGGACTTGACGAACTGGAACACCCCGATCGACCAGCCCGCGCTCCACCCCCGCAACGCCAGGCCGAAGGCGGCGGTGGACTTGCCCTTCATCGCCCCAGTGTGCACGATCACCAGCGGCCGGCTCCGCCGCTGCCGGGTGGACAGCCCGTCGTCGGGGACCCGGACCGGTACACCCTGGGGCATCTGGACCTCCAGCTAGACGGATCTGGCGGCGGATTGAGCGGCACGGACCACTCCGGCCACCGCGTCGGCGGACAGCTCCGCCAGCCGCACGCACCCACCACCCATCGCGAGCGCAAGCCGGTCGGACAAGCCCAGCCGGACCGGCCCGGCCTCGCAGTCCACCACAATCGAGGCCACCCCGTCGCGACGCAGCAGGCCAGCCGCGGCCAGCGCGGCGTCCATCCCGCCGTGGGTGGCCCGGCCGTCGGTGAGCACCACCAGCAACCCCCGCCGAGTGGGATCGCGCAATCGCTCGGCGGCCAGCACCCGCGCTGAGCGCAGCAACCCCGCGGCCAGCGGGGTGCGCCCGCCGGTGCGCAACCCGCGCAACCGGGCGGCCGCGGCATCCACCGCCGAGGTCGGTGGCAACACCACCTGCGCCTCCGTACCCCGGAAGCTGATCAAGCCTACCTTGTCGCGGCGCTGGTAGGCGTCCAGCAGCAGGGACAGCACCGCCCCGCTCACCGCGGACATCCGGTCCCGGGCCGCCATCGAGCCCGACGCGTCGACGGCGAACAGGACCAGGGTGGATTCCCGCCCCTGCCGCACCGACAGGCGGACGTCGGCCCGGTGCAGCACCAGCCCCGGGCCGCGGCGCCCCCGGTCGCGCTGGTGCGGGGCGGCGGCGGCGAGGGTGCCCAACAGGTGCAGCCCGTGCCCCTGCGCACCCGAGCACCGGATCGTGCGCCCGACGCTGGTCAGCGCCCGAGCCCGCCGCCCCGGAACTCCCACCCCCACCCCACCCAACTCCAACACCCGAGCCCGAAACTCCCCCACCCCACCGGTGCTCTCGCCCCCGCATGGAGACATATCGGGGCTATCGGCGGGCGAATCACCCCGATATGTCTCCATGTCGGGAGCGGGGCCGGAGGGTGGGTTGGGGGGTGGGTTGGGGGGGTGGAGGGCTTGTTCTAGGTGTTGGGGGTCCAGGGCGGGGTTGTCGAAGGGGTCGCGGCGGCGGCGGTGCGGCAATGCCAGCGCCGCGGCGATCCGGATGTCGTCTTCACCCACTGCCGCGCAGCCTCGCCAGGCGGCGTGCGCCAACGCGGTGCGGGCCAGCACCAGATCGGCGCGCATCCCGTCCACCTCGAACGCGGCGCACACCGCGGCGATCCGGCGCAACTCAGCATCCGGAAGCACCACCGAGGGCAACGCGGTACGGGCCACCGTGATCCGTTCGGCGAGCGCGGCGTCCTCGGGACGCCAGGTCGCCGCGAAACCAGCCGGGTCAGCCTCGTAGCGCAGCCGGCGGCGGATCACTTCGGCCCGTGTGTCGACATCGCGGGAGGCCGCCACCTCGACGGTGAGCCCGAAGCGATCCAATAGCTGCGGGCGCAGCTCACCCTCCTCCGGATTCATCGTGCCGACCAGCAGGAACGACGCGGCATGCGCGACCGACACGCCGTCGCGCTCCACGTGCGCGCGGCCCATCGCGGCGGCGTCGAGAAGCACGTCGACGAGATGGTCGGGCAGCAGGTTGACCTCATCGACGTACAGCGCGCCGCGGTGCGCCGCGGCGAGCAGCCCCGGCTGGTAGGCCGAGACGCCCTCGGTGAGCGCGCGCTGCAGGTCCAGCGAACCGATCAGACGGTCTTCGGTGGCGCCGACCGGCAGCTCGACCAGCCGGGCCGGGCGCGCGAGCCGCCCAGCGCCCGCGCCGTGCGAGCCATCCGCGCCGTGCGGGCCATCCGGGCAGGCCGGATCCGGGGCTGCCGGATCGCAACTGAAGCGACATCCCGACACGACGGTCACCGCGGGGAGCAACGCCGACAGCGCCCGAACGGCCGTCGACTTCGCGGTGCCCTTCTCGCCGCGGACCAGCACGCCGCCGATCGCCGGATGCACAGCGGTCAGCAGCAACGCCAACCGGAGCTCGTCGTGCCCGACGATCGCGGAGAACGGGTAGCGGGCCGCGCTCACGAGCAGCGGATTCGGGCCGACGCGTCGCGGCGCATCGGCACGTGTGGGATGCCGTCCTCAGTGAACTCCGCCCCGTCGACCACGAAGCCGTAGGGGCTGTACAGCCCGACGCAGTGTCGCTGCGAGTCGAGCACACACGGGGCATCGCCCACCTCGGCCAGCGCAGCCTGCAGCAGCCGCCGGATCCCGCCCTGGCCCCGGGACTGCCGCGCGGCGCAGACCCGGCTGATCCGGAACTGACCGTCGAGAGGTTCCAGCAGCCGCAGGGTGGCCTGTGGGTCCTGCGGCGCACCGGGCGGGGCGAGCCAGTAGTGCCGGGTTGTCCGGTCCAGGTCATGGCCGTCCAGCTCCGGATACGGGCAGGCCTGCTCGACCACAAAGACCTCGACCCGCAGCCGCAGCAGAGCGTAGATCATGGCGGTCGGCAGGTCGGCGGCGAGCCGTCGGTGCAGCACAGTGTGGTCCACGTTTCCTGCCTACCAGAAGGTCTGGCATCGTGTCGCCGTGGCGGCGTATCGGCCCTGGCGGCTCGTCTTGAGAAAGTACCTGGTCTGGCTGTTCGCGGGCGCCCTGTTGGGCGGCTGTGGCACCACTGTCCAGCGGAGCGTGTCGGCGCCGTCGCGGGCTCCGGTCAGACCTCCCACCACCCAGCGGTTTATCATCCCCGCCGTGCCCCGTCCAGTACCTGTCTGGGTGCTGGGCGGCACACCGCTGCCATTGCGTCCGGATGGGTTCGGCGTGGTGCGCTCCACACCCCCGGCGCTGGTGAACCGGCGGCTCACCGCGATCGATCAACTGCCCCGACCCACCTCGACCACGTTCACCTCGACAATCAGCCCGGTGCCTCCTCGGGTGCTGGCCCGCAGCAGCTGGCAACCGACCTGTCCGGTGCAACCCGATCAGCTGCGTTACCTGACCATGTCCTTCCGCGGCTTCGATGGCCACGCGCACATCGGCGAGATGCTGGTGAACGCCGACGTCGCGCAGGCCGTGGTGGGTGTGTTCAAGCGGCTGTTCGCGGTCGGCTTTCCCCTTGAGGAGATGCGGATCACGCCAAAAGCCGTGCTGAACCTGCCCCCGACCGGGGACGGAAACAACACCGAGGCCTTCGTCTGCCGCCAGACCCGTGGCCAGACGCGCTGGTCAGCCCATGCCTACGGGTTAGCCATCGACCTCAACCCGTTCGACAACCCCTACGTCAAAGACGACCTGGTGATACCCGAGCTGGCGTCGTCCTACCTCAACCGGGACTGGGCGCGCCCCGGAATGGTGCGCGACGGCGACCCTGCGGTGACCGCGTTCGAGTCGGTGGGATGGACCTGGGGCGGCCGCTGGCCGGGGCCAGTGGATTTCATGCATTTCAGCGCCAATGGTCAGTGACCTGTGAGTGGCGATGCGGGTCCCAACTCGCATCGCCACTCACAGGGGCCTCAGCCCTCAAGATCACCTTCGAGGTCGAGGTAGATGCCTCGCAGCGCGTCGAGGTCCGCTGGGTCGGGCTCGGCCCACAGGCCCCGGTCGGCGGCCTCGAGCAACCGCTCGGTCATCCCCCGCAGCGCCCACGGGTTGGACTTGCGTAGGAACTGTTGCACTCCGGGATCGAAGATGTAGGACTCAGCGAGCTGGTGGTACATCCAGTCCTCGACCACTCCCGCTGTGGCGTCGAAACCGAACAGGTAGTCGACAGTGGCGGCCAGCTCGAAGGCGCCTTTATAACCGTGCCGCTGCATGGCGGCGATCCACCGCGGGTTGACCACCCGGGAGCGGAACACCCGGCGGGTCTCCTCGGCCAGCGTTCGGGTCTTGACCGCGTGCGGCACCGCCGAGTCACCGACGTAGGCCGCCGGGTTGCTGCCCGTCAGCGAGCGTACCATCGCGACCATTCCGCCGTGGTACTGGAAGTAGTCATCGGAATCGGCGATGTCATGCTCGCGGGTGTCGACGTTCTTGGCGGCCACCGTGATGCGCCGGAAGGCGTGTTCCATGTCCCCGCGCGCGGGGAGCCCGTCGAGCCCCCGCCCGTAGGCATAGCCGCCCCAGGTGGCGTAGACCTCGGCGAGGTCAGCGTCGGTGCGCCACTGCCGGCTGTCGATCAGCGGCAGCAGCCCGGCACCGTACGCGCCGGGCTTGGAACCGAAGATCCGGGTGCGGGCCCGCCGGTCGTCGCCGTGCGCGGCGAGGTCGGCGCGGTAGTGCGCGGCGAGGAAGTTCCGCTCCGCCGGCTCGTCCAGCCTCGCGACGGCGGCGATCGCGTCGTCCAGCAGCGCGACCACGTGCGGGAAGGCGTCCCGGAAGAAGCCGGAGATGCGCAGCACCACGTCGATGCGGGGCCGGCCGAGCTCCTCGAGCCCGACCACCTCCAGGCCGGTGACTCGGCGGGAGGCGTCGTCCCAGGTCGGGCGCACGCCCAGCAGCGCCAGCACCTCGGCGATGTCGTCGCCCTGGGTGCGCATGGCGCTGGTGCCCCAGACGGTGAGGCCCACCGAGGCGGGCCAAGTACCGGTGTCGGCGCGGTGACGTTCCAACAACGAGTCGGCCAGCGCGGCGCCCACCTCGAAGGCGTTGCGCGACGGGATGGCCTTGGGGTCCACGGAGTAGAAGTTGCGACCGGTGGGCAACACGGACACCAGGCCGCGGGTGGGTGAGCCGGACGGTCCGGGTTCGACGAACCGGCCCTCCAGGGCGCGCAGCACGTTGGTGATCTCCGCCGGGGTGCCGGCCAGCCGCGGCACCAGCTCGGTGCAGCCGAACCGCAGCACCGCCACCACCCCGGCGTCGGGTTCCCCGAGCACCTCAGCCACCACGGCGGGCACCTTCGCCGGGTCCCACCCGGCCGCTTGGGTACCCAGCACGAGCGCGCGGGCCAGCGCCTCCAGGCGGTCGACGTCGGCGAGCGGCCCATGCTCGCCTGCGCTGATGCGCTCTGCGGGGCCGATGCGCTTCGCGGGGCCGATGCGCTCCGCGATGCCGATGTGCTCGGCGATGGCCTCGCGCAAGCCGGGCAGCGCCGTACCGGCGCCGAACACCTGGCGGGCGCGCAGCACCGCGAGCACGTCGTTGACCAGCTCCGCACCCTCGGGCGCGCGGCCCAGCACGTGCAGCCCGTCACGGATCTGCACGTCCTTGATCTCGCACAGGTACCCGTCGAGGTGCAGCACGAACTCGTCGAACTCGGCCGCACCCGGGGCAGCGTCGGCGCCCAGGTCATGGTGCAACTGGGCGCTCTGGATCAACGTCCAGATCTGCCCGCGCAGCGTGGGGAGTTTGTCCGGGTCCAGCGCCGCCACGGTGGCGTACTCGTCGAGCAGCTGCTCGAGGCGGGCAAGATCACCGTAACTGTCGGCCCGAGCCATCGGCGGGATCAGGTGATCGACGATGGTGGCGTGCGCCCGGCGCTTGGCTTGAGTGCCCTCACCGGGGTCGTTGACGATGAACGGGTATACCAGCGGCAGGTTCCCGAGCACCGCGTCCGGGGCGTCCGCCGCGGCTAGGCCCAGCCCCTTGCCGGGCAGCCACTCCAGGGTGCCGTGCTTGCCCAGGTGCACCAGGGCGTGCGCACCGAAGGAGCACTCCAGCCACCGGTAAGCGGCCAAGTACTGGTGCGAGGGCGCCAGCTCGGGGTCGTGGTAGATCGCCACCGGGTGCTCGCCGAAGCCCCGCGGTGGCTGGATGAGCAGCACCACATTGCCAAACCGCAGCGAAGCGACGTAAATCCTGTCGTCAGACACGTACAGTTGCCCAGGCGGCTCGCCCCAGGTCTCCACGACCGACTCGCGCAGCGGCGCGGGCAGGGCGGCGAACCACTGGGCGTACCGCGCGGTGGGCACCCGGATCGCCGCGCCCGCCATCTGCTCCTCGGTGAGCCACTCCACGTCGTGCCCCCCGGCGGCGATCAGCCGGTGGATCAGCGCGTCACCCTCCAGCGCCTCGACGTCCAGGTCGCCGAGGTCGTAGCCGGCATCGGCGAGCGCGCGCAGCAGCACCACGGCCGAGGCCGGGGTGTCCAGCCCGACCGCGTTACCGATCCGGGCATGCTTGGTCGGGTACGCCGAGAGCACGATCGCAATCCGCTTGTCGCGCGCCAGCACGTGACGCAGCCGGGCCAGCGCCACGGCGGTTCCGGCCACCCGGGCGGCCCGTTCCGGGTCGGCCACATAGACCGGGATCCCGTCCGCGCCCGGCTCCTTGAAGGAGAACGGCACCGACACCAGCCGTCCGTCGAATTCCGGGATCGCAACCTGCATCGCGGCGTCCATCGGGGACAGCGCCGCGACACTGGCCTGCCAGCTCGCCCGGGAGGTAGTCAGGCACAGGCCTTGGAGCACCGGGACGTCCAGCTCGCACAGCGCTCCGGCGTCCCAGGATTCCTCCTGCGCCCCGGCGCTGCCGCCCGCGGCGAGCACCGTGGTGACCACCGCGTCGCACTGACCCAGCAGTGCGCGCAGCCCCCGCGCCTGGGCCTCACCCAGCCCACGCAGTGAGCCGCAGAACACCGGCAGCGCGTTCGCCCCGGCCGCGCGGAGCGCATCGGCCAGCACGTCGACGAAACCGGTGTTCCCGGCCAGCGCGTGCGCCCGGTAGAACACGATGCCGACGGTCGGGCGTTCCAGGTCGGGCTCACGCGCGTCGTGCACGCCGTACTCCGCGGTGAGAGCCGGCGGCTCGAAGCCCTCCCCGGTGAGCAGCAGCGTGTCGGACAGGAACCGGGCCAGCTCGGCCAGGTTCGCCGGGCCACCGGCTACCAGGTAGCGCAGTGCTTCCGCCACCACCCCCGCCGGGACCGTGGAGGCCGCCATCAGCTCCGCGTCCGGGACCACCTCCCCGCCCAGACACACCACCGGCAACCCGGTGCGCAGCAGCGCCGCAAGCCCTGGTTCCCAGGCCCGCCGCCCGCCGAGCAACCGGAGCACCACCACGTCCACCCCATCCAGCAGCGCGGGCAGCTCAGCGGGCTCGGTCCGCGCCGGGTTCGCGAGCCGGTAACCAGCACCACAGGCCCGCGCGGCGAGCAGGTCGGTGTCCGCGGTGGACAGCAGCAAGATCCGCACAACCACACGCTATGGCAACACCGAGGCCGTGACCACCAGCCAGCGCCTGCTTTCGCTCCGGGGGTCGGTGTTCCCCGGTGGATCGCGCCCGCCGTGGGCGATGTCGGAGCTTGATCGGTGGGCAAAATGACGCACATTGCCAGTCACGACCGTCAGCTCATTCGCAGTAACCGGTCACAGTAGTGGGAGAACCATCCGGTCGATCGCTTGTTTCCGAGTGGCGACGACCTGTGCCATGTCCTCATCGATCGTGTCCCATTCTGCCAGTGCCCCGGCGAGGGCCGCAAAGCCGACGGGTTTGTGGTCACGGTGCCGGGCCCGCTGAGGTCGTACCAGCGCCACCGCCGGACGTCCTCTGTTGGGGATCACAAATGACTCCCCACGGCTGACCCGCTCAGCAAGCTCAGCGAACCCAAGCTTGGCTTCCGCGACGCCAATTTCTTCGATCGGCATGTCCTGAGGTCACCCCCACTGATTGGGACCTCATGGTAACCGCGAGCAGCGGAACGGCTCAAGCATGGGTTCTGATCAGCTATCAGTCCAGGCGAGGCGGAGCACAACCACCCGCACCATAGCTGAGTGCACGGTATATTCGATCACGCCCCAGTCTCCGAAATGACTGGTCCACCGATCGGTCTTACCGCTGTAGGTCGCATCCTCGGTGGGATTATGAGCGAGGTGCCGAACCTTGCCGGCCAGCGCGCGCTTCGCTCCCAGCGGGAGGCTCTCCCGGAGTTCCTCCGCGTAGGAGGCAAAGATCACTTCGTAACGCATTCGCCCTGGCGAAGCAACTCTGCGCGTAGTTCTGCCGCAGTCTTGGTGAGCACTGACTGGTCACCGTTGAGGAGACACTGTCCGATGTGCTCGGCGATCGGGTCAGGGTTGGCATCAAGCACCGCACGAGGCCACCAACGACGCACCACCTGGGTGAGACGGTCAACATCGAACGTCTCGGCAACGCGGACGAGAGTGGCGCGGAACTCGGCCTCGAAAGCGGCACGGTGCTCCCCGTCAAGGGCACTCCAGACGGCTGGCCCGCTCCTGTCCAATCGGGATACGGTTGCGGTGGAGGCCAGTTCAGTCATGCACGCAGACTACCCCGCTGGCCTGACGAGAGCCCGACGACGCGGCGCCGTCGGCGAGGACTGGAACCGACGACTTCTGCGGGCAGAAGCCGCGGTACGCCATGCGGTGCGGCCCTCCGGCGGGCGGCGGTCAGAACCAGGTGCTGCACCATGGCGTGACGGGGGAACGGAACATGGCATCGGCTCTGGCCACAGCGCCGGTCGAGTGTTCCTCGATCAGGTCCGCGGCGGCGAGCGCTCGCACTCTGTAGCCACCCAGATAGACCGAGCCGAGCGCGGCGGCAGTCAGGGTGAGGTCAGCCGAAGCGCTGGTCCGCACGCAGCTGGCACCCTCGGGTCCTGCGTCGAGCGCGAAGCGGCCGCCGGCCAGACCGGCGACTTCCACCACCTCGAGCACGAGCTGTCCGGGGACCAGATAGGACCGCGCGGAGAGCATGGCGGCGACGTCCAACGGGCGGAGCCACAGAAAGTCGGCCCGGGCGCTCGGTTGCGCGTGCCGGGCGTCAGTCAGCAACAACGGCACCAGCTCATCGGCCGGGCGGTCCTCCACCCGCACGCTGGTCGTCAGGTCCAGGTCGAGCAGGTGCTGCCACAGCAGCGACTCGGCGGCGGGACCATCGGTCACGAAAAGCTGGACGGTGACCTCGCCCCTGGGCTGGCGAAGCTCCCACTTCTCGTGATACTGGTACCGCGCCACGCCGGTCGGCACTCCAGCCGGGTCACGGGCGATGACGTAGAAGCTGGGCTTGGGCTCGGGACAGCTCCGAAAACGCACGATCCCGAAGATCATGTCCCAACGGAGGTCCGACCGGGAGATCTCACCAGGACGCTGGCGCCGATGGCGCTCATAGACCTCCGGGGCGAGTGCGCGGGCGGTGTCCCGATCGACGTACTCCACCGTCCCGTGCGGACGGTGCCGAAGCCGGGCGGCCAGCGCGTCCACCGTCCAGGTCTGGTGTTCGGTCGCGGCGCCATAGCCGAATCGACCATAGATTCCCCACTCGGCCGCGATCAAGATGCTCACCTGCTCACCCCGCTCCAGGGACGCGGCCAGCTCTCCCGCCACCAGCCGCGAAGCCAGACCCCGCCGCCGGTGCGTCGAGGTAGTGGTCACGGCGGTCACCGCCGACGCCTCCAGTGCGCCACCACCCGGCACCGTCAGCTGGGATCGGAAGCTGCACAGGGTCGCCACCACTGTGTTCCCCTCGAAACCACCCCAGGTGCGGTCGAGAAACAGGACACGGCGGTGGGCCTCGACGTCCACATCACCCACCGGGTTGAGGAACCCGGTAAACAAGCCTGCACACCACGCCGGCACTTCCCCGTCGGTGATCGTGCGCACCTCAATCGCCATCCGACAAGCCTGGCAGACGACACCAGGGTGACTGTCACTCTGGGGAGCAGTCCCCGTCGTCGTTGCGGGCGATCGCGATCCGGACGTCACGGAGAGCCTCCTGGGCGTGTTCGACGAGGTGACTCAAGCCACCTTCGGTGGTGAACAGGTCGAACTCACCGTTGCCGATCGAGAACTCGACGTGGCCACTTCTGAACGCCTGATAGCTGATCCTCGTGGTGTCGTCGATCTCGATAGCCGCGGAGACCAACGCGCGCAAACCGCCAGTCATGTGAACGCTCCCGGTGCGCTCAGTCGCCATGCCCGATGCATGGCGATCGTGAGTGAGGAGCATGACACATGGATTGGCGACATACAAAATTGTGTGACACGGCTTGAAAGGTAGGGCATGATGGCGAGATGCCAAGTGATACCAGGCCGACGCTGCGGGCGCAGTGGTTGGGCCAGAGCCTGCGGGAACTGCGCGACGCGAACGGGATGACGCTGGCGCGCGCGGCCGACTTCCTGCAGCGCAACGCCTCCACAGTGAGCCGGTTCGAGTCCGGCGAGTACCCGATCCGCCGCCCGGACCTGATGGCGCTGCTCGACCTGTACGGCGTGGCCGACCGCCGCAAGCGCGACGGCCTGCTCCGGCTGTCCGAAGACGTCTGGCAGAAGGGCTGGTGGGACGGCTACGA
>JBDTAX010000136.1:0-21755 GCA_039924425.1 Pseudonocardiaceae bacterium
GAGCTCGGGTATCCCGGTGCATCGGTGACTCCGCTGGTGATAGGTCCCGACCGGGTGCCGGTGGTCACGGATGTCGACCCGGCCGGCGCTGAGCCCGAGTGGGCGGTGCTCTCGGCGATGGCGCACGGCGCCAACCCGGCCCACAGCAAGGTGCTGGACGCTTTGCTGGCCGCGCTCGCGGGCGTCGATGAGCAGCGCGCGAGCCTGTACCTTGATGTCGTACTCGCTGCGCTGCCGCTGGCGGCGCGAAGCTACCTGGAGACGCTGATGACCGCGCAAGCCCATGAGTACCAAAGCGACTTCGCACGCCGCTACTTCTTTCAAGGCAAGGCGGAAGGCGAGGCGGAAGGCCGGGCCGACGCGGTGCTGGGGGTGCTAGGCGCCCGCGGTGTCGACGTCCCCGCCGATGCCCACATCCGGATCACCCAATGCGGTGACCTGGACCAGCTCGACATCTGGGTTCACCGAGCGGCCACCGCCGACTCGATCCAGGATCTGTTCGCCGACTGACCACCTCCGTGTCGAGCCCGACCCGCGCGTAAATGCGTCAGAACGCGGGCCACGGGATAGCCGGCCAGTTCCCATTCGGTGCTGGGAACGTCCCGGCGGCCAGTAGCTGATCAGTCCGCGTCAACACGGCCCGCACCTCCGCCCGGGTCACGTGCTCAGCGAGCTCGGCACCCAGAGCACCCTCAAGAGAGGAGCGCACTCGGCGCAGCACCTCCAGCGTCGCCACCGGCAACGGCTGGCCCAGGAACCCCCACAGCACGGTGCGCAGTTTGTCTTCCCGGTGCAGGCAGATCCCGTGGTCCACGCCGTACACCGCACCGCCCGACCCGGCCAGGACGTGCCCGCCCTTGCGGTCGGCGTTGTTGAGCAGCACGTCCAGCACGGCCAGCCGGCGCAGTCCCTCGGTGTCGGCGTGCACCAGCAGCGCCGGGTCGCCGTAGCGGTCCTGCGCCCGCAGCACCGTGCGCCAGCCGCTCGGCACCGCGTCCAGGGCGACCACGTCCACCAGCCCGGCCTGCGCGGCGGTGTCAATCCACAGCTGCACCATGCCGGGGCCCAGCGGCCCCGAACGCAGCACCGTGGGCGGGACCAGGGACCAACCGATGGCTTCGGAAATCAGCCAGCTGGCCACCTCACGGCCGGCCAGGGTGCCATCCGGGAAGTCCCACAGCGGGCGCTCCCCCATGATCGGCTTGTAAACACAGGCAGCGCTGACCCCATCGCACGCCACCGTGCCCAGCAGAGTGGCGTTGGATGCCTCAATGATCCGGCCGGTCAGCTCGATGTGCCCGTGGTGCAGCAACGGCAGCGCCGCCGGATCGGTAGGCAGCACCGCTGACCGCTCAGGCCTCGAACTGGCGACGGTAGCCGTTCTGCCGCGGGCAGATGTGCCCTTTGGGGTCCAAGGGCTCTGTACACAGCGGGCAGGGCTTGCGCCCGGCGGAGAGCACCCGCGCGGCGCGCACCGTGAACGCCCGGGCCTGCTCAAGGGACAGGAACACCCGCACCGCGTCGGGGCCGTCCTCGGCGTCGTCGAGCACCATGGACTCGTCCACATCCTGCTCGCTCACGGCCAGCAGCTCAACGACGATGCACCGCGACTCGACGTCCCAGCCCAGCCCCATGGTGCCCACCCGGAACTCCTGCTCGATGGGCGCGCGCAGCGGCTCGGTGTCCACCTCGGACTCTTCGGGCTCGGCGGGGACCGCTACACCCAATCGCCGGACGACCTCCTCGAGCAGGGTGGACAGGCGCTCGGCGAGCACGGTGACTTGTTCCTTCTCCAGCTGCACGCTGACCACTTTGGTCTCGTCCACAGCTTGCAGGTAGAAGGTGCGGTCGCCGGGTTCGCCGACGGTGCCCGCGACGAACCGCGCGGGGGTGCGGAAGACGTGGATGACGCGCGACATGACACCGTTGACCTTAGAGCACCCGACCTTGGAGCACCCCCACTCCCCCGACCGCGACCTGGCCCACGTCTCAGCTGGTGCCGGTGGACCCCCCGGGCGTGGCGTCCGAGGAGGGTCGGCGTCGGCGTCGGCGCTTGGGGGGGACGAGCGAGCGCAGGTCGTCACCACAGTCGTTGATCCGCTGCACGAACGGCCGGGTCTCGGTGTAGGTGACGACGCTGACCGAGCCGGGGTGGGCGACGATGCGCTGGAAACCGTCCAGGTGCACGCCCAGCGCATCGGCGAGCACCGCTTTGATGACGTCGCCGTGGGTGCAGACCAGCCACAGCGCCTGCGGACCGTGCTCGGCGACCAGCTTCGCGTCCCACTCCCGCACCGCGGCCACCGCCCGGGCAGCCATCGCGGCCAGACCCTCACCGCCGGGGAACACCGCGGCGCAGGGGTGCGCCTGCACCACCTTCCACAGTGGCTCCTTGCCCAGCGTGCGCAGCTCCCGCCCGGTCCACTCGCCGTAGTCCACCTCCACGAGCCGCTCATCAAGGTTCACCTCAAGCGCGCGGGCCGCCGCCAGGGGGGCCACGGTGTCCCGGCAGCGTTGCAGCGGGGAGCTCACCACCGCCGCCAGCGGCACCAGCGCCAGGCGTTGCACCACCGCCCGCGCCTGCGCCTGACCGTCCTCGTCGAGGCCCACGCCCGGCGTGCGCCCGGCCAGCACCCCCGCGGTGTTCGCCGTGGACCGGCCATGGCGCAACAGGATCACGGTGCCCACGACCGCTACCCTACGCACTCGCCAGCTACGCACCCACTAGCGTGCACGCCGTGCAACAGCGCTATCTCGGCCGCAGCGGACTGCGGGTGTCTCGGCTGGCGCTGGGCACCATGACCTGGGGTCGGGACACCGACGCCGAGGAGGCCGCCACCCAGCTGGTCGCCTTCATCGATGCCGGCGGGACCCTGGTGGACACTGCGGACGTGTACAACGAGGGTGAGTCGGAGCGGATCCTGGGCGAGCTGCTGGCCGAGGTCATCCCCCGGGACGAAGTGGTGCTCGCCACCAAGGCGGTGGCGCACCGCGACGACGGGCCCTTCGGCGGCGGCGCGTCCCGGGGCGCGCTGCTCACGGCGTTGGAGAACTCGCTGCGCCGGTTGCGCACCGACCACATCGACCTGTGGCAGCTGCACGCCTGGGATCCGGCCGTGCCGCTGGAGGAGACGCTGGCCGCGGTGGCCGACGCGGTGCGCTCGGGCAAGGTGCGCTACGTCGGGGTGTCCAACTACACCGGCTGGCAGCTGGCCACCGCCAAGGCCCTCTCCGACGTGCCGCTGGTGTCCAGCCAAGTGGAGTACTCGTTGCTGGAGCGGGGGGTGGAACGCGAGCTGGGCCCGGCGGCGGCCTACCACGGGGTGGGCCTGCTGCCCTGGGCGCCGCTGGCCCGCGGGGTGCTCACCGGCAAGTACCGCAACGCCACCCCGGCTGGCTCCCGGGCGGCCTCGCCGCACTACGCGCGGTACGTGGAGCACCACCGCACCGACCGGTCGAACCGGATCGTGCAGGCCGTGGTCACCGCCGCCGACGGGTTGGGCGTTTCCCCGCTGGAAGTGGCCCTGGCCTGGGTCCGGGACCGCCCAGGAGTGGTCGCCCCGGTCGTCGGCGCCCGGGACGCCACCCAACTGGCCGGCTCACTGGCCGCCGAGGAGGTGGAGCTGGCTCCCGCGATCCGGGCCGCGCTAGATGACGTCAGCGCGATCGAGCTGGGCTATCCGGAACGCCGGCTCGGCTGAGTCACCCCAGCGCTGAGCACCTCGACACTAACCCGGCCCAGCGCTGACCCGGCCCAGCGCGGCGGTCATGTCCCGTACGGCCCGGGCCGTGCCCCGGATCGAGCCGGACACCTTGGAGCGCCCACCGGCCCTCGGCCGGTACTCCACGTCGAGCTCGTGCACCCGCCAACCAGCCGCACCGGCCCGCAGCAGCAGCTCGAACGGGTAGCCGAAGCCCCGGTCGGTGACACCGAGGTCGAGCAGCGCTTGCCGGCGGACGACCCGGATCGGCGCGATGTCGTGCACCGGCAACCCGCGCTCCCGCAGCAGCGCGGCCAGCACGGTGTTACCGGCCCGGGCGTGCCACGGCCACGCGCCAGCTTGGGGTATCCGGCGCCCGACGGCGAGGTCGGCGCCGCCGACGACCGCGGCGACCAGCTCGGGCAGCGCCTGGGGCGACAGGGACCCGTCGGCGTCCAGCACACCGACGAGCTCGGCGGTCGCGGCGAGCAACCCAGCGTGCACCGCAGCCCCGTAGCCGCGCCGCGGCTCGGCCACCACGGTCGCGCCACCCGCGAGCGCGACCGCGACGGTGTCATCGGTGCTGCCGTTGTCGACGACGAGCACCCGGTAGCCAGCCGGCATCGCGGCCAGCACACCCGGCAGCGCTTCGGCTTCATCCAGGCAGGGCAGCACGATGTCGACTGTGGGAGTCCCAGTGGGGGAAGTCCCTATGGGGAAGGTCACAGTGTATAAGACTATCGCTACCGCAAGTACCAACGTGAGCCCCGCTGTCACTCGTTGTGAGGCTTATTGAGCACTGGAACGCGAACAACCCGCTACCTGGGGATGACGCGGGGGTGTCTTGTCAGGAATGCTTGACTCCACAGCTCGCCCCCTACCGGCATGGAGGTCGGTGTGCTCAGTGCCCCGCGCGCGGCGCTACCCGCTGCGTTGCTCGTCGCCGGGCTGTTGGCCGGATGCGCCACGGGGGTTTCCGACACCGGACCCGCCGTCCCGCCCGCCACGCCGGCCTCGGCTCCGCTGGGTGGGCCACCCCCCGCAGGGACCGTCGTGCCACTCGGGGCGCCCGCCACCGCGGTCGTGGTCGACCCCGGCACCGGGACGGTGGTGGTGGCGCTGGCCGACCCGCCGCGGCTGGTGCTGCGGACCCTGGACGACACCGCGCCGCCACGGGAGGTGCCGCCACGGGAGGTGCCGCTGCCCGGCCCGGCCGCGGATCTCGTGCCCGCCGCGGCGGGCGGCCCGCTGCTGGTGCCGGTCGCCACGCCCGGATGCCTGATCCGGGTCCCGCTTCAGAGCGGGGTGCTGAGCCGGACGGACCTCGCGGGCCCGGCGCGCGGGGTGGTCGAGGTGGGTGGGACGGGCGCGGCGGGTGGCCTGACCGTGGTCGCGCTGGGCGACCGGCTGGCCGTGCTTGGCGGCGGACGCAGCCCCGTGAGCATCCCGGGGTTCAGCGAGGCCACCCGCCTGGTGCCCGCTGGAGCTCCTAGCGGCAACAAGATCTGGGTGCTTGATCGCGGGCGCAGCGCGGTGAGCGTGGTGGACGTGTCCTCCGGGGTAATCAGCCCTGCGCTGCGCGCGGGCAACGGGGCCGCCAACGCGGTGGCCGACCGGTTCGCCCGGATGCTGGTGACCGACACCCGCGACGGCGAGCTGCTGGCATTCGCGGGTGACCCACCGGTGCTGCGGCAGCGTTTCCCGCTGCCGGGGGCGCCCTGGGCGCTGGCCTACGACGGGCGGCGGGATCTCGCGTGGGTCACGCTGACCGCTCGCGATGAGGTGGTCGGACTCGACGTGGCGGCGGGCGAGCCGGTGATCATGTACCGGTTCCGCACCGTGCATGAACCTAATTCGGTGGCGGTCGACCCGGTCAGCGGCCGGGTCCTGGTCGCCTCCGCGTCCGGAGCGGGACTGCAGGTGATCAATCCCGAAAGGGTGGTGCGGCAATGATCGAAACGGTTGACGGTGATGGCCTCGACTGTAATTACCAGGACTGGGAATATCAGGACTGGGAATATCAGCCGCTGCGGTTGCCGCCGGAGGTGTCCCGGTGGACCGCGGCGACCCAACTCGCTGTGCAAGCCGAATTCGCCGGCTGGGAACTGTCCCGAGTGCGGATGTACTCCGATGGAACGCGCAGCATAATGCTGCGCAGGCAGCGCACCGCAGTGGCGCAGCCGCAGTTGTCGTTGTAGACCCTGCCGCTATATGGAGTAGGGCCCGCACCCGCTGGTGTGAACCCTACTGGTGAGTCCGGTTCGGCGAGGGCCGCAGGTGACGCCCCCGCGAGCGGGCTCAGGTGCGACTGCTGTTCACTCTGATCTTGTCGGCCTGCGGCCCCTTGGGCCCCTGGGTGATCTCGAACTCCACCTGCTGGCCCTCGTCCAGCGAGCGGTAGCCGGTCGCTTCAATCGCCGAGAAGTGAGCGAAGACGTCGGGACCGCCACCATCTTGGGTGATGAAGCCGTACCCCTTCTCCGCGTTGAACCACTTAACCGTGCCGGTCGCCATCTTCCATCTCCTTCTCGGGCCGCCTGTACGGCCCGCAATGCTGGAACCAAGACTGCTACGCCCGAGACGTTAGCAGAATCAACAGCTCCGGAGGAACCACTCGAGGACGCGAGTACCGAAGATCAGCCCGTCGATGGGCACCCGCTCATCGACACCGTGGAACAGCGCGGCGAAATCCAGATCGGGCGGCAGCCGCAACGGCGCGAACCCGAAGCAGCGCATTCCCAGCCGGCTGAACGCCTTGGCGTCGGTGGCGCCGGAGAGCATGTAGGGGACGGTCCGGGCGCCGGGATCCTCCCGCTGGATCGCGGCGTCCATCGCGCCCACCAGGTCACCGTCGAAGGTGGTCTGCACCGCCGGCAGGTTGACCACCCATTCGCGGGTGACCTCGGGGCCGAGCAGCTCGTCGACCTCTCGCTCGAAGGCCGCCTGGCGACCGGGCAGCACCCGGCAGTCCACCACCGCCTCCGCCGTGGAGGGGATGACGTTGGCCTTGTACCCGGCGTCGAGCATCGTCGGGTTTGCGGTGTCGCGCAGCGTCGCGCCGATGATCCGGGCCAACCCGCCGAGCTTGGCGACCACACCATCGAGGTCATCGCCGGAGAAGTCCAGCCCGGTCTCCTCGCCGAGGGCGGTCAGGAACTCGCGCACCACGTCGGTCAGCACCAAGGGGAAGCGGTGGTTGCCCAACCGGGCCACCGCCTCGCACAGTGCCGTCACCGCGTTGTCATCGGACAGCATCGAGCCGTGCCCGGCCCGGCCCCGGACCCGCAACCGCATCCAGGCGATGCCCTTCTCGGCGGTCTCGATCAGGTACAACCGGCGTCCCTCACGCACCGTCAGCGAGAACCCGCCCACTTCCCCGACCGCCTCGGTGCAGCCCTCAAACAGCTCCGGCCGGTGCTCGACCAGCCAGTGCGAGCCGAGCAAGCCGCCGGCCTCCTCATCGGCCAGGAAGGCGAAGACCAGGTCCCGCGGCGGGATGACGCCCTCGCGCCGGAACTGCCGGGCGACGGCGATGGTCATCGCGACCATGTCCTTCATGTCGACCGCGCCGCGTCCCCACAGGTAGCCGTCCTGCACCGCGCCGGAGAGCGGGTGCACCGACCACTCGGCGGCGTCGGCGGGCACCACGTCGAGGTGGCCGTGCACCAGCAGCGCGCCACGCTTCGGGTCGGCACCGGGCAGCCGGGCGATCACATTGCCCCGCCCGGGCGCCCCGGACTCGAGGTAGGTGACCTCAAAGCCCACCTCGTCGAGTTTGCCGGCGACGTACTCCGCCGCGGCCCGCTCCCCGACGAGGGTGTCCGGGTCGCCGGTGTTGGTGCTGTCAATCCGGATCAGGTCGCTGGCCAGGCCGACGACCTCGTCTTGCGCGGTAGTGCTCCCCGACGGTGCCTCCACCCAGTCTTCGTACCACCGTTGACCCGGCGAAGTCACGATGTCCGCGCCGGATTGGGACGCCGAGGGGCGATCAGCTACCCTCACTTCTCGCGCACCACCACACTGGTGCGCGAGAAGTGATGTCCCCGGTGTTGGAATGTCCGAGTGGCGGAATGGCAGACGCGCTAGCTTGAGGTGCTAGTCCCCGTTAAGGGGGTGGGGGTTCAAGTCCCCCCTCGGACACACTCACCCCAGAGGCCACCCACGGTCTCATGGATGCTTGTGCACCTTTTCAACCCGCCGGTGCGGGGTCTCATGGATGCTTGTGCACCTTCAGGGGATGCCGTCGCTACCCGTTCACCCTGCCGATGGTGGCGTGGGGGCAACCCTCACCTCGCTCATCCGAGCTACTCGATCAACGCGTCACGGACCACCCGCGCGGCGTCCTCGTCGAGGATGATGACGCACTCACCGGTGACGTGTGGATCGAAGATGATCTCGCTGTCCTGCTTCTCCAGCACCAGGTTCGCGAAACCCCTCGGGCCTCGGTGCACCGCGCAGGTGACGCCGATCGCCGTGCGGTTCGCGGGGCGCACCCGCGACGGCGCGCCATCAGCCACGGTTCGGGCCTCTCTCGTCTATCCCGCGCACATTGCCGGGTCAGTGGGTGGGGAAGACGACGCCGGCTGCGCTGCCACCGCGTCGGGTCGGCTCTCCGGCGGCGAGCACCGTGCCGTCGGGAAGGAACTCCAGACCCGACGCCACGCCGATTTCCGGGCTGATTTTGATCGTGGGATCCAGCGGCGAGGTGTCGATGATCATAAACTTGTGCCCGAGCGCTTGCAAACCAGGTGTGGTGGACGCCGCGATGAACGCCGGCTCGGCTTGAGTTGCCGCGGTGTCGCGCTGCGAAGCACGGGGCGCGGCGATCGCGTCCGGCAGGTTCATGGCGAAGTCGATCCGGTTGACCAGGATCTGCAGCACCGTGGTGATGATCGTGGCTCCCCCTGGGGAGCCGACCGCGAGGAACGGCCGGTTGTCCTTCAGCACGACGGTCGGCGATATGCTGGAGCGCGGCCGCTTGCCGGCCGCCGGCACATTGGGGTCGGGCGCGCTGCCCTGCATGGGTGTGAAGTTGAAGTCGGTCAGCTCGTTGTTGAGCAGGAACCCGCGGCCGGGCACCACGATCCCGCTGCCGCCCAGCTCCTCGAGCGTGTTGGTGTACGACACGACGTTGCCCGCACCGTCAGCGACCACGAAGTGGTTGGTGTGGTGCTCCCCCTCCGGGGCCGCGGCGGCCGCGCCGACCGGCGTGCACGCGCGCGATTCGGCGACCGGGTCGCCCGGCGCGACCGGGCCGGCGCTGGCCTTCGCCGGGTCGATGAGGCAGGCGCGCTGGCGACCGAAAGACGTCGAGAGCAGTTGCCGTTGCGGTACGTCCACGTAACGGGAGTCGCCGAGGTAGCGGTTACGGTCGGCGAACGCCAGCCGGCTGGCCTCCAGGTAGTGGTGCAGCGCTTGCACCCGGCTCATCGCGGACAGGTCAAAGTTGCTCAGGATATTGAGCGCCTCGCCGTCGGTGATACCCCCGCTGGAGGACTCCGCCATGCCGTACACGTCCAGGCCGCGGTAGTTCACGTGCGTCGGGTCGGCGTCCAGCGCGCGGTAGGCGCTCAGGTCCGGCAGCGTCATCGGGCCGGACCTGGCCACCAGCGTGGCACCGGCTACCAGTGGTGGGTGCCGCACGGCGGTGACCAGGTCGGCGCCGATCGAACCGCCGTAGAACGCGCTGATCCCGCGCTCGCCAATCTCGCGGTAGGTTCTCGCGAGGTCGGGATTGCGCAGTGTCGCGCCCACCGCGGGCGGTCTGCCGCCCGGCAGGAACAGTGTCGCCGTCGAGCCGAACTCGGCGAAGCGCTGGGCGTTCTGCCTGGTCTGCTCCCGGAACGTCGCGTCGACCACGAAGCCGCGCTCGGCGACCTGCTCGGCCGGCCGCAAGTCCTCGGCGAGTCCGAAACGACCCCACCGCTGCAGCGCGCGCTGCCAGGTGGCCAGCGTGCCAGGCACACCGACGGACAGCCCGCTGGTTACCGCGACCGGGAACGGCAGCGGCTTTTCGGGCTTTTCGGTTGAAGGGTCGAGGAACATCGACGGCCCGTCGGCGGCCGGCGCGGTTTCCCGACCGTCGATGGTGGACACCCGGTGAGTGCTCGCGTCGTAGTAGACGACGTAACCGCCCCCACCGATGCCCGCGACGTAAGGGTCGGTCACGCCCAGTGTCGAGGCCACCGCAACCGCGGCGTCGGCGGCAGTCCCGCCCCTGCGCAACACATCCAAACCAGCCCGCGTCGACTCCGCGGTGTCTGAGACCACCGCGCCGCCGTGGCCCTGGGTCACCGGTGTCTTAGCAGGCAGATGCAGCTGCGGTGCGGCCTTCGCGCACGCTGCGACCCCGCTGACAAGACCCACTCCCAGCAACCCCGCGACAAGTGCGCCGCTGACTCTCCGCTCACGCATCCACAGCCTCCATATTCAGATAATTCCACGAACCCGGAAGAACACGGGAGTTAATTTCTAGGGTGAAGGTTCGTGTGTCAATCTCGGCTACGCCCATGATGATGAGACACGCAAGTTCACCCGATCGGAGTAGTGCGGGGCGTACTTTTCGGGCGTTGCTCAGCCTCCTTCTAGTGGCTGCTGGTTCGGGGGGACTGGCGGGCATGGACCTATGAATGGATGCTTACAGAGCGAGGAGTTCGAATGCTGAATTCGATCAAGCGTCGCATCACCGCGCGCAAGGTGCGTGTCGATGCGGCGGAGGAGCAGTTCCTCAAGCCTAATCCGGTTCATGCCAACAACGGCGACGAGGACCGGTACCCGAACAAAATCGGGAGCTCGACCAAGGGGCTGGCCCACGATCCCAACACCGGTGAAGTAATCCCCGAGGCCTATGCTAAGCTGCTGGCGGCACTTCGTGGCGGCAGGTCGACCGATTTCGATGCGCTCGCGTCCAACGGCGCGCTCGGCTGTGGCGACCCGACGAAGCAAAGGCGCTTCGTCAACCCACAGTCGGCATACGCGTACGATCTCGAAGGGATCGATTCGCATCAGCTGACACAGCCGCCCGCGCCCGCCTTCGCCAGTGCCCAAGAGGCGGGCGAGATGGTCGAGCTGTACTGGATGTCGCTACTGCGCGACGTCCCCTTCGCCGAATACGATAATAACCCGGTGGCCATAGCGGCAGCAGAGGATCTTTCGAAGCTCAGCGATTTTCGCGGGCCGAAGGTCGGCGGGAAGGTCACGACACAGACGCTGTTCCGCGATGAGTACCCGGGCTGTACGACCGGTCCCTACGTCTCGCAGTTTCTCTTGCAACCAGTCAATTTCGGCGCCCAGAGCATCGACACGAGGATCCTGACCAATACAGCGGGCATCGATTTCAACACCACCTTCACTGACTGGCTGAGCGTCATCAATGGCTGTCAGCCCCCGGCGTCGATGGCGATCGCGGCCGGTCCGCGCGTGTACGCCTACAACGGTCGGGCGGTCGCGCAGTACGTCCACACGGATTTCTTGTACCAAGCGTATTTCGTCGCGTGTGTGAACCTGCTCGGCGGGGCCGGTACGTCGTATCTGGGAGATGCGGGGAATCCCTACGGTCAATTCATTGACCACACCGGAACCGGCCTGCCGCTGCCCATCGGTATGAGTGGCGCGCCCGCGGACATCGGTTTCGGCACGTTTGGGGGGCCAGCGATCGCGACGTTGGTGTGCGAGCCAGCGACCCGCGCGCTCAAGCATCAATGGTACCAGAAGTGGCTCGTGCACCGCCGGCTCCGTCCGGAAGAATTCGGTGGGCACGTCGAAGTGCAGAATCTGGGGCGAGCTACGTACCCGTTCCATCCAGATCTCTTCAAGTCGACAGTGTTGGGTGCGATCTCCGCGAAGTTCGGCAGCCACCTGCTGCCCGTGGCGTTTCCCGAGGGCTCTCCCCTGCACACCGCGTACGGCTCGGGCCACGCGACCGTGGCGGGCGCGTGCGTGACGATGTTGAAGTGGTTCTTCGACGAGTCCGCGATCATCGAAAATCCGATGGTGCCCGAACCGGGCAAGCCGGAGAATCTGATTCCCTACGTTGCCCCGAAAGGTGAGGAGCCGCTTACGGTCGGTGGCGAGCTCAACAAGCTCGCGTCGAACATCTCGCAAGCCCGCAACATCGCGGGCGTGCACTGGCGCACGGACGCGAGCGCGGCGAACAGACTCGGCGAAGAGGTCGCGATCGCGATGCTCGAAGAGTTGGGCGAATTGTTCAACGAGCCGTACGGCGGCTTTTCCGTGACTCGCTTCGACGGTACGACGATCAGAGTCTGAAGCGACGGAGCACCCCAGCGCGGCACCGGCCACCAACCGGTGCCGCGCTTTCTCCGCACAAACCACCACTCACGATCCTCTCAGCGCCACGCCGCGAATTGAGGCGTCCAGCACGGTGACGGTGTGGGCCAGCCTGAGCTGGCCACCGAGCCGCCGGGCGCTGGCCGCGATCTGCATCAGGCATCCCGGATTGGCGGTGACCAGCACTGACGCCCCGGTGGCGAGCACGTTGCGGGCTTTGCGGTCCCCCAGCTCGGTGGCCGGCTCGGGGTTCAGCAGGTTGTAGATCCCCGCCGAGCCGCAGCACAGGTCAGCCTCGGCGATCTCGGTCAACGTCAGACCGGGGATGGCCCGCAACAGCTCCCGGGGCTGGGACCGGATGCCTTGGGCGTGCCCGAGATGACAGGCGTCGTGGTAGGCGATCGTGATATCCAGCGGGTGCCGCGGCGCGACCGGGCCGAGCTCGACGAGCAGTTCGGAGACGTCACGGGTGCGCTCGACGAAAGCCCGCGCGCGGGCGGCGTAGTCGGGATCGTCGCGCAGCAGGTGCGCGTAGTCCTTCATCGCCGAACCGCAGCCGGCGGCGTTGACCACCACATGATCCACCCCAGCGGCCTCGAACCGCTCGATCAACGCCCGGGCGAAGGACGCCGCCTCATCCTCGCGGCCCATGTGCTGCGACAGCGCCCCACAACAGCCCTGCCCTCGGGGGATCACGACATCGCAGCCCTCAGCGGCGAGCACCCGCGCGGTGGCGGCGTTGACCTCGGGGAACAACGTGTCCTGCACGCAGCCGGTGAGCATCCCGACCACCGCGCGGCGCTGCCCTAAGGCAGGTACCCGTTCTGGCAGCGCCCGGCGCGGGGCCAGCTTCGGGGCCAGCGACTCCAGCACTCGCAGGGTTGGGGGCAAGCGGTCCAGCAGCCCGGTCCGCCGCAGCCACCGGTCCAGCCCACTGCGCTGGTAAAGCGCCAGCGGCCCGCGCAACGCCCGCAACCGCTTCGGGTAGGGGAACACCCAGAAGATCACCTCGCGCAGCCACCGCTCCCGGCGGGGCCGCTCGTAGCGGCGCTGCACCTGCGCGCGGGTGTCAGCGATCAGCGTCCCGTACCGCACGCCCGACGGGCAGGCCGTCACGCAGGCCATGCACCCGAGGCAGGCGTCGAAGTGGCTCACCATCGACGCGGACAGGGGCTCACCCTCTAGCCCCGCCTTCATCAGGTGGATGCGTCCCCGCGGCGAGTCCATCTCCTGGCCCCACAGCACGTAGGTGGGGCAGGACGGCAGGCAGAACCCACAGTGCACGCAGTCCTTGATCAGCTCGGGCGACGGCGGATGGTGATCATCGAAAGCACCTGCGTTCATCAGATCCCTCCCACGAACCGGCCCGGTGACAGCCGGTGCTCCGGGTCGAACTGGTCCTTGAGCCGGCGCATCAACGCCAGCGCGGGCACCGGTCCCCACACATCGAGGCCGGCTCTGCGGTGCGGGGGCGCACAGCGCAGTACCGCCGTGCCGCCGTGCCGGGTGGCGATCTCGCGCAACCGGGCCAGCTCGGCACCCAGCCGGTCATCGTCGTCCAGACCGGCGGTGAGCACCCCGGCCCCGGCCGAGCCACGCAGCGCGCCAGGGGCGGTGGCGAGCAGCTCGGCCAGCCCAGTCGGCTCGCAGGTGACCACCGCGGCGGGTCCCCGCGGCGGGTGCGGGGGCCGACCCCACCAGTCCGGTGGTTGCTCAGTCACCGCGGCGCCGGCCCCTGCGGCGGCGCTCATGGTGTCCGCCACGGCGTCAGCGCGGGCACCGATGCCCTCGCGGACACCCTCCACGGCGACCCCGACGGTCACCGGAGCGCCCGGGGCTGGGCGGTCCACTTCGAGGGCCACCGGGTCGAACTGTGCCCCGCGAACCGCGGCGATGGCGGCCGCGGCGCGCTCGGCATCGGCGGCCGGCACGGTGATCCACCGGCTCGTCTCGGGCAGCGGATGCAGCCGGAACACCGCCTCGGTGATCACACCCAGGGTGCCCAGCGAGCCCGTGTAGAGCTTGCCCAGGTCGTAACCGGCGACGTTTTTCACCACCCGGCCCCCCGAGTGGGCGACGGTGCCATCGGCGAGGACCACGGTGATGCCGATGAGCAGGTCGCGCACCGAGCCGTACCGGTAACGAAGCGGGCCCGCCGCTGCGGTGGCGATCGTGCCCCCAACAGTGCCCCCACGAGTGTCTCCGACGATCGGGCCGCCCCCCAGCGAGTCATCGCTGTCCAGGGCCAGTCGCTGCCGGTGTGGGGCCAGCGCGGCTTGGAGCTGGACCAGCGGCAGCCCGGCCTGCACGGTGACGACCAGGTCGCCAGCGGCATGCGCGAGCACCGCGCCCATCCGGCTGGTATCCACGATCAGGTCCAGGGCGGTGGGCGGGACGCCCCAACCCAGCCGGGTGCCGGTGCCTCGGGCAACCACCCGCAGCCCCAGCTCAGCCGCCGCGCGCAGCACCGCCGCGACCTCTTCGGTGTTGCCCGGCCGCGCCACCCAGCGCGCCGGCACTCCGTCCACGGTGTCCTCAGCACCCGCCTCGGTCACCTCGCCGCAGGCCGCCCGCAACCCGCCGAGGGTGGAGGTGGCCATCAGAACTGCTCGGCCAGGCCGGCGGCCTGCAGCGGGTGCACACCCTTGTGCTTGCCTGGCACCTCACCGCACAACCGGGGCGTGGGGAACACCTTGCCAGGGTTGCACACCCCGGCGGGATCGAAGGCGCAGCGCAGCCGCTGCATGGTGTCCAGGTCCTCGGCGGTGAACATCCGCGGCATGTGCCGCATCTTGTCCGTCCCCACGCCGTGCTCACCGGTGATCGAGCCGCCGTGGGCGATGCACAGGTCGAGGATCGCGCCGGAGAGCTCCTCAGCGGCCTGCGCTTCGCCGGGTTTGGCCTCGTCGAACAGCACCAGCGGGTGCAGGTTGCCATCGCCGGCGTGGAACACGTTGGCGACCCGCACTCCGGTGCCGGCTGAGAGCTCGGCGATGCGGCGCAGCACCTCGGGCAGCGCGGTGCGGGGAATCACCCCGTCCTGCACGATGTAGTCGGGGCTGATCCGGCCCACGGCGGCGAACGCGGACTTGCGACCCTTCCAGAACAGCGCGCGCTCGGCCGTGTCCCGGGCCACCCGGATCTCGGAGGCGCCCGCATCGGTGCAGTGCCGGTGCACCGCGGTGAAGGTGTGCTCCACCTCGGCGGCCGGGCCGTCCAATTCCACGATCAGCACCGCACCGGCTCTCTCGGGGTAACCGCAGGCCACCGCAGCCTCGGCGGCCTCGATCGCCAGCGCGTCCATCATCTCGATGGCCGCCGGGGTGACGCCGTCGGCGATGATCGCCGACACCGCCGCGCCCGCCTCGTCCACCCCGGGGAAGGCGGCGAGCAGGCAGCGCACCGACTCCGGCGCCCGCAGCAGCCGCACCACGATCTTGGTGGCGATCCCGAGGGTGCCCTCGCTGCCGACGAACGCGCCGAGCAGGTCGTAGCCGGGCGCCTCACGGGTGTGCCCGCCCAGCCACACCAGCTCGCCGTCCGGGGTGACGACCTCGAGCCCGAGCACGTGGTGGGTGGTGAACCCGTACTTGAGGCAGTGCGCCCCGCCGGAGTTCTCCGCGACGTTGCCGCCCACCGAGCAGATCTGCTGGCTGGACGGGTCGGGCGCGAAGTACCAGCCCGACGGCGCGGCGGCCTTCGTCACGTCCAAGTTGATCACCCCGGGCTCGACGATCGCGCGCTCGTTGGCGGGGTCGACCTCCAGGATCCGGCGCATCCGGGAGGTCACGATGAGCACCCCCTCGGCATGCGGCAGGGCGCCGCCGGACAGCCCGGTACCCGAGCCACGAGCCACGAACGGCACTCCCGCGGCGGCGCAGGCCCGGACCACCACGGCGATCTGCTCGGCGGACTCCGGCAACACCACCAGCCCCGGCACCACCCGGTACTGCGCCAGCCCGTCACACTCGTAGGTCCGCAACCGCTGCCGGTCAGTGATCACAGCATGCGCCCCCAGCAGCCCCACAAACTCCGCCGCCAGCAACCCCAACACCACGCCCTCGTGCGTCGTCACCCCTCAAGGGTCACATGGATGCCTGTGTACCTTCCAGCGCGCTCCCCGAGGGTCACATGGATACCTGTGCACCTCCGGTGTCACGCCGAAGCCGGGGGGACACCGGCTTGCGCGGTTTCGGCGATCAAGAGGGTTGGATCCTGGTATCAAGCTCCGCCGCCAGCAACCCCAACCCCGCGCACTCAATGCGTCGCCACCCATTCCTTTTCCGCCATGAGACAATCTTCTTATTCGTGGAAATTCGTGGAAATACTGTAATCATGTGAACTATTGAATCCACGCGCAGTTGCAGGAGCCCCTCACGCAGAGTCATAGTTCGGGGCTATCCGAACCGGTCAGCGGGCCGACCCGGTCAGGGGGCAGCGTCGGCGTTTCGGCGGACAGCGTGCGCGAGCTGCGCTAGTACCAGGCCCCGCTGACGTGACTAGTCGCAGGCTTACCACACAGTCCCGACGTCATGTCGGTTTTCCCGTCCCCGATCGAAAAAACCGACCGGCCTCGGATTCACCGAGAACGTCACCGGCTAGACTGCCGATACTCGGAATGCTCTCGGTAACATCGACACTACGCCGCGCGTCCCTCGCTCGCAAGTTAGCCGCACCGGGCGTCCGAGCGGGGCGGGGAATCAGTCACACTAGACGATGTGCGCGGCCCAGACTCTCCGAGTTATTACCACGTGTGCTTCGTGTGCACCAAGCATCGCTGTAGCATCTTTCTGTGACCTACAGGGCGGGCATCTACTGCAGGATCAGCCGCGACCGCATCGGCGCAGGCCTGGGCATTGAGCGGCAGGAGCAGGACTGCCGCGAGCTGGCAGACCGGCTTGGTTGGGTCGTTGTCGACACCTACGCGGACAATGACCTCTCCGCGTATAGCGGCAAGCGACGGCCCCATTACGAACGCCTCCTCGGCGACATCGAGGCTGGCTACCTGACTGCCGTTATCACCTGGCACGCCGACAGGCTCCACCGCTCCCCCGTCGAGCTGGAGCGCTACATCGCCGTCTGTGACGGACGGAGTGTCCCCACCCAGACCGTGCGGGCCGGCCACCTCGACCTGAGCACCGCGAACGGACGCATGAACGCAAGGATCACCGGCGCGGTGGCACGGCATGAATCAGAACAGAAGGGCGAACGCGTGCGCCGGCAAAAACAGCAGGCCCAGGCTCAAGGCCGTTGGATCGGTGGGCGGCGCCCGTTCGGGTTCGCCCCTGACGGCGTCACGCTGCGCCCCACGGTCGAGCAGCTGCAGGCGATGTGCGATCGTGCCGCTGCGTTGTACGGCGACACAGTGCCCACGGTCGACCGACTGGGCCAGCTCGCGGACCGCGTCACCGCCGAGGCGGACGCCATCGCCGACGCCACACGCCGGATCCTCGCCGGAGAGTCCGTGCGCTCAGTCGTATCCGAGTGGAATCGGGCCGGGCTCACGACGGCCACGGGCACGCAGTGGGATGGGAGCAAGGCCCGGCAGATGCTCCTGCGTCCCCGCAACGCCGGGCTCGCCGGGAACCGGTCGCGCACCATCGGTCCCGCAGTCTGGGACCCGATCGTGGATCGGGACAGCTGGGAGGCCCTCGTCGCGCTGCTGGGCGACCCGTCGCGGCGGACCCACTGGGGGACCTCGCTGAAGCTCGTTGGCTCGTTCCTTTACCGCTGCGACTGTGGCGAACGAGTACGGTCCGGTGGGCAGCGCGGAGACGGGAAGGCGCGCTACGCCTGCACGGCCAACCACATGCGCCGGCTCGCCGAGCCGGTCGACCAGCTGGTGTTCGAGGTAGTCGAGCGCGTCCTCGTAAGGGACAACCTCGAACTGATAGCACCTGCCGCAGACCTAGCACCCCTGCGGGATCGGCTGACGACCCTGCGAGCCCGCAGCGACGAGATCGCCGCCATGTTCGGTGACCCCGATTCGGACATGACGAGTACACAATTTCGCGTGGCGAACGAGCGCCTACAGCACGAGATCCGCGCCACGGAAGCTGAGCTGGGCCGGAGGTCAGTTGGCACCACACTGACCGGGATCGCGGACGCATCCGACCCGGCGTTCGCATTCCGCAGTGCGGGCATCGACCGTCAGCGGGCGGTGATCGACACGCTGATGACCGTCACCCTAATGCGCACTAAACGAGGCAGGCGGCCAGGCGGCCACTACTTCGACCCTAGCTCAGTCAAGATCGAATGGAAGGCGGGCGCCTGAGGCACAATGACGGTGACCGGTGGCCAACCGTTGCCCGCCATCGGTGGCGGGGGCTCGGTGGCCCCGCCGGCTCCAGTGTCCTGGTCCTGGTCGGGTTGCAGCGCCCGGTACAGCGTGGAGCGCCCGACCTTCAGGTGCGCGCCGATCGCGGTGACCGACTCTCCCCGGGCGCGCCGGGCCAAGGCGATGGCCAGCGGGTCTGGATCGAGTACAGCGGGTCGGCCGCCCTGGCGGCCAGCCCGTCGAGGGTTCGGCTACACGCCTCACTCCAAGCCGGACCCCCGACCAGCATAAACACTCGCTAACGCCGGATTCCGTTCCAAAACCCTCTGCACCCCGGATCGGGGTGTCGTGGAGGAACATGTCACGAAGTGCCAACTGTAACGTTTCTGCTGGTCAGCGGCCTAATTAGTGATCTTTATGGAGCCATCTGAGCGCATCACAACAGTCAGTGGTTACCGCGCTGAGCTGCGCAGATGCCGTCAATGGCACTTGGTGACACGTTCCTTCACGACACGTCCCCCGTGAGTTCAGCGTGACTGAAGGTTCTTCGCTGGGGACCTACGGCATTAACGCTGTTTGGCCCCAGCATCTACGTGGGTTCGGTGGAAGCGGAAGCCACGTAGTGATGACGCAAGGGTCACTGCTCGGTGTCGGCTTGTTCGAGCTGGTCGTCGAGGAGGCTCTGGGCGATGACCGCGTATCTGTTCGCGGTCGTGTGGGACAGGTTGAAGACCAGGGCGAGGTGCAGTGGGTCCGCTCCGACGCTCAGGGCCTCATGCGGTACTCGGTCGCCGCGGATGTGTTCGAGGTAGACGCCGCGTCGTAGCAGGTGCCGCTTGAGGTAGTCGGTGCTGACGGGCCCCAGCCCCAGAGCGGTTCGGGGGGTGATCAGAACGTGTCGGTTGGGGGTGTGCGGCCAGCTGGCGCGGCGTTGCTTGAGCCAGGTGAGCAACGCCTGGTGGGTCAGCTCACCGAGTCGTTGGGAGTGTCCGGCGATGGTGATGCGCAGGTTGGGCAGGTCGAGGTCGTCGAGTGTGAGGTGCCGGATGGCCGTGGCTCGGGCGGCGTGGACGGCGGCCAGGGCAACGACCAGCCGTTGCGGTGGTGTGGCCGCGACTTGTTCGGCGGCGCGGATCTCGGCGCTGGTCATGGGCAGCAGGCTGCGTTCGATGTCGGGGGCCTTGAGGCGTGTGGTGGGGTTCGCGAAGACCAGTCCGCGTTTCTTAGCGAAGCGAAACAGTGAGCGCAGCGCGGCGATCGCGGTGCGGCGCGGCCACCCACGCAGCGGATCCAGTGCGGCGGTGACGTCGACTGTGGTGATCTCGCGGAGATGCGCGCGGGTCGGTGCCCAGTTCTCCAGCAGCGGCCTGACGGTTCCGAAGTAGGTGTAGAGATTGGAGTGCGACCGAGGCCGGCTACGGGCATCGCCGTCGAGGAGCACGAGCAGCCAGGCCCGGGCATCTCCGGCGAATCCGGCGGGCAGCTCACCGGTGCGGCGGTCGATCCAGGAACGGATCGCCAGCGTGGTGTCGTCGTGCAGCAGTTCCAGGTCGCAGAGCACCTCGGCGACCCGAGCGCTGGAGGTGTGGCGTGCGGTTCGGGTGCGGATCTCTGTGAGCGTGACTCGTTGACCGGTCGGGCGGTGGCTCAGCACCAGGGTCAGGCCGTCCATCACGCACCTGATGGTGGAGGGTGACCAGCCGTGGGCCTTGCCGAGTTCGTCCGCGCGGTCGGCGGCCGCGCGCAGCGTCAGGTTGTCCGAGCGCAGCGCTGGGTGCTCCCAGCGCCGCGGCGGCGGGGCTCCGGTGCATCGCCGGTCGATGTAGGCCCGCTGTCGGCAGGCGTTGGTGCAGTAGAGCCGGTCTCGCCGGCTGCCGTCGGGCACGGGTTTGCCGCAGTGGGTGCAGGTCACCGGGGCGGCAAGGATCTTCCGGTGCGAGGCCGCGGCGTGACCGCTGGCGTTTGTCCGACCGCGGTGTCCTGCTCGTCGGTCGCTGGGCTGGGCACCGTCCGCGGCTCGGGCAGCAGCAGTTCCTCGACATTGCAGCCCAGCACCGTGCAGATGACGTCCAGCTCGTCGAGCCGGACGGTGTTCGGCTGCCCGGACCACAGGCCCGACATTTTCCCCGCGCTGATCACCATGCCGCGCTCGGCCAGCATTCGCTGCAGCTCGCTGGCTTTCCAGATGCCGCGGTTGGCGGCGGCCAGCCGGAGGTTCCACTTCATCGGGCCAGTCCCTTCCATCGGTCGGTGGCGCGTTGCTGCCCGCAGACCCAGGCGTCTTCGACATGGGTGCCATGAACGTGGATGTACCGGGCCGTTGTGCCAGTCCAGGAATGGCCGAGTAGTGCCTGGATGGCGAACAGGTTCATGCCGCCGAGGTAGAGCTGGGAGGCGCGGTAGTGCCGCGGCACGTGCGGGGTGAGCTTCCCGGCCCAGCCCGGCAAATGCTGGGCGGTCGCTTCGGCCAGCGACCGACGGAACACATCGGCCGTGGCCCGCGAACTGGAGCCGTCGGTGTTCTTGCGCTCCGAGGGGAACAACGCGGCGCTGGGCCTGGTGTGGTCGAGATCGAACTGGCCCCACACATCCTCAATGAACCAGCGCAGGTTGCGGTCCGCGCCGTTGATCAACGGCACCAGTCGCGGCTTGGGTCCCTTGCGACGCGAACCTTTGCCGTGACGGACGTTGATCTTGCCGAACCGACCCAGCTCCCACCGCACGTCGTCCAGGTCGAGCATCCGGGCCTCGTTGATCCGCAGGCCCACGTCAGAGGCCAGTCGGGCGACGGCGTAGTTGCGCGCGGCCGGCCCGAACTTGCGGCAGGTGGCCAGCTCCGTGCGCCACCCGGAGAACAGCGCCTCGATCTCGAGCTCGGTCGGTGGCACCCGCAGTTGTGGGTCGACCGAGGCTCGCGGCCGGTTCATCTCATCGAGCGGGCATTCGACAACGCGACCGGTGAGGTTGTGCAGCTCGACAGTGTGGCGCAGCGCGAGGAACTCGAAAAACACCGCAAGCGCGCCCGCCCGACCGGTCCGGGTTGCCGGCTTGGCGTCGCGGAGGATCTTGCCGAAGTAGGCGTCAGCGTCGGTGGCCCGCATCTCCCACAGTGGGCGGTCGAACCAGTCCCGGATCAGCTCCAGGTGGTTGGTGTCGTTGCGGATGGTGCTGTCGGCCAGCCCGGCCGAGGCTCGTGCCAGCACGAACCCGGCCAGCACATCGGTCTCGAAGTCCGCGAGCTCCTCGCCCGTCGTCAACGCCCGCTGCTCACGCAGATCACGCACCACCGCCAGCGCCAACCCACACCACCTGACTTCACCCAGAATGAAGAAGACCTCGTTCCCCAGGAGAACGACTCATCCCAGCCGAAGTTCGGTCAGAACCGGTCACGATCACCCAGACGAGACCGCAGGGCCTGGTCCAGGCACGATGAGCCCGGCAGACAGCAGCTGACAAACTCGGGAACCCGGCGACTGTTGCTTACCCGA
>JBDTAX010000137.1:0-43439 GCA_039924425.1 Pseudonocardiaceae bacterium
TGGTTGACCTCGGTGTTCGGCGCGGTGCTGCTCGCGGCACTGCCCCTGGTCATCATCACCGGATTGCTCGACTACATCGCATACGGCCCGCAGTTCGGGCAGGCGTTCCCCACTGACGTCGGCTGGCTTCACCTGCCGACGTTCACCTGGCCGAGTCGCCCGGCGTGGCTGTTCCGGTTGACCGAGGGGGTCCACATCGGCCTCGGGTTGGTGATCATCCCGGTGGTGTTGGCCAAGCTGTGGTCGGTAGTGCCCAAGCTGGTCAGCTGGCCACCCGCTCGTTCCCTGGCCCAGGTGCTGGAGCGGCTGTCCCTGCTGATGCTCGTCGGCGGGATCCTGTTCGAGATGGCCACCGGTGTGCTGAACATCCAGTACGACTACCTGTTCGGGTTCAGCTTCTACACCGCGCACTACTACGGGGCCTGGGTGTTCATCGCCGGGTTCGTGGCGCACGTGGCTGTCAAACTGCCCAAAATGATCACCAATCTGCGGTCTCGCTCGCTGCGCGCCGAACTGCGCACCTCCCTGGCCGACACCCACCCCGAGCCGCTCGACGAGGGGGGCCTGGTCGCCACCGACCCGGCCCCGGCGACCCTGAGCCGGCGCGGCGCGCTGGCGCTGGTCGGTGGGGGCTCACTGCTGGTCGCGGTCCTGACCGCCGGGCAGACCCTCGGCGGCGCCGCGCGCGGCTTCGCGCTGCTGATTCCCCGCGGCCGTTCCTACGGGGAGGGGCCGAACGCCTTCCAGGTCAACCGCACCGCCACCGCCGCGGGGATCACCCCAGCCGACACCGGGGCCGACTGGCGGCTCGCACTGGGCGGCGGGCCACACCCGGTGACCCTGGACCGGGCGACGCTGGAGGCCATGCCGCAACACACCGCGACCCTGCCCATCGCCTGCGTCGAGGGCTGGTCCAGCACCCAAACCTGGACCGGGGTGCGGCTGGCTGACCTCGCCGCCCTGGCCGGAGTGCCCACCCCCCGGTCCGCGCTGGTGGGGTCACTGGAGAAGGCGGGCGCGTGGAACCACGCCACGCTGGCGGGCAACCAGGTTCTCGATCCCGACGCCCTGCTCGCCCTGCGGGTCAACGGCGCCGACCTGTCGGTCGATCACGGCTACCCCGCGCGCATCATCGTTCCAGCGCTGCCCGGTGTGCACAACACCAAATGGGTACGCTCCCTCGACTTCCGGAGCGCCTGACATGCCTGGAGCACCCGCCACACACGGGGCACCCGACCACAACGGGCTACCTGGCGAACACGGGGCACCTGGCGAACACGGGCCACCTGGCACACACGGGGTCCTGGCGCGAATCCGGGGTTTCTACGGCGAGCACCCCCTGCACCTCCTAGCCCTGCTGGGGTGTTTCGCCCTCGCCGGCTACGTCGCCCTGCAGCTACGCACCGACCCGACGTGGCCCACCATCGCCCTGTGGTTCCTCGGCGCCGTCATCGGCCACGACCTGGTGCTGTTCCCGCTGTACGCCCTGGCCGACCGCTCCCTGTCCGCCGGACTGCACGCCCTGCGGCCAGCGCGCGCTCGGCCAGGGCAGCGGACGGGCGGAACTGCCCCGCGAGTTCCCGCGGTGAACCACCTGCGGGTACCGATCATGGGAACCGCACTGACGTTCCTGCTGTTCTTCCCCGGCATCATCCAACAAGGCCAGCAGACCTACCTCGCCGCCACCGGCCAAACCCAAGCGCCCTACCTCGACCGCTGGCTACTGCTCACCACCGCGATGTTCACCATCAGCGCCATCATCTACGCCGCCCGACTCGCCAGAGGACCTGATCGCTGAGCATGAACAACATCAGACCGGCGGCGGCTCTCGCCGGGGCGGGGACCATGGCCACTGTTGCCGGTTGGGCCGCTCCGGCATCGGCATTGCACCGGGCTCGGGTGTTGCGCTCTACGGTCTGCCCTATCCTGGCTGGCATCGGCCGGCCGGGCAGCGTGGCGTTACAGACAATGATCAGCCGGTGAGGTTCAGGACGGTGAGGGTTGCGCTGTTGAGGTTGCTCACGTAGGCCTGCCGGCCGTTGGGCAGCACTCCGATGCTGGTCGGGCCGGCCCCGGTCGGCAGCGTCGCGGTGACCTGGTCGGTCGTGGCGTCGATCACGGAGACGGTGTTGCTGCCCTCGTTGACCACGTAGGCGAATCGTCCGTCCGGAGCCCAGGCAATGTCTTGCGGGTTGTTCCCGACCGGGATGGTCGCGACAACTTTCCGGGTGTTGGTGTCAATCACCGTCACGGAGCTGGCGTCGTAGTTCACGTTGACCACCAGCGGCCGGGTGGGGTGCACGGCGAGGCTGTGTGGGCTGGTGCTGACCGGGATGGTCGCGACGACCTCGCGGGTGGTGGTGTCGATCACCGAGACCAGATTGGACTCGTGGTTGGCCGTGTAGGCCCACCTGCCGTCGGGGGAGAACGCGACCCAATGCGGATTGGGTGCGACCTTGATCTGGGCGATGACCGTGTTGCTGGCCGTGTCGACCACTGACACGGACGCGGTGTCGTGGTTGGGAATATAGAGCAGTTTCCCGTCCGGGGTGACCGCCGGTAGGAACGGGCGCGCGGGTTGCGGAATCGTGGCGACCACGGTGTTCGATGCGGTGTCGATCACGTCCACCAAGTGGATTGTCCGCTGGTCGTTGAAGATGCTGACGTAAAGCTTGCGACCGTCCGGCGCGAAGGCGAGGAACTGGGGTGGGCCCGCCGGGATGGGAATGGTCGCGGTCACCTGGTTGACCGCTGTGTCCAGCACGGTGATGCGCTGGGTGTCCTGGTTGGCGATGTAGGCGTGGTGGCCGTTGGGGGAGACCGCGACGAAGTCGGGAGTCTGGCCCACCGGGATGGTGGGGCCGAGCGCGGGTATCGCGACCTCCGGCCCGATGGTTGATGCGCGCGCGGGTGCTGGCGCGGATGCGGGGATTGAGCTGGGCCGCGAGCGATTAGTGGCGACGAACGCCACGAGGACGATTATGACGGCTAGTGTCAGCAGCGCACTGATGGCGATCTGGGCCTGCCGGCGGCGTCCGTCGTCAGGTTGCGCACCGGGTGCAGGAGGGTCGGCGCCGGTGGTGTCCGACGCGATGGGCGACTTACCCGGACGGGTCGGCAGGGCGTCAACCCGCCTTTCGTCTTTCTCCCCGACCGAGCTAGGTCGTAGGCTGGGCGGGACCGCTGGTATCCAGCGCGGCTTCTCAGACTCGCGCTGGTTCTGCTCCTCGGCTTCTCGCCGAGCCAGGTCGGGATTGAGCATGGTAAGGATCTTCATTGCGGACGAGGACACCATCTTGCTGTCGTCGTGGGCCAGGCGAGAAATGTGGTTGAGCACCTCGGTTCGGACGAGATCGTTGCCGACGTGGTGCAGGCGGGCGAGGACGTCGAGGGCCGCTCGCCGTTCTTGCGGGAACGGACTTTCGATTCCGTTGTGAAGATAGGCTGGCAGAGTCCAGTGTATGTTTCGGGCAATGACGATGCGACCCTCGACGTTTTCCTGTTTCTTGGGTCGCTGCTGGGGCATCTCCTCGATGACGCGGTCGTGTACGTAGCTGTACAGCTCGTCGAGACAGATGTCGCCGTCGCCGTCGAGATCGGCTTCTCCAGTCGTTAATCCTTCGACGAGGAAACGGGTGAAGACCGATTGAGTTCCTTTGCCGACGATCTGGTTTCCCTCGAAAGAGTACTGGGTGGCGTCGGATGCGGTGAGCACCACCCGCCCCTTGCCTCGGAATCTATCGAGAACGTCTACCTGGGGATCGGCTTTGACGATGCGACTGGTCGGGAAGGCCCCGCTGTAGCAGCAGTCGAGCACGAGTACCTTTTGGCGCGATGAGCAGGACTCCATGGCGTCATCGATCTGTTGGGCCGACAGGCCGGTGAAGCGAAGGTTGTCGCGCGTGGTGTTGGTCATGGCCAGATACAGGCGGCCCTGGTCGTCTTTCAAGCCGTGACCGGTGAAGTACAGCAACGTGAGATCGTCACCGCGCCGGTTGTCATAGAATTCGCCGATGGCGTCCCCCACGACCTGAAGCGGCTCGTTGATCAGAGTGGTCACCTCGAAGTCGGCGATCGCGGGGTCGCGAAGGACTTCCGCCAGCGCTTCCGCGTCGTGTCCGGGAGCTGTTAGCTGGCGCAGCCCCGCGTCCTGGTAGCGGTAGGTGGCCACCAGCAATGCCAGCCGCCGTGGCACGTTACGTCACTCCATGATGGCGCAGGTAGGCGTCGATCAGCGCGCTTCGCTCCTGCGCGGAGCCCCTCTCCAACATGATCGTGTCGCCATCGATGGTCACCAGGATGCGGTGGGCCCCGGCGTGCCGGGAGAGCCAGTCCCGAGCGGTCTCGAGCGCAACGGCGCCGACTCCGGGGGTGGTGGTCAGTGTGATCAGCAGAGCGCCCACGCTGGACGCGACCCCTTTGGCGCCTGGCGGCGCGGTCTCAGCGGTCACCGGGGCGACGGATTCGACGTCGAGGTCTCTGAGCTCGGCCCGCAACCGCCGAACCGACCGATCGAGCTCATCCGGCTCGAAATCTGGTTCCGTGTCAACAACCAGGAGAAGATCTCGTGACACCCGCTCCGCGCCACAATCAATGTCGTACCCGGTCATCCGCCGCCTCCTCAACACAGATCTTCACCCCCCCGCGTGTGTGGATGGCTACATCAAGTCACACAATGGACCGGAAGTCTCGCCCGCCGGCACAAAGTCCTCTTTCGCTTGTCAGCCCACACCAGCGGTCATACAAAAGAGATCAATCGGGAGGCCTGATAAATACATCATATTCAATACCCGATTGGGTGAACTTGTCCATGGAGGAGCGACCCGTGATCCGCTCACCGCCGACGCGGCCTGATCCGGATCCGCCCCGGCGACGACCGCTGGGGACGGGTCGGTAGCCTCGACGTGATGATCAGACCGGTGGCGGCTCTCGGCGTGGCGGGGACCATGGCCGCTGCTGCTGGCTGGGCCGCTCCGGCCCTGTTGCGGGCTCGGGTGCTACGCGCCGCTGTGTGCCCGGGCTTGGCCGGCATCGGCCGGCCGGGCAGCGTGGCGTTGACTTTCGATGACGGGCCTGACCCCGAGGGCACCCCCGCGGTGCTCGACGCGTTGGATCAACTCGGCTGGACCGCCACGTTCTTCATGCTCGGCGCGCAGGTGCAGCGGTATCCGGATGTTGCGGCGGCGGTGGTGGCCGCTGGGCACGAGGCCGCGGTACACGGGTTCAGTCACCGCAACCACCTGGCCCGCGGTCCGGCTGACGTGCACCGGGACGTGGCGCGTGGCGCAGCGGTGGTCGCCGAGGCGACCGGCGGGTGGCCGACCTGGTTTCGGCCGCCCTATGGCGTGTTCACACTGGGGTCGCTGCGCGCTGCGCGGCGCGCCGGGTTGCGGCCGGTGTTGTGGAGCGCGTGGGGCCGGGACTGGGAAGCGCGTGGCCCGGCTGAGGTGGCCGACACGGTTGCGGGCCAGCTCAGGCCGGGTGGAACGGTGCTGCTGCACGACTCAGACTGCGTCGCCCAGGTGGCCGGCAGCTGGCGGAGCACGGTGCGGGCACTGCCCCGGCTGGCCGAGCTTGTCGATCAACTGGGCTGCACCGTCGGCCCGCTGCGGGAGCACCTCGCGGGTAGCCCCCAAGCCCCCCCCAGGCCAGGGGCTCCAGTCACACTGGGCGTGAATCGTGGCCGGGAACAGCGTGCTGAGAGCGTTCGGTGAGCAGGCTCATCACGACCGACGCGGTGTCCGGGTTGCGCACCACGTGGCTGGGGTCGCCCCGGTGCTGCGCCTGTTGCTTGATCGCGGCGACCAACTCGGCTTCGTCGCGCGGCCACGGGGCCAGCCCGGCTTCAGCGAGCACCTCGGAGTTGGCCACCCCGTGCCCCGGAATCGGGCGGTAGGTCACCGCGGGCAGCCCGGCGGTCAACGCCTCGGTCAGCGACAGGCCGCCCGCATTGTGCACCAGTACGTCGGCGGCCGCCATCAGCTCCGGGACGTCCTCGCGCCAGCCGAGGGCGACGACGCCGGGCTGGGTCGACAACTGTTTGCGCAGGCGATCGTTGCGCCCGCAGAGCACGATCATCTCCGCGACGCCGGAAGCGCTGATGGTGCGCACCACCTGGGGCACGTCGCCCATCCCGAGTGATCCGGTCGCCAAGAGCACCACCAAGCCCTCCGCGGACAACCCGAGCTCGGCGCGCAACCGATGCCGATGCGCAAGGTCGGGCTGCTGGGCGAACCGGGATGACACGAGGCCGCCGACGGCCCGCATGGGCGTGTGATAGGCCGAGTGCCCCATGCGTGCCGTGGCCTCGGTCACCGTCACGTGGTGCTCGATTGCGGGGTGCACCCACAGTCGGTGCACCGCCGGATCGGTCAGGAAGGTCATCACGGTCGCGTTCAGCAACCCAGCTTCCTTGAGTTGGCCCAGCGTCTGGCTGGCCAACATGTAGGTGGACACCACAACGTCATGCTCGCCAACCCAGCTCAGTACGTGACGCTGCGCCAGCCGGCACAGCGTCAGGGCGACCCGCTGCACCCAGCCGGTGTGTTCCAGATGGGCGAACATCCAATCGAAGAACCTCGGTGCATAGCCGATGCTCAACCGGTAGCCATCTCGCAGCACGCACCGGAACATTCGGGGCAGCGCGTCCAGGTAGTCCCGGCGGTCCGCCGCGACGTCCAACTTGGCCAGTCGACTGATGAGCTCGTCGGCGGCACCGTCGTGACCCGCGCCGACGCTGCCCGAGATGACCAGCACTCGTGCCGCCGTGCCCGCTGCCCGATCGCCCATTGGTCCCTACCTATTCCACGCGCCGCCCGGCCCTGTCAGGACTGTCTCCTACAGCGTGTAAGAGACTAGCCGATGTCGCGTGGCGTGACGATTCGCCCTGAAAAACACACTCAAAGTTAAGAGGGCGGCTGCCCGTCAGGTCGGCCACAACCAGTAGATGAGCTGGTAGAACGCGATTGTGGCCTGTATCGCGGCGATCGCGGTGGCCACGCCGAGCGCCAGCACGCCGCTGGGCACCAAGGGCTCGGGCCGGGGCGGGTCTGAGCGCAACGCGACGACCCGAGCCCCCACCCCGCATCCGGTGAAGGACAACGCGGCCGGCCAGCGGTGCGCCCCACCCGCCGCCCCGCTGGCCAAAGCCGCCTTGGTCAGCGCTCGCGCGACCAGCTCCCGGCTGCCCGTCACCGAAGCCGCGTGCTCATCGGCACTGCGCTCGACGAGGAAAGCCACCGCCTCCCGCACCGGGATCAGCAGTGGATTGACCGCGGCGCAGATCTCAGTCGCGGCCCGAAGCCAATGATGCTTGCCATGTAGGTGCGCCCGCTCGTGCGCCAGCACGACCCGCCGCTCGTCACCGTCCAAGGCCGACAACAGGCCACGCGTGATCAGGATTCGGCCTGGCCGGCCCGGCACGGCGAACGCGTGCGGAGCGTCCAACGCCACCACGGCCAGCTCACCGGCCCCGCAGGAGCTGCACACCGCCCGCAGCTCCCGGGTCGTGGACCGGCGGGCCCGCAGCACCTTCTCCACCCGGATCGCGCCCACGATCAGCAGGACCACGGCGGTGACCCCGATCAGCTTGGGCACCGGATCTTGCAGCTGCACTCCGCGCTCCAGCGCTTCGTCAGCGACCAGTGAGGTGCAGCCCAGCAGGGTGGCCGACAGCAGGACCAAGCCCCAGGTCGCCGCCGCGGCGCACAACATCGCGGCAACCACGAACACGGCGGCTCGTGTCGGCGCTGTCCGGGCGACGACGATCCGGCTGATCGCGGCCAGCAGTAGCGACAGCGCCGCCGGCAGGTACACGCTGATCGTCATGGGCGCCGCCGCAGCATCGCCCGCAGCAACCGGGCATCCTCCACGGACAGCGAGGTGGCGAAGCGCTGCAGCACGGCCTGCCGATCCCGGCCGCGGCTCAGCAACGCCTGCATCTGCTCGGCGGCGAGCTCCTCGGCCCCCTTGACCGGGAAGTACTCGTGCCGACGGCCGTCGGCCACCCGGCCGATCAACCCCTTCTCATACAACCGGACCAAGATGGTCTGCACGGTGTTGTAGGCCAGCCCACCGCTGACCGCTCGCCGTACGTGGGCCGCCGTGAGTGGCCCATCGGCGGCCCACAACGCGGCCAGCACCTCGGCCTCCAGCTCACCGGCCGCCCGCCGGCCAGGCTGGGCGTGTTCCGGCGGTGTCCGCTCGCCTCGGGTTTGCTCACCCGGGGCTTTGTGACCACGGGTCACTCGACCAGTCACCTGCCCTCCCTCGAGCTGCCCATTCGGCCCCGCACCCATGCTATCCACTCACCGCCCGCCCCCCTCCGAAAACGTCTCATGGATGCTTGTGCACCTTCCTGGCGGCAGCTCTGGCGAGCCCGTCAGGGTGGCGGGGCTGCTGGCGTGTCGACCTGGGTCACCGGGGGCGTCGCCACCGGTGCCGGTGCCAGCTCGCGCGGGGCGGCCGGGGCGGGCTGCTTGCCGATCTGCACGGGACCCCGCACACTGCCGGTCACCGGGGCGAAACCGGAACGGTCGGGCAGGAAGGCGCCGAGCCGGCAGTCCACGCGAGTGCTCCCGGCGCGCCAGCTCTCCACGCGCAGCGCCTCCCAGAACAGGGTGAGCCCCTTATTCGCGACGACGGTGGGGCCTCCCGCGAAGTCCTTCGACAGTCGGGTGCATTCCGTGCTCAACACCCGGTCCTGCGCGGCTTCGTCCGGGTATCCCGTGGGGAAGGCGCCTTTGAAGTCGACCACCCCGACGACCTCTATCGCATGGGGGCCCGCGCAATCGACGGGGTCGCCCACCGCTTTGCCGTCGTTTCCCAGGCAGGTGCCGGGCTGATGCACGTCGGACTGGTCCTGCCCCAGCGCGCTACCGGTGGTGCGGAACAGGGTCCCGGTGCGGCCAGCGGACTGCACCCCGCAGCGCAGCGTCCGGTCCCCGTGCACCCAGCCGGCCTCGCTGGGTTTGATCGCGCCTACGGTGAACCGGCCGAACGGGTCGAAGTGATCGTCCAGTGCCTGGGCGGTGAGCTGGGTGCAGCGCTGGGTCACCACCTGCCGCCAGCGTTCCGGGCCGGGGAATGGGGCTTGGGCGCCGAAGTCTTGGAGGTCCGGCGTTGCGGTGACCTCGAACAGATGGGGTTGGGTGCAGTCCACCGCTCTGGCATCGATGGCGTCGGGCTTCTCCCAGGTCAGGCAGGTGTGGCGGGAGAACCGGAGGGACTGCGCGGCAGGCGTGCTGGCCGGAGTGGGCCCGACGGCGCGCCGGGCGGCCTTCCCGGTCGGCACACCGACCGCGAGCAGTGCGGCCAGCGCGCCCAGCACGACTCCCACCGCGAGCCGCCGGGTGCTGCGGCTGGCGCGGTGCCCGGCGGGGTTCGCCGACGCGTCGGGAGGTGCCATCCGTGCCATCTTGCTACTCGACCGAGGCAGCCACCAACTGTGCGGCCACCAACTACGGGGTGTCTGCCGTGCGCCGGCTCAGCGCGCGAGCCCGGAGCGCCTCGATGCCGATCGGGACGATCGACATCGCGACGATGCCGATCAAGATCAGATCCACATGATTTCTGATGAACGTGATCTGGCCGAGCCAGAAGCCCAACAAGGTTACTCCGGTGACCCAGCCGACGCCACCGACAATGGAGTATGCGAAGTACGTGCGGGGATCCATCCGGCCGACGCCCGCGATCGCAGTGATGAAGGTCCGCACGATTGGGACGAAACGACCCAGCAGAATCGCCCGCGCGCCGTGCTTGTCGAAAAAGGCGTGCGTCTTGTCCACGTACTCCCGTTTGAACAGTCGGGAATCCGGCCGGCTGAACAATGCCGGTCCCGCCCGGTAGCCCAGGTAGTAGCCGACCACGTTGCCCGCCACGGCACACACCGTGAGCAGCAGGCAGACCAGCCAGATCGGTGTGCTGATGAGACCGCGGGTGACGAACAGCCCCGCGGTGAACAGCAGCGAGTCGCCGGGCAGGAAGAAACCAATGAGCAGGCCGCATTCCGCGAAGATGATCAGACACAGCCCCACCAACACGTAGGGCCCCAGCATGCGCAGCAACTGATCGGGATCGAGCCACGACGGGCCGAGAGCCAGCGCCACGCTGGCGGGGGAGGGCGTCACGGTGCCACGCTACCCGGGCCCGCTCACCAGACGCTGATCACGCCGGCCAGCGTGCCCGCCATCGCTCCGAGCAGCACCGCCAGCACGAGCACCGTCGAAGCTGACAGGCGGGGTCTGGCATGCGCCGGTCCCCGGCCGGGCTCGGTCGCCGTCGGTGACCCAGTGCCCGCCGGTGACCCAGTGCCCGCCGGTGACCCAGTGCCCAGCCAGGAAGCCTGCGCCCGCAATGCGGCGGCAAGCCGCCCCTCGTGAGTGGCATTCGGTGCGGGAACACTGTTACCCACTCACGAGCCTCCCAGCGTTCGCTGGAGGGCGTCCAGCGCGCGGCTGGCGCTGGACTTCACCGTGCCGCGGCTGACGCCGGTGGCCGCCGCGATCTCCGCCTCGCTCATCCCCCCGTAGTAGCGCAGCACCAGCACCTCACGTTGCCGCGGCGGCAGCTGGCCCAGCGCGACGACCACCTCCTGGTGCTCGGTGGTCAACATCGCCAGCGACTCCGCTGAGCGCGCGTTGGCCTGGTGCGGCGGGACGTAGCCGCGAGCGGTCTTGCGGCGGCGCAGCACCGAGCGGGAGCCGTTGACGACCGCCGTGCGCAGGTAACCCAGCGCGGCCGCCTCATCGCGCAGTCCCGACCAGTGCCGGTGCAGTCCGGTGAACGCCTCTTGCACGACGTCTTCGGCGGTGGGCGCCTCGTCGACCAGCAGGATCGCCAGCCGAACCAGCCGCGTCCGGTGCTGGCGGTACAGATCCTCCAGCGTCAGGGGGGCCCCGACCGGCACCGGTGTCGGGGCCTCGACGGGAGTGTCCAGGATCCGCAAGTGACGCAGTGTCATCTCGGCAGGGGTCATCTCCGCCGGGTGCCGCACGCTCACGCGGTCCAGTGGGTCGTCGGGGGCCACGCCGGAAACGTACTGGGGACACCCCGGGCCCATCCGATCGCGTCCGGCTGGACGGGTGAGCCATACTGCGAGCCACTGAAAGAGTCCCTGAAGAGTCCCTGAAGAGCCGGAGGTTCCGTACCATGCCCATCGCGACACCCGAGGTCTACAGCGAGATGCTGGACCGCGCGAAGGTCGGCGAGTTCGCCTACCCGGCGATCAACGTCACCTCATCGGAGACGCTGAACGCCGCGCTGCGCGGGTTCGCCGAGGCCAGCAGCGACGGCATCGTGCAGCTGTCCACGGGTGGGTCGGAGTTCGCCTCGGGCGGCAAGATCAAGGACATGGTCACCGGTTCGGTGGCGATGGCCGAGTTCGCCCGTGTGGTGGCCGCGAAGTACCCGGTCAATGTCGTGCTGCACACCGACCACTGCCCGGAGAACAAGCTCGACACCTTCGTCCGGCCACTGCTCGCGATCTCCCAGGAGCGGGTGGCCCGCGGCGAGAATCCGCTGTTCCAGTCGCACATGTGGGACGGTTCGGCCACCGAGTTGCACCGCAACCTCGCCATCGCCGCTGAGCTGCTGCAAGCCTGCGGCAAGGCGAAGATCGTCTTGGAGGTGGAGATCGGCGTCGTCGGCGGCGAGGAGGACGGCGTCGCGAACGACATCAACGAGAAGCTCTACACCACCGCTGAGGACTATGAGCACACCGTCGATGCCCTGGGCGGGGGCGAGCGGGGTCGTTACCTGCTGGCCGCCACCTTCGGCAATGTGCACGGTGTGTACAAACCGGGCAACGTGAAGCTCCGCCCGGAGATCCTGCAGATGGGGCAGGAGGTCGCCGCCCGCAGGTTGGGTCTGCCCGCCGGTTCGCAGCCGCTGGACCTGGTGTTCCACGGCGGATCCGGCTCCGAACTGGCGGAGATCCACCAGGCGCTCTCCTACGGCGTGATCAAAATGAATGTCGACACCGACGCTCAGTACGCCTTCACTCGCCCGATCGCCGACCACATGTTCGCCAACTACAGCGGGGTTCTCAAGATCGACGGCGAGGTCGGCAACAAAAAGTTCTATGACCCCCGGTCCTATCTCAAGCTGGCCGAACAGTCGATGGCCGCCCGGGTAACACAGGCCTGCGAGAACCTCCACTCCGCTGGCCGCACCCTGGCCCGCAGTTAGTGGCTCTCCAAGAGCCACCAACCTCCCTCGCCGTTGCCTCGAACGACTACCAACCACGGCAGGATGGAGCGATGATCGTGCACGGAAACTTGCTGGGACCCAAACCGACGCTGCTGCCCGAGCGGCCCGACGCGCAGGCCGCACTCGACGCGGCGAACGATCCGGCGGCGGCCGCAGCCGCGTACCCGGATTTTTCCGCCGCCTGGGCCGCGCTGGCGGGACGGGCGCTCGACGAGGGGGATGCCGTCGCCGGCTATGCCTTCGCCCGCACCGGCTATCACCGCGGCCTGGACCACCTTCGGCACGCCGGCTGGAAGGGTCACGGGCCGGTGCCCTGGTCGCACGGTCCCAACCAGGGTTTCCTGGCCGCGCTGGCCGCGTTGGCCCGGGCGGCCACTGAGATCGGTGAGCAAGCCGAGGCCCGGCGGTGCCGGGAGTTCCTCGACGAGTGCGATCCCACCGCGGCCGGGATCTTGGGCTTGAGCTGACCCGTGGTGCGCATGGGGGAACGATCACACTCGGGTGGCGGTGTGGCGATGAGGTAGCCTTGCTACCCACAAGGTCGTTGACGCCAGCGGGGACTCCGGTGACACACCCGAGCAGTCACCCGCTTGCCGAACACCCACCGTGACCCGCTTGCCGAGACCCGTGCAGCGATGCCAACGGTGTAGTGAGCACCAGCCGCAGACTGGCGAAGGTCGGTACCTAAGTGACTAGTGAAGGACAACCCGCCCGCGTTCGTCGCAAGGCGATACCCGCAACCTGTTCCCTGCACCGGGGCCCGGTGGGTTTCGCCAACTTGATGGTGAGCGTGGACAACGGAACGATCGTGTTCGACCCGCACGTGACCGGCTCCTGCGTCATCACGTTGGACGAACCCGGGGCCTGTTTGCTCCGCGATCTGTTGACGGAGTGGCTGGGATGACGACCTAGGTCTGTCGCGGCGGTGGGGGTGCGGTTTGGCGGGCCGCGGCGGCTTGCTGTTCGTAGTCCTGGTGCTGGCGGTTCGCCTGCGTGCGGGTGACTCCGGCGGAGCGCAGGTGCCAGGGGATGTCGACGGTGACAACGTCGGGCAGGAACAGCAGGCGGGCGCGCAGCCGTAGCGCGCTTTGATTGTGCAGCAATTGTTCCCACCAGTGCCCGACGACGTACTCGGGTATGATCACCGTGATGATGTCCCGGGGCCCGGTGCGGGGGTAGTCCCGGACGTATTTCAGGATCGGCCGGGTGATCTCTCGGTAGGGTGACTCGAGGATCTTCAAAGGGAAGTCGAGGCCCGCGTCGTCCCAGTCCTGGCGTAGCTGCGCGGACTCGTCCTCCTCGACGGTGACGGTGATCGCCTCCAAGGTGTGCGGGCGCAGCGACCGTGCGTAGGCCAGTGCCCGAAGGGTGGGGCCGCTGACGCTGGACACCAGCACCAGAACGTGGTTGCGGGACGGTCCGACAGGTCGGACGTCCTCCACGGCGATCTCTCGGGCCACCGTGGCGTAATGCCGGTTGACGCCGCGCATCAGGGCGAACAGCACCGGGATGGCGATCACCACAAGATAAGCGCCCTCGATGAACTTCGTCACCAGTACGATCAGGAACACCACCCCGGTGGCCACCGCCCCCAAACCGTTGATCAGCTGGGCGCGGTGGATCCGGTGTCGCTCGCCGCTCGGCGGGCCGGCGGCCAGCGCGGTGTGCCAGTGCTTGACCATGCCGATCTGGGACAGGGTGAAGGCGATGAACACCCCGATCACGTAGAGCTGGATCAGGGCGTTGGTGTTGGCGTTGAACGCATAGATCAACACTGCGGCGAACACCGCGAGCAGCACGATGCCGTTGCTGAAGACCAGCCGGTCGCCACGGGTGTGGAACTGGCGGGGAAAATACCGGTCCCGGGCCAGGATCGACGCCAACCCCGGGAAACCGTTGAACGAGGTGTTCGCCGCCAGGATCAGGATCGCCGCGGTGAACACCTGGATGACGTAAAACCCCACTGAGCCGGGTCCGAACACCGCGGCGGCGACCTGGGCCAGCACCGTCTTGGGCGTCGCGTCAGCGGGCAGACCCAGCTGGGTGGGGTCCAGCGCGGCGTGCACGCCGCTGACGCCCGCCAGCAGGGTGATCCCGATCCCCATCGTGACCGCCAACACCGCGAGGTAGCTCAACACGGTCGCCGCGTTGTGCGCCTTGGGTTTCTGGAACACCGGGACCCCGTTGCTGATCGCCTCCACCCCGGTCAGTGCGGTGCAGCCCTGCGCGAACGCCCGCAAGATCAAAAATGCGGCGAGCACGCCGTTGGCCTGCTCGGTGGCGTGAATCTGGTAGCCCGCGCTCTCCGCGACCAGGTGGTGCCCGGTGCCCAGCTTGACCCCCGCCCAGGCGAACATGACGAAGATGCCCACGACGAACCCGTAGGTCGGGATCGCGAAGGTCTTGCCGGTCTCCCGCACCCCCCGCAGGTTGACCAGCATCAGCACCGCGACGAACCCCACCGACATCGCCACCGCGTGCGGCGCGGTCGAGGGCAGCGCCGAGGTGATCGCCGACACCCCCGCCACCACCGACACCGCCACCGTCATCACGTAATCCACCAGCAACGCCGCCGCGGCCACCAACCCGGCCGAGCTGCCCAGATTCTCATGGCTGACGATGTACGACCCGCCGCCACTCGGGTAGGCGTAACAGGTCTGCCGGTACGAGGCGGCCACGATCACGAACAACACCGCCACCGCGATGGCCAGATACGGTGCCAGGTGGTAGAATGCCAACCCCCCCACCGACAACGCCACCAGGATCGCCTCGGTGGCGTAGGCCACCGAGGACAACGCGTCGCTGCAAAAGATTGGCAACGCCAGCAGTTTGGGTAACAACGTGTCACCCAGCTGGCGACTGGCCAACGGTCGACCCACCAGCAACCGTTTCGGCAGGCTTGTCCACACGATGCCCAAGCCTACGGGTCAACCCCACCTAGTACGCTGAGCTTTCACCCGATGATCAGGGGGTACGGCCGCGTGGGCAAAGTGACCTGGAAGACCGAGCCGGATGCGCACGACTACCCCGCAGCCGCCTCCTACCTGTCGTTGATCGCGCCCAGCGCTCAGGTCAGCGACCTGGTTGCGCGGCTCAAGGCGGCCCCGCTCGAGCACTACAAGGCCAAGGACATGTTGCGTGCCTCGGGGCTCGCCCTGTTGCCCCCCACCAACCCCCATGTGGCGGTCGACCTGGCCAAGGTGAAGGACAAGACGGCGCTGTCCCCGGTCCTGCTCATCCGAGGCGAGCTGACGCTGGGAATCGCGCTGCAAATCGCGGATGGCTACCACCGAGTCTGCGCCAGCTATCACCTTGATGAGAACACCGACATCCCCTGCCGCATCGCCGACCGCACCGGATGAGCGCGCGGCCGGCGACCACCGGTCGTGGTGTCGAGCTGGGCTTGCTGGTATTCGCGGCGGCGCTGGTCACGCTGGCGTTGATCCTGGTGCAGGCCGATCAGCGGCAGGATCTGCCGCGCTCGCTGCTGTACCTGGGGCTGGCTTATCTGGCCATGTTTGGAGTGGCGCATGCGGCGGTGCGCTGGTTGGCTCCGCACGCTGATCCGCTGATCCTGCCCTGTGTCGCCCTGCTCAACGGCCTGGGCCTGGTGATGATCCACCGATTGGATCTGGCCGCCGCGACGCAAGCGCTCGACGCGGGTGAGCCCGCCGCGGCCGCGGATGCGTCCCGCCAGGTGGTGTGGACCGCGGTGGCGCTGGTGTTGTTCGTGGCGGTGCTGTGGCAGGTGCGTGACCACCGGACCTTGGCCTCTTATGGTTACACTTTTGGCCTGGTGGGGTTGGGATTGCTGGTGCTGCCGGGTGTGTTGCCGGCGAGCATCTCCCAGGTCAACGGGGCCAAACTGTGGCTTCGGCTCGGCCCGCTGTCGATCCAGCCCGGCGAGTTCGCCAAGATTCTGATCATCGTGTTCGTCGCCGTGTTCCTGGTCACCAATCGCGAGCTGTTCACCTCCGCGGGCCGCCACTTCTTAGGGATGACCTTCCCTCGGGCCCGCGATCTGGCGCCGCTGCTGGTCGCGTGGGGGCTCTCCATCGGCGTGTTGGCGCTGGAAAAGGAGCTCGGCGCGTCACTGCTGATCTTCGGAATCGTTCTGGCGATGCTCTACGCGGCCACCGAACGAGTGTCCTGGGTGCTCCTGGGACTGGTGTTCTTCGGGGCCGGCAGCGTGCTCGCCTACCATCTGTTCGCCCACGTCCGGGTCCGGGTGCAGGTGTGGACCGATCCCTTCGCCCACTACTACGAGTCGGGATACCAGGTCGCCCAGTCACTGTTCGGGCTGGCCACGGGCGGTGTTGGCGGCACCGGCCTGGGTGGTGGCCGGCCCGACCTGGTGCCTGTGGCCAACACCGACTTCATCATGGCCGGCATCGGGGAAGAACTCGGCCTGATCGGGCTCACCGCGGTCCTGGTGATCTACCTGCTGCTGGTCGCCCGGGGCATGCGGGCCGCCCTGTCGGTCCGCGACACCTTTGGCAAACTGCTCGCCACCGGCCTGTCGGTCACCCTCGGGCTCCAGGTGTTCATCGTTACCGGTGGTGTCACCAACCTCATTCCCGAAACCGGGCTCACCACCCCCTTCCTGTCCTACGGTGGATCGTCGCTGCTCGCCAACTACATCCTGGTCGCCCTGCTCATCCGTATCTCGCACGCCGCCAGGCAACCCTCATCCGCCACCCCGCCCCGCCCGAACCCGACCCCGCTGGCCTCCGCCGCCACCGAGCTCGTCGCCCGCCCCAGTAGCTAGCCAGACCCGACGGCCGCGGGTCGTACCCTGAGCGCGTGGGTAACTCAGTCGTTGTGGTGTTCACTGGCCTTCCCGGGACGTGCAAGTCGATAATGGCGGATCTCACGGCCAAGACGATGGCTGCGCCCGCCTTTGCCGGCGATTGGCTTTTGGGTGCGCTCAAACCCGCCGCTCGGGCGTTGGCCCAACTCGACCGGCAGACCTACCTGGAGCTTTACCACGGGCTCCTACGCAGCCTGATCACGCGCCAACTGCTGTTGCGGCAGTCCGCCATCGTCGATTGCCTGGTCCCGGACGATGTCCTCGACGCGTGGCGTCTACTAGCCGTCGATCACCAAGCCCAACTATCTGTCGTCGAGTGCGTCTGCACCGACGTCACTGTGCACCGCGGGCGCGTCGAAGGCCGAGTTCGAAACATCCCGGGGTGGCACGAAGTGGGTTGGGGTCATGTGCAGCGGATGCGGGCCGAAGTCCCAGCATTGCGGACCGAGCGGCTGATCATCGACGCTCTCGAGCCAGTGGATCGTAATCTCCAGGCCGTCCTCACATACGTGCAGTCCGCAGGGTCGGGCATCCCGCGCTGACTACAAGGACCGCGAGCCGATCGGCTCGCGGGAGCGGTTTGGGCACTGTTGCAGACCCAGGTCGACGAGCTGCTAGCCGCCGCGGACACGTTCAGCCAGCTGGGACACCATGATCGTGCACGCCAGATGCACGCCGAAGCTGATGTGCTGCGCCGGTATCTACTCGCGCCCGAGTAGCCCCGGTTCCGATCGAGGATCGGCTTGCGGTAGCACCATGGGTGGCGCCACGCCGTAGGGCGCCCCTGCGGCGGGCTGGCGCCAGTCGGGCGGATACTGAGCGGGTGACCGCGGCGACGATGAAGATCGAGCGTTCCGGGCCGGCGATCCGCGCGGCGTTGGCCGAGTACGCCGCCGAGGACTGTGCGGTGTTCGAGGCCGACCTGCGCCAGGCCCTCGCGCACGCTGCCACCAGCTTGGATCTCGCCCCGGCGGAGGCGGTGCTCGACCGATGGTGGGGGATCGCGGTAATCCGGGCGCACCCGCTCACCGAGCAAGAACAGGCACAGGTCGCCCGGGCCATGGCCGGCGACTTCCGTGGTCTGCTGGCCCGCGATGAGCGCGGGGACTGGGTTCGGCTGTAGATGCCGCGTTACGGCCCGGTGTGGCTGGAGATCGTGCGCGAGCGACAGCGTGTGATTATCCTGAGGCTGGTGTAGCCGGGAGCGTCAGGCGTCGGGCGCACCGGTTTGCGCGGCGGCCAGGGTTGCGCGCCAGTGGGAAACGGTGCAGGCCAGTACAGGGCTGTCGGTGCCGAGTTTGCTGTCGCGGATGCCGACCCAGCCGGGTAGCTCGGTGGTGACCTCTACGCAGCCGTTAGCGCCCTGCGAGTAGCTGGACTTGCGCCACTCGGACGCAGTGATCGGCCCGGCGAGCGCGTGGTCGTGGTTCACGTCAACTCCTCTATGCGGCGGACTAGCAGAGTCCGGGTCTCCTGAGGTGTGCGGGCGTGGATCTGGATGCGCCGCAACGTGTTGCGATAGATCATGATCTCGGCCGGGTCCTCGTAGTAGGTGCCCCCGATCCGAGGCTCGACGTAGGCGATTCCCGGATCGCCGACGAGCTCGGGCGGGAACGCCAGAATCATGAAGGTCCCTTCGATCCCGGCGTGCACGCCAGCCTCCAGCGGCAACACCTGAACGGTGAGCGCGGGCAGGTCCAGGAGCTTGACCAAGTGCTCCAGCTGCTCCACCAGAACCTGCGGTTCACCGGCGGGCCGGTGCAGCACGGACTGGTCCAGCACGCTCCACACCGCCGGCGGGTCCGGCTGCCGGGTGAGCACATCCTGGCGGGCCATCCGCAGCTCGATGCGGCGGGCGAGTTCAGCATCGGCCAGCTCGGGCTCGCCGGCCCGGATGACGGCCTTGGCGTAGGCCGGCGTTTGGAACAGGCCCGGCACGACCATCGAGTCGTAGCTGTCGATCTGCGCGGCCGAGGATTCCATGCCCAGGTAGAGGTCGAACCACTCCGGCGTGGCGCTCTTGAACGGCAGCCACCAGTCGCGGCCCCGGCGGGCGGCGTCCACCAGGTCCTGGAACGGCGCGGTGCGCTCGGCGACGCCGTAAAAACCGAGCAGCACCTCCAGCTCGGCGGCCTTCGGCAGGTTCCGCATGGTCTCCAGGTGCGAGATGTGCGACAGGGCGCAGCGCAGTCGCTCGGCCACCTGCTCGCGCTTGAAGCCGGCCGTCTCCCGCAGCCGGCGCAACTCCAGCGCCACGTACCGCTTGAGCACGGTCGGACTCGAGGACGCGACCATCGGCGGCTCCTTCGTCCGTCCTCCAGCAGGGTGGCCCGGCCCGCTCGCACACATCACCCGAACGGGAGCACCCAGAACTGTGACTTGTATCGAGTTACCATGTAACATGATACTACATCACGGTTTCAACAATAGGTCGTATACACCGTAGTCCCTGGCGGGCAGCGGCGCTACCGGCCAGGAATCTACATCCAGCGGAGGTGGTCATGGTGTTGCAGGTCCTCGATCGGCGGCGAGGCCAACCGCGTACCTCGGCGCGCGACGCCGAGCGGTGGTACGCCCGGCTGGGTCAGCGAGTCAGGGCGTGGGCGTGAACCCGGCCATCGAGCAGCTGCGCCGGCTGTGCCGGTTCGGTTTCACCGGCCAGCGGCTGTTCAGCCCCGAAGGCTGTCTGGACTTCGTCCAGTACACCCGCGAGTTCCAGGGCATGCGGGAGGTGGTGCTGCTCTACAGCGAACAAGACGCGCTGGCTTACCGCACCCGCGACGTGCTCGACCCGGACGACCCGTTGCTCTTTACCGCGAACGCGGTCGAGTGGCGCCTGCACGGCGACGTCGTGTCCGTGATCAACGCTCTGCTGTCGTTGCCCACACCCGAGCCCCCCGACATCCCGGCACAGGCCTCAGTCGCGGCGGTGAACACCGCCCCGCCAGGGGAGCTCGATCTGTAGCTCCCCATCCAGATCCGGCTGGTCCGTCGGTTGAGCATGCGGTCCCCCGACGCGCCAGCTCCCGACGGCCAGCTGGCCACTCGCTTGTCCCACTCACTGGTCGGAGTGTTCCGCGGAACCGCGGCCGGCCCACTGCGGGGGAGCTGGTCGCACCGTACGATGAGTGTGTGCACGTAAGGTGAACATTTGAGTGGTTGCTTGACGCTCGTCTGGGTTTTGCTTCACTCTTTTGTGCGGACCCAGTGTTGAGTGGACCTGGTGGCGGCACCCGCGTGTGTCCCGGCGGCGAGGAGGTGGGTCATGAGTACCGACGGCAGTCATAGACCGGTGCCTCGTGTCCACTGCGCGCGCGCCGAGCATGGCTGAGCACATCTCGTGTGAGCCGGTGGCGGGCGCCCGTCTGACGGGATGATCTGATGACCACTGACACCACCGGAGCGAGCGGGGGCACCACCGCGCCGCCGGGCGGCAGTGCGGTGCTGGACGAGGCGCACCTGGGTGACATCCAGGGCGCGATGGGCACGATCCGGCAAGGTGACGAGGGCACCCGCACCAGCCTGCCGGCCCGGGTGAAGACGCTGCTGGCGATCGTGGGCCCGGGACTGATTGTGATGGTCGGCGACAATGACGCTGGCGCCTTCGGCACCTACACCCAGGCCGGGCAGAACTACGGCACCCGGCTGCTGTGGACGTTGCTGCTGCTGGTCCCGGTGCTGTACGTCAACCAGGAGATGGTGCTGCGCCTCGGCGCGGTGACCGGGGTCGGGCACGCCCGGTTGATCTTTGAGCGGTTCGGGCGGTTCTGGGGCGCGTTCAGTGTCATCGATCTGTTCCTGCTCAACGCGCTGACCATCGTCACTGAGTTCATCGGCATCAGCCTCGGGCTGTCCTACCTGGGGTTGCCCAAGGTGCCCGGCGTGCTGATCGCCGCGGTGGTGGTCATCGCGGCGGCGTCCACGGGCAGTTTCCGGCGCTTTGAGCGGGTCTGTCTGGTGCTCGTGGTGGGTAGCCTGCTACTGGTGCCGATCCTGGTCATGGCCCACCCTCCGCTGAGCACGGTCGCCCACGACTTCGTGGTGCCCGGGATGCCCCCCGGGGCGGAGCTGTCGACCGTGATGCTGCTGATCATCGCGATCGTCGGTACCACTGTCGCGCCCTGGCAGTTGTTCTTTCAACAGTCTTACGTCATCGACAAGCGGATCACCCCGAGGTTCATCGGTTATGAGAAGGTCGATCTGTGGATCGGCATCGTCATCGTGGTCCTGGGCGCGGGGGCGATGATGGCCTTCTGTGCCACCGCGTTCGCCGGGCACCCGCAGTTCGGGCAGTTCACCGACGCCGGCGGGGTCGCTGTCGGCCTGGGAACCAACGTCAACAAGGCCGCGGGGGTGCTGTTCGCGCTCGCGCTGATCGACGCCAGCATCATCGGCGCCGCCGCGGTCTCCCTCGCGACCGCCTACGCGATCGGCGACGTGCTGGGGCTGCGACATTCACTGCACCGCAGCCCCAAAGAGGCCAAAGGCTTCTACGTGGTCTTCGCCGCATTGCTGGTCTGCGCGGCGGTGATCGTGATCATCCCAGGCAGCCCGCTGGGTCTGCTCACCGAGGGCGTGCAGACCCTGGCCGGGGTGTTGTTGCCCTCGGCGACAGTGTTCCTGCTGCTGTTGTGCAACGACCGCGAGGTGCTGGGGCCTTGGGTGAACGGGCGGGCACTGAACGCGTTCACCTCGGTGGTGATCGCGGTGTTGGTGCTGCTCTCCGTTGTGCTCACCGCCGCTGTGCTCTTCCCCAACATCACCAGCGCCGCCATCTTGATCATCTTTGCCGCGGGTGCCGCTCTGGCCGTGCTTGCCGGTGTCGCGCTGCTCCTCAGTCGCCGGATGCGCCCCGCGCCGGCCGGCGCCGATCCGAAACCGCCGCTCGATCGCCGCCTGCGCGCCACCTGGCGGATGCCGCCACTGGCCTTGCTCACTCGGCCGCCGCTGAGCACCGGCCGTCGGCTTGGGCTCACCGTGCTGCGTGGTTATCTGGTCATCGCCGCCGGCATGGTCATCGTCCGCGTCGTCCAACTCGCCCTCGCCAGCCACTAGCCCACCGAAGGAAACCCGGTCATGAGCACGACCCCGCATCAGAATCCCGGCGCTGACCACCCGGACTCGCAGGCCGCCGCACCCGGACGGGCTCTGTCGTTGTCGCGGTTGCTCAGCCAGGCGGTGATCGGGGCTCGCGGGCAGAAGCTGGGCCAGCTCTCCGACATGATCGTCCGACTGCGCGGGGCCGAATACCCGCTGGTCACCGGGCTTGTCGCGGACATCGGCGGGCGCCGGGTATTCGTGCCCGCCCAGACCGTGACCGACTGGGGCACCGATCGGGTGATGCTGGCCAGCGCCCGGGTCGACCTGCGGGAATTCGAGCGGCGTGACGGCGAGGTGCTGCTGCGCGCCGACATCCTCGGCCACCGGCTCATCGACATCCCCCGGGCGCGCCTGGTGCGGGCCTGTGACCTGGAGCTCCTCGACACCAGTGACGGTTGGGTGCTGGCCGGGGTGGACACCCGCAAGACCAACTGGTGGCGCCGGGTACTGGGGCTGACCGGGCCCGCCCAGGACCAGTCCGCCCAGGACCAGTCCGGCGAGGGTGAGCCCGTTGAGGCCGGGTACCGGGACTGGAAGGCGTTCGAGGCATTGATCGGGCACGAGCCCTCGGTGCTGCTGCGCACCCCGACTGGCCGGCTGCGCCGGCTCAAGCCCGCCCAGATCGCCGACCTGCTCGAGCAGGCATCGCGGCAGGAGCAGAGCGAGCTGCTCGACCAGGTCCACGTCGACCCCGAGCTGGAGGCTGACGTGTTCGAGGAACTCGACGACGACCGCCAGTCCCGGCTGCTGCGCGACCGCACCGACCCCGAGATCGCCGGTGTGCTGGCCCGGATGCGTGCCGACGACGCCGCTGACGCCATCGCCGACCTGCCCCAGCCGCGCCGCCAACCCGTCCTCGAGCTGCTCCCCGCCGGTCAGCGCACCAAGGTGACGGCGCTGCTGGGCTACAACCCGACCAGCGCAGGCGGGCTGATGAGCCTGGACTTCCTCGCCCTGCCGCGCGACACCCCGGTCGCCGCGGTGCTGGAGCGGGTGCGCACCGCCCGCACCCTGCAACCCGAGGCCCTGACCACCGTGTACAGCCTCAACCACCGAGGGAAGCTGCGCGGCGCGGCCAGCCTCGTCGCCCTGGTCCAAGCCGACCCCGAGGCGCTGCTGCGCACCGTCGCCGACCGCAACCCGATTCGAGTGCGCTCCGACGCCGAACTGATCGACATCACGCTCCTGATGACCGATTACAACCTGCTCAACCTGCCCGTGGTCGATGACGACCGGGTCATCGGCGTCATCACCGTCGACGACGTGCTTGAGTCCTCCCTGCCGCGCAGCTGGCGGCGCCGCGAACCCGCAACCCACCTCGAGCCCACCGACGAGGACAACGAACCCCAGCCCACCGCCGACGCTAACCCCCGCCGAAGCGCCCCCACCAAGCAACCACCCACCGATGCCTGAACCCCCGGCCCTGATGGATGGCGAGAAGATGATGTTCTTATCGGATGATTGACACGATCTGTAGGACGGCGTCCGCGAGCTCGGCATCGCCGCGCACCGCGGCTCGCGGGCGGGCGTCGGATGGTTCGATCCCGCGGACGCACAAGCGCCACAAGGTGTCGGCGTCGGCCGTGAGGGTCGTTGTGGCGTCCGGTCCGTCGCTGGCCCAGCGCCATTGGTGTCCCGATCGCCGCCAGCTCCAGGTTCCGCCGCCCGGTCCGACCACGTTGATGCTGAGGACGGTGCCCTCAGCATCCTGGCGGTGGGCCAGTGTGTGCGGTAGGGCGCGCAGGAAGGTGTCCAGCACCGTGTGGAGCACGGTTGGGCCACCGGTGTCGGGCTGGCCGACCGCGTCACGTATCTGCCGCTGGTGCACCCAGTATTCGGTGAAGTCCCGCGCGCAGTCCAACCACCTCGGAGCCGGGTCGGCGCCCGCCCACGTGACAGGCCCGCCCAGCGCATCAAGGTCCAGATCGCGCCACATCCGCAGAACCTGGGGCGAGGTCGTCTCGAACAGGTCGACCAGCAGCGAGGGGCTGACCCGGCTGGCCGCGGCCACCCAATCCTGGTTGAAGCGGTGGATGAAATGGGCCACGGGCTCCCCGGGCTGCGGTTGATCGCCGAGGTAGCCGTCGCGGGTGCGGGCGAGCCGGTTCAGTTCGGTACCGAGCATATGCGCCACCACATCACGGACCAGCCACGGCGCGCACCCGGTCGGTTGCTGCCACTCGTCGGGCCGCAGGCCCTTGAGCAGGCAGATCAGCACCGCGCGGTCCTGCTCGAACATCGGGCGGGCGTCGATCTTCGGACCGAAGTGTGTCTGCTGCGTCTGATTGCCGGGTGTTGCGATGTCAGGTGGCCTCGGGGTCGATGGGTGGTCGTTCGCCGACGGCGAGGGGCAGCGGTGGGAGGGCTGGTTGCTGGAGGGGTGTCGGTTCCCAGTTCACCAGGTCGTCCCAACTACCTGGTGGCGGTGGGAAGCGGTAGGGCGCGATCGGGTCATCGCGCAGGTGACTGAGCAGCGCGGCGCGGGGATTGCGCCAGTTCCCGAGGCCGCCGAGATTACTGCGAAGATCGTTTAACGGTTCGCGGATCTCGTCGAATTCTGGGCCGAGTTGCTCACGGATCTTCTGATTCGCGTCGTTGGTGTAATTTTTGACCTGCCGCAGGGTTTTGGCCAGCCAGGCCGCCGCGGTGGGCAGGCGCTCGGGGCCCAGCACGAACAGCGCCACCACCGCCAGGATCAACAACTTTTCAAAGCTCAGGTCAAACATTGACCCCCTCCTCGCGGTGCGGTTCCTAGAAGGTGGGCCGGTGGGTGGTGTCGGGGATGGGCTGGTGCGGGTGAGTCTGGGGTTGCTGTTCGATGGCGGGTGCGGGCGCCGGTTCTTGTTGCGGACGGCTGGCGTTCTCCTCGGCCGCCGCGCCCTTCATCTCGCCTTTGAAGATCCTGGCGGACTGACCTACCGCGCGGGCCATGTCGGGCAGCCGCTTGGCCCCGAACAACAGCACGAACGCGGCGAGGACGATCAGCAGATGCCAGACGCTGAAGCCGCCCATGACAACACCTTTCCTCGCGCTGGGTGATGGGTTCGTCGTCAGGGTACCCGCACGGAGCGCACCGCGTTGCGGCTGGCCAGAAGTTCGGCGGCGAGCAGCCCCAGGGTGGCGAGCTCGACAATGACGCTGATCAGGGCCTGCGGGGCGGGCTGCAGACCGTATTCGATGAACCCGAAGATCCCACGGGTTCGAGAGAGGACGAATCCCCCCAACGCCCCGGCGGCCAGCCCGGCGGCGACCAGCTGCGGTATCGCCCCGGCGGCGGCCAGCCGCGGTATCGCCGCTGGGGTGAGCAGCAACAGCAGCGCCACCGCCAGCGAGCCGCTGGCCTGGAGGAGAAACGCCGGGCCAACCTCGGGTATTACGCGGTAACCCTGCAGGTACAGCTGGGCGTGAATGACGCCGCTGGCGGCCAGACAACCAGCCGCGCCGACCCGGGACAGGGTTGAGAAGTTCGGATTCATGGTTGGCCCTACTTGTCGGGGACCCGCCTCAATGGGGTCTCTCCGGTAGATAAGGGGCTGGGTTACACCCCGGGCCAGGCGGGTGACGACACGCATCAGCACATGCCGCCACCACAGCGCTCGGGTGCGGCCCACAGTCGTGAACTCGACGCCACCGACCTTAATCAGGCCTTGCGAGCAGCTCCAGTGTCGAACTCGGCGCACTGAGAGCGCTCAAGGTCAGGCCCGTTTCATGTTCAGCTGCTTGAGCGGGTCGGGGCGGGCTGCGGCATCATCGGTGCTGGGTGCCCACGACAATGCCCCGGCCCATCTGGTGTGGGCCGGGGCATTGTCGTGAGTTCGGCGGGCGGGTTACGGGTTCAGCTCGCCGCCGCGCACCGCCGTGAGGAACGCGGCGAACTGCCGCCCGGGCACGGCCAGGGTGGTTCGCCGGCTGCTGTCCGGGTGTTCCTTGGTGTCCTGCAGGCCGGTCCATCCCGCGGCGTGGCCGATGGCGACGCACGCTTGTGCCCCGCTCGATCGGCTGGACTTGCGGTAGTGCGCGCCGCGCAGTACCGCGGAGCCTGGTTGGTCTGTCATGTGTCTCCTGTTCGGCTCTCGGTGAACGTGTCCGCGATCTCGGCGATCTTACGCATCGAGTCGTCCGGGCCGAGCGCTTTGGCGGTGACCGCGTCGAACACGCTGGTGTGCTGCCGGATCTCGTGCGCTTTCTCCAGGAAACCGCTGGCGTGCGCGTAGTCGAGGAACACGATGGCCGGGTCTTCGGGTTCCGGGAAGCTCAGCAGGATGAAGGTTTGTCCCTGGGCGGGATGCTCGCCGGCTTCATACGGCAACACCAGCACCTCCACCGTGGCGTTGTGCTGGGCGTCCAGTAGGTGGCGAAGCTGCGCGTGCATGACCTCGCGCCCGCCGACCCAGCGGTGCAGAGCGGCCTCGTTGATCACCACCGTCAACCGGAAGTCGCTGGCGGTCAACCGTTGCTGGCGCTCGGCGCGCAGTTGCACCAGTCGCGGCAGGTCGGCTGAGCGGAGGAAGGGTGCGGCCGAGCTGATCACGGCTTTCGCGTACTCGGGCGTTTGGAGCAGGCCTGGGATGAAGGCGTCCTCGTAGGTCTGTTCCCAGGAGGCTCCGGCCTCCAACCCGATCAGGAGCTCGACGTTGTCGGGCAGCACGTCGGAGTACTGCTCCCACCAGCCCAGCACGTCGCCGTCGCGGCGCAGCGTGTGCAGCTCCTCAGCCTTGCGCTCGTCCACCGCGAACACTGTGATCAGCTTGTCCAGTTGCGCGGTGGTGAGCTGGCCCCGGGCGTTCTCGACCCGGCTGAGCTGCGGTTGTGACGTGCCGATCTTCTTGGCGAGGATGCCCCCGGACATGCGCTCGGTGTCCCGGAGTCGTTTGATTTCCGAGCCGAGTCGTCGCCTGCGCACGGTCGGGCTGATCGCCATGCTGTCTCCCCGCAGTCCTCGTCAGGGTCACGTCGCTGTCAAGCCATCCACCCTTTCGGGTCACTTGCGCGCCATCTGGAGATAGTCCAGAATATCCACGACTATCCTGTAAGTGATCGCACAAAGCTGGAACAGGGTAGTCCGACCAGGGGCACCGTCCCGAGGTGGGCACCCACATCGCGTCGGGCGGCGCCCCTGGCCTGGAACTGCCAGTCGCTCTCGATGCGGCGGCTGGCCTCCGCGACGGCGGCCCCGAGTTCGCGCCCCGATGATCGCCTCGGGGTCGCCGTCGCATCTCACACCACGACCCGCCGAGAGAAGGAAGGCGGCGGCTACCGGCCGCGGATCGGCTGAGGTTCTGCAAGGATGAATGGTTGGTTCAACTCTGTGAATTGGTGAGGTGCGCGGGTATGCCTGGGACGCGTTCGGGGGCCCGACGGGAGTTCCCTTGGGCGGCGTCGGCGCTGACCGTGTTGCTGACCACCACGGGAACCCTGCACTTCGTCCTGCCCGAGGCGTTCGACGCGCTGGTGCCGGCCGCACTGCCCGGGGGTCCTCGGTTGTGGACCGCGGCTTCTGGGGTGGTCGAGCTGGCGGTCGCGATCGCGGTCGCGGTGCCGCGCACCCGCGGGCTCGGGGGTGCGGCCGCGGCGGCGCTGTTCGTCGCGGTGTTCCCGGCAAACGTCAAGATGGCGATCGACTGGTCGGACCGATCGCTCGCGGAGCAGCTCGTGGCGTACGGACGGCTGCCGCTGCAGATCCCGCTTGTTCTGTGGGCGCTGCGGGTGCGAGTCCGGTCAGGGTCTGCGGCAGTGGGCCGTGGTGCAGGACGCCGAGGCGTTGGGTGGCGCGGGTGAGGGCGACGTAGAGTTCGGCCGCGCCGCGTGGGCCGTCGGCGAGGATCCTCATCGGTTCCACGACCAGGACGGCGTCGAACTCCAGGCCCTTCGTCTCCGACGCCACCACCGCGCTCGGCACACCTGGTGGCCCGATCACGACGCTGGTGCCTTCGCGACCGGCTTCGTCGCGTACGAATTCCTTGATGGCAGCGGGCAGTTCGTCCTCGGTGACCCGCCTGGACCATGGCTGGACGCCGCACGCGCGGACTGACTCCGGTGGCTGGAGCCCGGGTGCGAACTCGGCGAGCAGCGCGGCGGCGACGGCCATGATCTCCGCCGGGGTGCGGTAGTTCACCGACAGCGACCGGTAGATCCAGCGGCCGGGCACGTACCGCTCCAGCATGGTGTCCCACGATGTCGCTCTGGCCGCCGACCGGCGTTGGGCGAGATCGCCGACCACCGTGAAGGATCGGGCCGGGCAGCGCCGCATCAGTACTCGCCAGTCCATTTCGGACAGTTCTTGGGCTTCGTCGACCACGACGTGCCGGTAGGTCCAGTCCCAGTCCGCGGCGGCGCGTTCGACGAGTTCACGGGCGTCGCGCTCAAGGAAGCGGTCGGCTAGGTCCTCGGCGTAGAGCAGGTCGTGGGCGAGCAGGTGGTCCTCGTCGTCCATCAGGTCCTCGCGGTGGATGAGGCTGTCCAGTACGCCGGCGGCGTACTCGGCCTCGTCCTTACGTTCCCGATCTGCGGCCCGCTCGGCGGCCCGCTCGGCCGGCTTGTCGCGGCCCACCAGGTCGACCAGTTCGTCGAGCAGCGGCATGTCCGACACCGTCCAGGCGGCGCCGTCGGCGCGCAGCAACGCCTGGTCGGCGCCAGCCGCTCGCAGCCGTTCGGGGGACATGTACAGCGGTGCCAACAGGGTTTCCGGCGTCAGTATCGGCCAGAGTTCGTCGAGCGCGGCGGTGAACGTGTCGTCGTCGGCGAGTTCCTTGAGGAGGTCCGCCCGCAGGTGCTCCCAGGCTTCGCGGTCCGCCCGGGTCAGCCAGCCCCGGGCGATCCGGGCTATCGCCCGTTCGGTGAGCACCCACGTGACGATCTCACGGAACACCGCGCGGGCCTCGTTGTGCGCCAGCCCGCTCGCGCGCGCCTCCTCCCTGGCCCACTGCGCGGTCTCGGCGTCGCGAGCACGTCGAGGATTTTCAGCGAGCCCTTGAGCCGCGCGGCTTCCGGGGTGTCCTCGGCGGTGACGCGCAGGCCGGGCACGAGCTCGCCAGTGGTCATGAACACCACGTCGGACTCGCCCAGCGACGGCAGAACGCGGCCGATGTGGTTCAGGAACGCCGGGTTGGGCCCGACCACGAGCACACCATGGCGTTCCATCCGCTCCCGCTGGGTGTAGAGCAGGTACGCGACGCGGTGCAGCGCCACCACGGTCTTGCCGGTGCCCGGGCCGCCCTCGATCACCAGCACCCCCGGGTGATCGAGCCGGATGATCTCGTCCTGCTCGGCCTGGATCGTCGCCACGATGTCGCGCATCCCGTCACCGCGCGGCGCGTTGACCGCCGCGAGCAGGGCTGAGTCCCCTCCCTCGCCACCGCCGGGGCGGCCGAGCACCTCGTCGGTGAAATCGACCACGTGACGCCCGCGGGTGTGGAACTGGCGGCGCCGACGCATGTTCTCCGGGGTCGCGGCGGTGGCGACGTAGAACGCGCGCGACGCCGGCGCCAGCCAATCGAGCAACACCGGATCGTAGTCGTTCTCCTCGTCGACAAGGCCGATCCGGCCGATGTAGCAATGGTCGCCCGAAAGGGTGTCCAACCGGCCGAAACACAGCCCGTTGTCCGCCACGTCCAGCCGCTTCACCTCTTTGGCCAGCGCGCGCACCTCGACATCCCGTTCCATGGGTGTCTCGCCGTTTCCCCGCAACGCCGCGTTGTATTCACCCTTCACTCGCGCGCGCTCGGCGTCGAGCCGCGTGTAGAGCCCGGCCACGTAGCTCCGCTCGGACCGCAATTCCTCTTCGTACCCCTGAGTTGACACATTCCCCTCACCGCGGCTCACTGCGTTGTCATCGTTGCGCGTTCAGTTGGCGGGCGCGCCGAACCACCTTGGCAGCTGGCTGAGCAGATCCGCCTGATCTTCACCGACCCAGGCCACGTGGCCGTCCGGCCGCAGCAGCACGGCGGGCACGTCCAGTTCCTCGCTGACGTCGACGACGTGGTCGACCCGCTTCGCCCAGCCCGCCACCGAGAGCCGGCCGGTCTGGTCGAGCAGCAGTCCGCGGCCGCCGTGCATCAGCCCGTAGAGGCGACCGCGCTTGAGGCCCACGTCCCGCAGCCGCTGGCCGAGCAGTGCATGCCCCTCGCCGAAGTCGTAGCGGACCCCGATCGCGGTGATCTTCTCGATCAGGTACCGGTTCACGTCCTCGAAGTCCATCAGTTCCGACACCAGCCGGCGCACCGCCTGGGGACCCGGCTCGGGGGACAGCAGCTCGGTCAGCGCGCGGGTGGTGTCCAGCACGGCGGCGGCCACCGGGTGCCGTTCGGTGTGGTAGCTGTCCAGCAGCCCCGCCGGGGCCCAGCCGTCGATCTCGGCGGCCAGTTTCCAGCCGAGGTTGAACGCGTCCTGGATGCCGAGGTTGAGCCCCTGCCCGCCGGTCGGCGGGTGGATGTGCGCCGCGTCACCGGCCAGCAGCACCCGGCCGCTCCGGTAGCGCTCGGCCAGCCGGGTGGCGTCGCCGAAGCGGGACAGCCAGCGCGGTGAGTGCACGCCTAAGTCGGTGCCGGCGAGCGCCCGCAGCCGCTGCGTGAACTCCTCGAGGGTCGGCGGGACCGTGCGGTCCTCGGCCACCCCCTCGGCGCGCATAACGAAGCGGTACACCCCGTCCTCGTGGGGTGCGGGGCCGAACCGAACGTGAGTCGTGCGGGCCTCGGCCGCCACGGCGGCCAGCGTCTCCGGTTCCGCGGCCACCTCCACCTCGCCCAGCAGCCACTCGACCCTGGTGGGCTCGCCGGGGAAGCCGACCCCGAGCAGCTTGCGCACCGTGCTGCGGCCGCCGTCGCAGCCAACGAGGTAGCGCGCCCGCAACCGCGTCCCGTCGGCCAGCTCGGCGGTCACCCCGTGCTCGTCCTGGCTCAGCCCAACCAATTCAGTGCCGCGCCGGATCTCGGTGCCGAGCTCGATGGCGCGCTCGGTCAGCAGACGCTCGGTGGTGCTCTGCGGGATGCCGAGGATGTACGAATGCGCGGTGTCCAGCCGGTCCGGCCACGGCTTGTCGATGCCGGCGAAGGGACCGCGGACCGCGTACTGCTGACCGAGCGCGAGGAACCGCTCCAGCAGACCGCGCTGGTCCATCACCTCGATGCTGCGCACGTGCAGGCCCAGCGCACGGACATGCCCGGTCGGCTCCGCCAACTTCTCCAGCACGAGCGCGCGCACACCGTGCAACCGCAACTCGCCGGCCAGCATCAAGCCGGTCGGCCCACCGCCGGCAACAATCACGTCAATCATCAAAACCCCCCATCAACGACGTCGAATCGGTACAGCGTTGAATCGGTGCAGCCCGGCGCCGGCGTTCTTTCTCGGCTGACCTCGTCGAGCAGCAGCGTCGCTGCCACCGTCGCCCCGTCGGTGCGGATCGTGCTGGCCACGGCCCTCGCTCGCGCGCGGGTCTCCTGGGTCAGGGCCGCCGCGAGCGCGGCGGACAGGGACTCGGTGGTTGGAGTCGGACCGTCGTGCGCCGCGCCGATGCCCAGGTCGGCCACCCGGCCGGCCCAGCTGCGGGCGACGAGTGCGCGGCGGCCCTGCGCGCGGATCGCCTCGATGGCCACCCGGGCGATGTCCGTCGATGCGCGCATGGGCATGCTGCCGAAGCCCACGTACACCGGTGGTGTGCCGGCGTCCAGGATCAGGTCCGTCGCCAGCCACGGCTGGTCGCCGATGACGTAGTCACGGACGTTGTCCACCGGTGGGAGGCCGATCGACGCCCGGTTCGTGTTGAGCGCCGCACCGAACAGCGCGTTGATGCTCTGGGCGTCCAGGTCCCACAGCACCCGGTTGTCGGTCACCTCCGGCGGGAACGGCCGGCCCGGATACGCCAGCGGCGGGTGGCGCGGCGACGGCAGGGTGAGCTGCTGGAAGGTCACGGACACGGAGCGGATGCCCAGTTTCTCGGCCACCGACCGCGCGCCGGCCGCGGCCGGCATCATGCCGGTCGCCACCAACGCATCGCATCCCTCGGCCGCCGCGGTGACCGCGTCGAACTGGCTGGCGATCAACTCGGCCGTGTGCTGGGGCAGCGATGACGGCGGCGGCGCCCCGGTCGTCAGCGCGTGCGCCGACTGGCCGACCGGCACCAGCGGCACGCCGACACGGGCCAGCAGCTCCGCGAAGTCCGGCGGCGCGCACACCCGCACCTCCGCGCCGAGTGCCCGCAACCGCACCGCGAGTCCCACCAGCGGTTCGACGTCCCCGCGCGACCCATACGTCGACAACAACACACGCATTTCGCGACCCCATTTCCGCAGGTTCTGGCCTCGTTCGGCGATTCTGCGGCACGACCCGGGTCTTGCCGCAAGCCCCCCGGTGCGCTATATGTTGAGAGTGGAAGGAGTGGGTACTCTCCTTCCACTCCGCCCGATGACCCGCGCGCCCGCCGTTATCCGTGACCTCGCGGCTGACCGTCGCGGCTGACCGTCGAGGGTGAGCGGCCCAACCCGTCGCGATCGCCTGGAACGACAGATCCGCGGCCAACCCACGCGAGATCTCCGGCCGCTCCGCCAACGACAACCGCAACTCCCACCGGCGTTAATCTCTAACCATAGCTCGGTGGAATCGATTCCAATAATGGTGACGCCGTCACCCGGGTTGCCCTCCCGACGACCGTGGAACTCGCGTTGGGCTGTGTGTGAATCCGAATACCTGTGCCGTTGAAGTCGCATCCGTCCGCGTTGACTTCCTCTTTGTTGCTCTGCGACTGGCTGGTGGTCGGCGTATATGTCCCCTCTGGCGCTCTCTGTCTGGGTACCTCGAATAGGAGCCGATCGCGTCGGCCTCCCGCGTAACAAGAGACAGGGCACAACTAGGAAGTACGTCTCGCTCATCACGCGATCGAGTGATTCAAGGGCGCCCTCAGCCAGTGGCGGGCGCACGGCCGAGGAACGATCGTTCGCTGCACCGGCGAGGATGGCGCGATGCTGAGCCAGCGGCACCGCTGCGGATCGTCATCGGCTGGTCGTGCGGGGGCCATTGCCGTTGGGTGGGGTGGTCCTGGTGAGCTGGGTGAGGAACTCGGCGTTGGTGGGGGTCTTGCGCAGGCCCTCGAGGAGTACGTCGATGGCGTGGTGGGTGTCCCGGCCGTTGAGGGCCCGGCGCAGCGCGTGGGTGGCCGCCAGTTCTCTGGCGGAGAGCAGCAGCTCCTCTTTGCGCGTGCCGGACTGGCTCACGTCGACCGCTGGGTAGACCCGCCGGCCCGCGATCTTTCGGTCCAGCCTCAGTTCGGCGTTGCCGGTTCCCTTGTATTCCTCGAAGATCAGCGTGTCGCCGACCGACCCGGTCTCCACCAGGGCCGTGGCGAAGATGGTCAGGGAGCCGCCGTTCTCGATGTTGCGGGCCGCGCCGAGGAACCGTTTCGGCGGAACCAGGGCGGCGGCGTCCACACCCCCGGACAGGATCCGCCCGGAGGCGGGCGCGGCCAGGTTGTAGGCGCGGCCCAGTCGGGTCAGCGAGTCCAGCAACACCACCACGTCCCGGCCCATCTCGACCAGGCGCTTGGCGCGTTCGATGGCCAGTTCGGCCAGCGCGGTGTGCTCGCGGGGCGGGCGGTCGAACGTGGCGGCGATCACTTCGCCGGGCGCGGTGCGGGCCAGGTCGGTGACTTCCTCCGGGCGTTCGCCGACCAGGACGAGCATGAGGTGGCATTCCGGATGGTTCTTGCTGATGCCGTGCGCGATCGCCGCCAGCACGGAGGTCTTGCCGGCTTTCGGCGGCGCGACGATCAAGGCGCGCTGCCCCTTGCCGACCGGCATGAGCAGATCGATCACCCGGGTGGTCAGGGCGTGCGGTTCGGTCTCCAGCCGCAACCGCTCGTTCGGGTGCAGCGGGACCAGCTCGGAGAACGTGGGTCGGGCCCGGGCGTGTCGGGGGTGTTGCCCGTTGACGGTGTCGATCTGGGCCAGCGGAGCGAGCTGCTGGCCCCGCCCGGCTGGGCGGGCACTTCCGGTGACGGTGTCACCGCGGCGCAACCCGTGCTCGCGGACCAGCGCCAGCGGGACCGGGGTGTCGTGCGGCCCGGCCAGGTAGCCCTCGGTGCGGAGGGCGGCGTGGTCCTCCGCAATGTCAAGGATGCCGGCCACGGCGCGTTGATCGGGGATAGCGTTGTGCTGCATAGGAATTTTTCCTCAGTGATTCGGTGGGTGCGCGGCGACTGGGCCAGCACACCAGGGTTTGCCGCAGTGGGGATCGGCGTTCACGCCGCAACGGCGGCATCACCAAAGCCACGTTCAGTGATGCGAAGGGATGTCCGAACACTCTGGTGGGGGCATGTCATGTGCCTGCATCCACCAGAGCGAGACGCTGCCGAGAGTACCCACTCGGCGACCGGAGCGCAACAGGGTTCCCGGCCGGTCGCTCGTCGCGTTTCAGGGGGTGAGGTCGTACTCTCGGTGCATGGCGACTCTCGACGACCCGGGCGTGAAGGCGCTGCTGGACGCGCCCAACCATGCCGTGATCTCGACTTTCAACCCGGACGGAACCATCCACAGCGCCGTCGCGTGGCAGGAGGTCGTGGACGGCGCTCTGCACGTGAACAGCGCCGTCGGGCGGCGCTGGCCGACCAATCTCGACGCCGACCCGCGGGCCACCGTCGTGGTTGTCGCACAGGACAACCCGTACGACTACGTCGAGGTTCGCGGCACCGCGACCCGCACCACCGACGGCGCGGACGAGCAGATCGACCGGCTGGCCAAGAAGTACCTCGGCCAGGATCGGTACCCCTTCCGCCGCGACGACGAGCAGCGGGTGCGGTATGTGCTCACCGCCGACCGGGTGCGCCACCAGAAACAACGCTGAACCAAGTTGGCTGAGATCGAGTGGTCGTGGGATCCGTCGCTGTTTGGCGGCAGCGCGGTGTATTACGCCCGTGGTCGCGTTCCCTATCCGGACACTGTGGTCAATTGTCTGGTGGAGGTGCTGCATCTGGACGGTTCTGGGCGGCTACTGGACGTGGGTTGCGGTCCGGGGTCGCTCACGTTGCCGCTGGCACCGATGTTCAGCGAGGGGACTGGGGTCGACGCTGATCCGGACATGCTCAGCGAAGCCGCCCGGTTGGCTGCCGAGGCCGGGGTGCGCAATGTGAGCTGGCGGCAGCTGCGTGGGGAGGAGCTTCCCGCCGGGTTGGGCGGCTACCGGCTGGTCACCTTCGCGCAGTCGTTCCACTGGATGGACCGCCCTCGGGTCGCCGCCACGGTTCACCGCATGCTGGATGACGACGGGGCCTGCGTCCACGTGCACGCCACCACGCACGAGGGCGTCGATACCGGGCTCGTTCTGCCTCATCCGCAGCCACCGCGCTCGGGCATCGCCGAACTGGTGCGCCGCTATCTCGGGCCAACGCGGCGCGCTGGCCGCGGCACGCTTGCGCATGGCACGCCCGCTGATGAGGACAGCATCTACCGCGCGGCCGGCTTCGTCGGCCCCCACCGGATCGAGCTTCCAGACCGGGTTGTGACCCGCACGGCCGATGATGTCGTCGCCGCTGTGTTCTCCCGGTCCAGCTCGGCGCCACACCTGTTCGGCGAGCACCTCACCGCGTTTGAGACCGAGCTGCAGCAACTACTGTATGGTGCGAGCCCGACTGGGGTGTTCAGCGAGCGTTTCCCGGAGATCGCGCTCGACATCTGGCGTCCGTAACCACGTTCTCCGATCATGCAAAAAGACTTTCGCTGGTTCTTCGCCGGGCAAACGGTGTCGCTGCTTGGCAGTTCGATGGCACCCGTGGCCCCCTGGCCTCGTCCACCGTCCGTGGGCTGCCCCACAATCCTGGCGTTACTCGACGAGGTCGAGCTCAGGCGGGCTGAGCGCGTTTCCGGTGAACATCGCGAGCAAGGCGGTGGCGTCACCCTGCCAGGGAAGCGCGAGGATCTGAGGCACGCTGCGCCGACCGCCCAGCGAGCGCAGCGCCTCGAAACCCGACAGCTGAATCGCGAGCTGAGCTGGCGCCACCGCGGGATCGCCGAGCTGCCAGCTCCCCGCCTCGGTCCTGAGCGCGACCGCCGGTAGCGCGGACGCCCGAATGGTCCGGTCGTGTGCGGTGAGGAGGAAGCCCAGCGCCACCGGCAGAACCGGATCCTCCGTGCGTGACGCGGGCTCGCCGAGTGCGCCCCGGAGGTCGTGCTCGTGAGTGAGCGCGTCGAAGACGAGCTGGTTGGCCGCCAAATCTGAGCCTCGTGGCAGGAGTGCTGTGATCTCGTCGGTCTTCTCGGCCCACAGGTCGAGCAGATCATCGAGCTCACGTTCGGCTAGTCGGAGAACCTGAGCCTGCGTCCACGGCTCGGTCCCGGCCCCCTGGATGTTGCCGGCGGCCAGGTCCTGCGCCACGCCGCAGAGGTGGCTCGCGGTCTGGCGCACGGTCCAGCTCGGGCAGGCCGGCACCACCAGCTCAGCGACTTCGGCCCGGCCTCGCAGCAGCGTGTCGTTCCGCTGCCGGACGAGCCGGTACCCGGCGGCTGCCTCCGCCGCGGGCCTGGGTCGTGGTCTGTCGATGCTGTCCCCTCCGCCGTGCGGTGAGCGAGCCCCACAAGTATTGCAGGATCTTGACAGGAACTCCCGGCCAGGGTCGTGACCAGGGAAACAGTGGGCCGTCTGGGGATCGAACTCAGATATGACATTCAGTCTGAGTTCACGCTAGATCTGCGGCTGCCGGCCAGCGCTGTCACAGTGAATGATCGACCGGCGACGATCCACCAAGACAGTGGCAAGGTGCAGGTCACCCCGGTGGTAGCGGTGCGGGCCGGGGCGCCGATGACAGTGTGGGTGAACTGTAGTGGGGTGCCCTCGACCATCCCGAGCAGACACTGTGGCGCCTCACCCTGGCTGCGCACCAGTGGTTCGGGGACAGTATCTCGGTGGCGCGTTGCAGTGACATCTGGCTCAACGAGGGCTTCGCCACCTACGCCCAATGGCTCTACGACGAGCACACCGGCGGCTACACCACGCGGCAGACTGCCACCCGGTCCTACGTCCGACACACCGCCGACGACGACTTCTGGGACATCCCTCCAGGCAACCCCGGCGCCGACCAGATGTTCAAGCCAGCGGTCTATGACCGCGGCGCGATGGCGCTGCAAGCACTTCGGGTGGCGGTCGGGGACAAGGACTTCTTCACCGCGCTGCGCACCTGGACCACCCAGCGGCGCGGTGGCAACGGCTCGGTGGCCGACTTCCTCGCCATCATCCAGCGAATCTCCGGCAAAAACGTTGATAACGTCGCCCAAACCTGGCTATTCGCCCAAGTGATCGCAAAAGATTCACACCGAGGTTCCATGACACAGAATGGAAGTCAATGATGAAATGGGCTGGCGTCGACGCTGATGCGGTATTACTGAAGGCCATCGTGGCCGCGGTGCCTGAATTGGAGGTGGCGCGGGAGTTCTTTGACAATAGTGCATGTTTGCCCGACCAGGTGGTGCAGCGGCTGCGTGGGACCGGTGTATTCCGAATGGCGCTGTCAACCGACCTCGGTGGCAGTGAGACCGACCCGCTCACCCAGATTCGCGCCGTTGAGATGCTCGCTGAGGTCGACGCCTCCCTCGGGTGGTACGCGATGGTCGGCTCCGACGGCGGGTTCTTTGCGTCGTTTTTGGACCCGGTTGCGGCCAGACGGCTGTACGGACCGGATCCCAATGTCATCACCGCTGGGTTCGTCGAACCGGCGGGACAAGCGGTTTCGACGGAAGGTGGCTATCTGGTCAGTGGGCGGTGGCCATTCGGCAGTGCCTCCAGGCATAGCACCTGGCTGGCCAGTGGTTGCCGGGTTGACACCGGAAACATCGGGCACCCAGAGCATGGCCGGTGGATAGTTGCGATCATGCCCCGTGCTGAGTGCCGGCTCGTCGAGGACAGTTGGCAGACCCTCGGGTTGAAAGGCAGTGGTAGCTTCGACTATCTGGCCGAGCAGGTGTTCGTCCCCACCGACCAGGTGTTCAGCTTCCTGGATGGGCCACGCAGCACTCATCCGTTGCACCGATTCCCGCTGATGTATCGGGCGAAATCCTGCGGTGTGGCGCTCGGTGTGGCGCGCGGAGCAATCGCTGAGTGGCGGCAGGTCATCATCGCTAAACGCGGTGTGGTGACGGGTCGGTCGGCGGGCGAGTCGCATCATGTGCACCAGGCCCTTGGCCGGGCGGAGGCACTGACCGGAGCTGCCCGCTGCTATGCGTACGCGACGGTCGCCGAACTGTGGCAGGTGCTGCGTGACGGGCAGGTCCCGGAGGACGAGTTGCGCGTGCGTTTTCGGCTGATGCTCGCGCAGGTGACCCAAAGTTGCCGAGACGCGGTCGGTTATCTGTTCACCGCGGCCGGGGGAAGCGCCATCTACCGGCGCAATGTGCTCGAGCGCCGGTTCCGTGACATCCATACCATTTCGCAACACGCGCTGGCCCACGACCGTACCTTCGAAACGGCAGGCAAGGCGCTACTCGGCCTGCCACTCGACGATCCTATGTTCTGCTGAGACATCTGAACGTAGACAAACGCATAAGAATGCGACCAAGATGACACCACGACTGCCCCTGCGACTCGACAGACATGAGGCTTCGGGACAATAGGGAACGGCTACGAATGCCTTCTGTTCCGTAGTCGCAGGCAGCACCCCGCATCTACCTGCAATTCGTCCGGGGTCGGGCCTTATCACCTGATTCCCGGTCAGTGGCTTCGGAGTCGGTCTGCCCCGGCCAGTCTCCTCACCGTGCTCTGCCCCCGGGATAGTTCGATCTCGATGGTCTAGCGGGTCGGCATGGCGGGCTGTTACCTGCGGTTCTTGAGCGTGTCGCGATTGTCGGCGGCCGGCATCGCCGCGCTGCTCGACGCCCGGGAGGCCGCGGTGAGCCCGGGGCGGACTCGGCATCTGGGGTTCGGCGACATCGCCGCGGTGTGGGGGATGCTTGATCGCCTCGACGTGATCGCCACGATCGATGAGGTGGTCGGGGCGCGTCGATCCGACGCGGGCGCGAGCGTGGGCGCCTACCTGGCGCTGGCCGCGCTGCGGAGCTGGCCGCCATCGAGCACCGGCTGGCGCTGCGCATGATCGAAGCCTTCGGCCTGGACATCTCGGCGCTGGCGCTGGACATGACCAACTTCGCCACCTACATCGACTCCACCAACGACCGCGCGCCGATCACGCAACGGGGCAAGGTCAAACAGAAGCGCGCCGACCTGCGCCTGGTCGGGATGGGCCTGGTCGGGCTGGGCCTGGTCGGGCTGGGCCTGGTCGTCACCCGCGACGGCGGCGTCCCCCTGGTGTCCCACGCCTACCCGGGCAACCAGCTACACCGCGGTCGCCGCATCCTCTGGTGCCACCACGGACCGGGCGGGGTCACCGGCGGCGGAGATGACCGTGGTGTTCGACGCCGGACAGAACTCGGTCGCCAACGTCGCCCACCTGGGCGCCACCGGTCTGCGCTTCGTCGGCTCGGTGCCGCCCTCAGACTGCCCCGACCCGCTCGCTCTGCCCGCCACCGACAGGGCACCGGTCGACGGTGAGCGCTTCGCCGGGCTCGACACCCGCCGCGAGGTCTACAACGCCGACCGCCGGGTCGTGCTGACCCACTCACCGACCCTGCACGCCGCCCAAGCCCGCAGGTTCTCACAGACCCTGGCCAAGGCCACCGCGACGCTCTCCGCGCTGGCCGACACCCTCGCCCGCGGCCACACCCACCGCCCCCGACACAAGGTCGACGCCGAGATCAGCAAGATCCTCAAAGACCCCTGGGCCGCCCGCGTGATCAGCTACCAGCTCACCGGCGACACCCCAGCCGAGCACCGGCTCAGCTTCACCTGCGTGCTGGTCCTCCAGATCGCGCACCTGATGCGCCGCCACGCCCACCAGCACGAGCTGACCAAGAGTGTCCGCGTTCTCCTCGACACCCTCGCCGGCATCGAGGAGAACGTGCTCATCTACCCCTCCACCGGAGGATGCCCCAAAGCCCGCAGGATGCTCACCGAGACCACCCCCACCCAGGACCACCTCACGAGCGGCTTCGAGGGGGAGGGCTTCCCGGTGCGTCGGGCCTTCGCTGGGGTGAGCTTGGCTGACCTGGATCCGTTTGTGCGCATGGACCAGATGGGTGAGGTCGACTATGCGCCCGGTGAGCCCAAGGGCATCCCGTGGCACCCGCATCGCGGTTTTGAGACGGTGACCTACATGATCGATGGGAAGTTCGCGCACCAGGATTCTCACGGTGGCGGTGGCTTCATCACCGACGGCGCCACACAGTGGATGACCGCTGGGGGCGGCATCCTGCACATCGAAACGCCACCCGAGGATCTCGTGGTCTCCGGTGGTCTTTTCCATGGTGTCCAGCTCTGGGTCAACCTGCCGGCGAAGGACAAGATGATCCCACCCGCCTATCAAGGCCTTGAAGCGGACCGGGTGAGCTTGCTGGCCTCGGCGGACGGTGGCGCTCTCGTGCGTCTGATCGCCGGTGAGGTGGCTGGGTACACCGGGCCTGGAGCGACGCACACGCCGATGGTTTTCCTCCACGCGACGGTCTCGCCCGGCGCGCGGCTGCAACTCCCGTGGAATGCTGGCTTCAACGCCCTCGGCTACGTCCTGGCGGGTTCTGGGCGAGCCGGCGCCGAAGGACGGCCGGTGCACCGCGGCCAACTGGTGGTGTTCGGCGCCGGGGACTGGATCAGCGTCCGGGCTGAGGACCGCCAGGACTCCGGCGGTGTCGCCCTTGAGGTTCTGGTGCTCGGGGGCTAGCCCATCGGTGAGCCCGTCGAGCACTATGGGCCATTCGTGATGAACACTCGAGCCGAGATCGAGCGGGCGATGAGAGACTTCCAGGCTGGCCGGTTCGGTCGCATCCCCGTAAACGCGCTGATGCCCCATGTGCCAGACTCCACCCCAGTTCGGATCGAACACACAGGAATCTGAGGCCTCAGCGGCGAGACATCCCAGTCGCTACTCGACCCGGTCGAGCGCCGGTTCCGGATGCTCTCCCAAGTACTCCACCCATGCCTTCTTGAGGCAGGGGTAACGCGTGGACGCCTCGACCAGGCTCATGAAGCTGATCACATTCTGGTCGAAACGACGCTGCAACTCGCCATCGGCAATGCGACCGGAACCATCGAGAGCACGGTGAGCCTGCGCGAGAGAGAACATATCGGGGAAGATACGGGCACCGAGGTGCTCGAAGGGCACGCGCAAGGCCCACAGGCCCCGGTTTCCGCCGACCATCGAGGGAGACGCCGAGAGCAACAGCCCGTGCAGTTCGTTGAACGGCTGCGGACGACAGCGCGACACCCAGTCGATGGCGTTCTTGAGCACGCCAGGCATGGACGCGTTGTACTCCGGTGAGCAGACCACGAACGCATCGCACCGCTCGAGACGACGGCGGAACTCCTCCGCGCCAGGCGGGAATCGGCCCTCAAGCTCGGTGTCCGCGTTGAATGACGGGGCATCGAACTCAGCCATCGACGCGCGGTCCACTTCGCCCCCGTTGGCCACGATCGTGTCAGCGGCCAACCGCGCCAGCCGGGTGTTCAGCGATCCCACGCGCAGTGACCCCGAGAACACCAGGAACCGCACCGGCCCATGCCCCGATCCATCACTCACGGTTACCTCCATAGTGCGGAGTCTTAGTCGTCCCGCGGAGAGGACGATTGTGGTATACGGTCCGCAGGATACCGGCGAAGGTGCCCTTTTTGGCCAGCCCACCGGCCGGTGTCAGCAGCCTTACACGGCACTGTTGCGTTGGCGAATGGCTGGCTGGCTGGGGCAGGCTGTGCTGATGCGTTGTCGCCACCCGTCGAGTGCCTCCGCCGGGGTCTGGTTTCGCTGGGTTCCGGTTCCCCGCTTGCCTCGGGCCAGGAGCGGAATCTGCCCGCCAGTGAGCACCATCCGCACCTGCCGGGGGGAGAGCTGGTGGCGCACCTGGTAGCTCTGGTCCCGACCGACTGGTGTTGACGATGGTGAGTTCGGCGCCGGTGGTCAGCGCCTGCCGCACTCCGTCGAGGAGCAGCGTGTCGAGCTGTGCGATGCGGTCGTAATCCTCGTCGTCGCGGAACTCCAGCGCCAGCACCCCGAAAGTTCGCCAGGTTCTGCCAGTGGATCCGGGCGAACGACGTGGCCAGCACCGCACGCAACCGGGCCCTTGACCAGCTTCTCCTGGGCGGCCTGCTCGGGAGGCAGCGGCGCGAGCAGCATCGCGGTGTTCACCGATGCCCACTCCGGCAGTTCCAGGGGCGGGTAGTCCAGGCCAAGCTCCTCGGCGAGGTCCCGGGGATCGGTGATCACGCCGGTCAGCGCGGCGGCTGTGGCGGTCTCTGGCGAGCAGAGCCAGACCGCGTCCCGCTTCGTGCCGCTGCGGCCCGGGAAGTTCCGCGGGAAGGTACGCAGCGAGTTGCGCCCGGCGGCCGGCGCCTGACCCATCCCATGCACCCGGCCTGGTGGATGCGCGCACCGGCCGCGATGAGATCGAAGGTGGCACCCATCCTGGTCAGGTCCTCGAAGATCTCCCGCGAGGACGGGTTGACATCGAAGCTGACCGCGTCGCTGGCCTGCCGGCCCTTGAAGCGGGGAGGGGGCGGTAGCCGGTGACGGAGGCCACCCGGGCCGATCGGGTGTGGGGTGTGGTGAGCGCTCACGCTGAGGGGCTCGGTGTCGCGGTGTCGGTGCGTTCGCTGTGTCAGGCGGCCGCGGCCCGGTTGCCGGTCAGCGGGGTCGCGGTATCGGTCCGGGGTGAGCTGATGGTCTCCGAGGTGCTCTGCGCCACCGGGGGGCTGAGCCGAGAGCTGGAGGAACTGCAGCAGCTCACCGTGGGCGAGGGCCCGTCCCTGGAGGTGTTGGCGAGTGGCGCCTCGGTGTTGGTGGGTGAGCTGGACTGCGCCCCGGTGCAGGCTCGGTGGCCGTTGTTCGCCGCGGCGGCCGTCGAGGCCGGGGCCCGGGCTCTGTTCGCGCTGCCGTTGCGTGTCGGTGCCCTCCGCGGTGGTGTATTCGTGCTGGCTTCGGACCGCCCGGGGCGGTTGCCAGGCGAGGACTTGGCTGAGGCGTGGGTATTCGCCGGGTTCGCCCTGCGGCTGGTGCTCGACGAACAGGCCGGTGTCAACTCCCGGGAGGGCTACTGTATGAGCAGGCCCTATCGTAGTGTTTCGCGATCTTGTTCGTTGTCGGGGGTGACGCGGATGACCGGTGACCGGTTGGCCCGAACCTTCGTGGAGCTCGCCGACACCCTGGTCGACGAGTTCGACCTGGTCGAGTTCCTGCACCTGCTGGTGGATCGCTGCGTGGAGCTGTTGGAGGTGTCCGCGGCCGGGCTGCTGCTGGGCGACTCCCACGACCAGC
>JBDTAX010000138.1:0-13268 GCA_039924425.1 Pseudonocardiaceae bacterium
GACGGTCGACTCGGACTCGACGGATTCCTCGAACCCGAACACAGCGCCGCGTTCCGCACCCTCATCGACCAATTCGCCGCACCCGGCCCCGCCGCAGAGGGCATCCCCGATGAGCGCACCACCGACCAACGCAACGCCGACGCGCTGCTGGAGGTCTGCGGACTGGCCCGCGCCGCGCAGGACTGCCCCACCACCGCCGGGGAACCTCCACACCTGACCGTCACCCTCGACTGGGACAGCCTGCGCACCGGTCTGGGTGTCGCGACCCTGGACTACGGCACACCCCTCAGTGCCGCCGAAGCCCGCAGGTGGGCATGCGACGCCAAGATTATCCCCATTGTTCTGGGTGGCGCATCCGAACCCCTCGACGTCGGTCGCGCCATGCGGACCGTCCCGCTGTCCATTCGCCGCGCGCTCGTGGCGCGGGATGGCGGCTGCGCTTTCCCTGGCTGCGACCGACCACCAGGACTATGCCAATCGCACCACTGTCGACACTGGGCCGGCGGCGGCGACACTAGCATCGAAAATTGTGTACTTCTGTGCGAGACGCACCACCGGCACGTGCATTGCACCGGCTGGGAAATCCTGATCTATCCCGACCACACCGAATTCATCCCACCCGCGATCATCGACCCGGACCGCACACCACTACACAACCCACTCCGCTGCTAGCACCACCAGATTGCCGATCATCGGCGGAGCCGCCCCATGGTCGCTAGCGCGCCGCGTCCTTCAACTCGTTGTACCGAGCCTGGACGGTCGGCGGATGCCAGAATCGCAAGGCCTTGCCCGTCCTGACTCTGCGCGCGGCGAACCTGAACTGAAGGTCATCGAAGACCTCACTCATCGGACGACGCCCAAAGAACAGACTGGCGCCGTAACCGATGAGCTTTTTGTCCCAACTGCTCGTCCACCAGTTGCGGAGTCGGCCCCACACCGCTTGGAGAGCCGGCGCGTACGGATGGATAGTGAGTACACTATCCAGGTTGAGGTTGACCGACCTCACGATAAGCAGAGTAAGAATGAAGCCGGGTATCGCATAGAGGAACGCAACCATCCAGCAAGTCGCCAACTGCCAGCGCGATAACCGGTCGGCCTGCTTGAGGTTGGGTATGCGCAAAGATAACTCTATCCGATCAAAGAAATTCAGCTTCTTCAGGTCTCTCTTCTTGTAGTGGTTCCAGAAGATTTGCTGGGCGCAGAAACCGCCGAGCAAGCCTTCGGCGACGTCGCGTAAATCGTGCCTGAGATTCGAATCACTGACCGTGTGGTGCCAGACTCGCGTGATGGGGTTGTAGACCTCGAAGAGGAGGTAGTACAACCCCATCACGACTACCATTCCCACATGGGCAAGGACGACCGCTATGACCAGCGTGCGGATAAAATTGTGCATCCACCGTACCGGGTGGCTCGTCACCGTGACCAGTGGCGGCGGTCGGTCACCCCGCGTCCTCATTGGATCGCGCGGGGTGACTGCGCGCATGGGCAAACCTCCTCGTATCTCACTCAACAGTTCCACGTAGCGGGGTTCCGGGTAGCGGTGTCCAGGAGCAGCCATGAGTCGATCGCGAGCCGTATCCGAGTGGATCACGCGTGAGCTGCCGGAGCTCATAGACAAGCACGGGGTACCCGGCGCGCAGGTCGCCGTGCTGGTGGACGGTGAGGTGCTCGACGCCGCCGCTGGCGTGCTCAACACCGCCACTGGGGTCCCGGTCACGACCGACGCGGTGTTCCAGATCGGGTCGATCACCAAGGTGTGGACGGCGACGCTGGTGCGGCAACTGGTCAACGAGGGGTGCCTCGAGCTGGACCGGCCGGTGCGCGAGTACCTGCCAGAATTCCGCCTCGCCGATGAGGCGGCCAGCCAGGCGGTGACGGCCCGACAGTTGCTCTGCCACACGGGGGGCTTCGAGGGTGACCTGTTCACCGACACCGGCGGCAACGACGACGCGGTCGAGAAGTACGTGGCCACCCTCGCCAGCGCGGCGCAGGTGTTCCCGCCGGGTGAGCGGTTCTCATACTGCAACAGCGGCTATGTGGTGCTGGGGCGCCTGGTTGAAGTGCTCAGGGGCAAGCCGTTCGGCACCGTGCTGCGCGAGCGGCTGGTCACACCGCTGCGCTTGGAGCATGTCGCGACGCACATCGGGGAAGCGATCCTGGAGCTGCCCGCGGTCGGTCACGTGCCCAAGGCGCCGGGCCAGCCGGTGGCGCCCGCGCCGGTGTGGTCGCTGGTGGCGTCGATCGCACCGGCAGGGACGCTGCTGGCGATGCGCGCCCGGAGTCTGCTGGGTTCGTGCGGATGCACCTGTCCGACCCCAGTTTCGACCTGATGCGCCAACCGCAGGTCGCGCTGCCCGATCTGGGGACGGCGCGCGCTCACTGCGGCCTAGGCTGGATGTTGCTCGACTACCCGGGCGGCCCAGTGATCGGCCAGGATGGCGCAACTATCGGGCAGTTCGCGTTCCTGCGTGTCGTGCCGCAGGCCGGTATCGCGGTGGAGTCGCGGGCAGGCGTGCATCAGGTCATCGGCCTGCTCGGCTCAGACTCCCATGGTCGAGCAAGGTTCCTGTACGGCAACAGCCGCGCCGTCGCCCGAGTGCCAGCCTGAGCCATCACGCCAGTTCGGTGATCACATGGTCGGGGTGGTCGAGCCAGACCCACTGCCGCGCACCGCCAGCGGCGGTGACGCCGAAGCGGTCGCGGTCGGGTTGGCCCAGTGCACGCCACTGGGTGTATGCGGTTTCGAGGGTGTTCCACAGTGGGCCCTCGGCGGCGACGTGGGTGGTGTCGTCAATGGTGGTGAGGGCGAAGGTGGACCCGTCAGCTCCCTGGCCCCAGGTTTGCGGACCGGTGCTGTTGTCATCGGGGGTGAAGCCCAGTGTCTTGTACGGGTATGGGCAGCACAGCGAGAGGTAGAACGCGGCTGGGTGGGCGTCGGTGAGCGCGGTAGGCGGGACTTCGGTCGGATGGGCAGCAGCCAGCGGGTACGGCCGGATCTTCGGGGCGGCGGGCTCGAAGACGCTGCGCACCGCCATGAACCCGCCGTACTGGGCGAGAAATGCTCCGCTTGCCCCGCCGGTCTCATCGCGGCGCAGCAGCGCCATCAGCCCACCCCGACCGGCGAAGCTCAGTGGGATGAGGATGAGCGCCCCGGTGTGGGTCTGCTCCAAGTGCGCGGCCGGTACTCGGGGGAAGGCGACGGTGGCGATCACTCGGTCGTACCGGGCGTTCGGTGAGTACCCGGCCGCGCCGTCGCCGGTAACGACCGTGGGGTGGTACCCGGCGGTGGCCAGCGCCATGCGGGCACGCTGGGCGAGAGCGGGGTCCAGCTCGACGCTGGTCACGGCATCATCGCCGAGACGCGCCGCGAGTAGGGCGGCGTTGTAGCCGCTGCCGGTCCCGACCTCCAGCACGGTCATGTCCTCCGTCGCGTCCAGGCTGTGCAGCATGGCGGCCATCAGGCCCGGCGCGGAGCTGGATGAGGTGGGTCGCCCTTCCACGGTCTGTCCCCGGCGCGCGGTCAATGCGGCGTCATCGTCGCCGTTGAGCTGGGTGACCAGCGCCTCGTCGGCATACACGCCGCGCAGCCATTCCTCGTCGGCCTCGGCCAAGCCCCAGCCAGGTCGACCCCGCCACGGGAGGAAAAAATAGGGGACGAAGAGTTCGCGGGGAACCGTGGCGAAAGCGTCACGCCATGCCGGGTCGGTGAGCAACCCCCCGCGGGTCAGCTGGCCGACCAGCGTGGCGCGCAAGTCCTCAACGGCGGTGCGGTTGGCGGTCACAGTGGCGTCGTCTCCCCAGTGAGGGCATCGGCGATGGCCGAGGCGATGGCGTCGCGCAGCGGATGATCCCAGGCCCATTGCCCCGCCGGGTTGACTTCCAGATGCCACCACACTCCGGTGTGATCAACAGAGAAGTCGCGGGCGGCGAAGCGCAAGCCCAGGCGGTCCAGCAACACCAGCAGCCCGACCCGCACCTGCTCGGGCACGGTGACGGCCTGCCACTGGTTCGCGTCATGATCAACCCGCCAATCCAGCGGAACCACCCCGCCCACGCTGCGCGGAGCTACCGCGAAAACGTGTCCGTCAATGCAGGTCACTCGCGCGTCATCCGGCGCATTGTGGCTAGCGCGCCGGCTCTGGCTGTGTAACGCGCGGTCAGGGTTGGAGTGCGGCGAGTACCTCCGGCAGCTCGCCGGGGTGCACGATGCACAGGCGGTGGGTGGTGCGGGTGAGGGCGACGTAGAGGTCGCTGAGGCCGCGCGGTGACTCGGCCACGATCGCCGCCGGATCGACGAGCACCACCGCGTCGAACTCCAGGCCCTTGGCCTGGGTGACGGTCAGCGCGGTCACCGGCGCGTCGAGGTCCGCGCCACTGGCCGCGGGCAGGCACGTGCTCAGCTCGGCCATCGCCGAGGCCGGCCCGAGCACGCCCACCCGGCCCGCGCCCACCGCGGCGGCCTCCTCGGCGACCACCGCCGGCAGCGCATCGGCAAGCGCCCCATGAAGCCCCCCAGAAAGCCCACCAACCCGGACCGCGCGGGGCGGCACACCGGTGGCGCGCACCGATCGCGGTGGGGTGACGTCAACGTCGATGGCGGCGAGCACCGCGTCGGCCAGCTCCGCGACCTCGGCGGGGTTCCGGTAGTTGATCGTCAACTCTTCCAACCGCCAGCGCTGCGCCACGTAGGGGCCGAGCACGTCCTGCCAGGAGCCCGCGCCGGCCCGGTTCCCGGTCTGGGCGAGGTCCCCGACCACCGTCATCGAGCGGCTGGGGCAGCGGCGCATGAGTACCCGCCACGCCATCGGGGACAGCTCCTGCGCCTCGTCGATGATGATGTGGCCGTAGGTCCAGGTCCGGTCGGCGGCCGCGCGCTCGGCGGTGCTGCCATAGTGGCGCTGGCGCTGCCGGTCGGCCAGCCGGTCGGCGTCGATCAGGTCCGTGGCTCGCAGCAGCTCAGGGTCCAGGTCCTCGTCGAGATCCAGGATGTCCAGCACACCCTGCGCGTACTGCAGCTCCGCGCGCAGCGCGGCGGCCTCGCGGGCGGCCTGCTCGCTGCCATCGGAGCCGAGCAGTTCAGCGGCCTCGTCCAGCAACGGGACATCGGCGGGAGTCCACACCAGCTCTGGGTCAAGTTCCCCGTCGAGCTCCGGGTCCGGCGCGGAGCGGGCCAGCAGGTCGCACTCCCGCGGGTCCAGCACCCGCTCAGTGGCGCTGGCCAGCCGCCGCGGGTCGGCGTATAGGTCGGCGAGCAGTCGCTCCGGCGTCAGCGTCGGCCACAGCGTCTCCAGCGCGGCGGTCAGCTCAGGGCTGGCCCCCAGCTCCGCGCGGATGTCCGCCACGTCGCCCCGGCTCAGCAGCTCTCGGCCCGCGCCGCCGAGCCGGTTCGCGACCCGCTCCGCCAGCGCCGCCACCACCTCCTGGTGGAAGATCCGCTTGGCCTCGTTGTGCGGCGCCCGGGAGCGCCGGGCCCGGGTGCGGGCCGCCTGGCACACCCGCTCATCCAGCCGAACAGACTGGCCCTCGATGGTGAGCTCCAGCGGTTCGGTGGGCACCTGCTGGCGGTCTCGGATCGCCGCGACCAGCACCTTCACCATCTCCAGGCTGCCCTTGACCGCGGCGGTCTCGTCGAGCTCGACGCCGCGGGCGTGCAGCCCGGGATGCAGCTGAGCGACCGTGCACAGCAGCACGCTGGTCTCACCCAGCGAGGGCAGCACGTGCCCGATGTAGCGCAGGAACGTCGCGTTGGGCCCGACGACGAGCACGCCGCGCTTGGCCAGCTGCCGGCGGTGCGTGTAGAGCAGGTACGCCGCCCGGTGCAGCGCGACCGCGGTCTTGCCGGTACCCGGCCCGCCCTGCACGACCAGCACTCCCTGGGGCTTGGCGCGGATGATCCGGTCCTGTTCGGCCTGGATGGTCTCGACGATGTCGGACATCTGACCGGTCCGGCTCTGCGTCAGCGCGGCCATCAGCGCCGCCTCGCTGGTCAGGCTGGTTAGGGTCGGATCCTGCCCGGCGGCACCGTCGTCCACCGCGATGTCGAGCACCTCGTCCTCGACGCCGAGCACCGTCCGGCTGCGGGTCCGGATGTGCCGGCGGCGGCGAACACCCTCGGGACGGGCGGCGGTCGCGGTGTAGAACGGGCGCGCAGCGGGCGCCCGCCAGTCGATGAGCAGTGGCTGGTAGTCACGCTCCTCGTCGAGCAAACCGAGCCGCCCGATGTAGCGCCGCCCGTCCTCGTCGTCGTCATCCTCGTCGCTGTGCGAGTCCTGGTGCAGGTCGAGCCGCCCGAAGCACAGGCCTTGCTCGACACCGTCCAGGGTGGCGAGCTGCTCCGCGTACATCGCCGCGGCCGCGTCCCGCTCACTGAGCGCTTGCGGTGTGCCGGTGTGGGGCGCTCGCAGCACTTCGGCCAGCCGTCGCGAGGTGTAGCGGCGGCGCTCGTCGAGGTGCTGGTAGAGCAGGGTGAGGTAATCCTGCTCAGCCGCCACGTCAGGAGTTGCCGCCACATCGGGATTTGTCTGGGAGACCGGCACGCGTTGCATCCACCTTCTGTGACGGGGCAGCGTTCTGGGGCGAAGTGGCCAACTTAGCTGGAGTTGACGGCGGCTGCCGACATTCCAAGATAGCAAGATGCGGACCCCCCGGGATCACCCGATGTAGGCGCGGCCGGTGTAGTCCTGCCCGATCAACGTGGGCAGCCGGGTCCACCCTGCGCGGCGCGCGTGCTCGACGCGCAGGTCAACCAGACCCACCGGGTGTAGATAGACCACCTCCTCGACGTGTCCCCAGCCCAGTGAGGGCAAGCCCGGTGGTGACAGCCGGGTGGGCAGCTCGACGAACGTGGCGGTGCGCTCCACCTGCAGCAGCGTGCCGCCATTGTCGGAGAGGGTCGAGACGCGGATGGTCGCGTCCTCCAGCCCGCCCGCGACCCGCAGCCGCATCGCGGGGGCCTGCACCAGGCCGTTTCGCACGGCGATCTGATCCTGGCAGGGCCACAGCGCCGCGGATACCTGGTCGGCGAACACCGGCCGGCCCGCGAGGACGTCGGTGACCGGTCGCGGCGCGGTCAGCCGGGGTTGCGCGAGCGCCAGCCAGCTGTGCGGGCCGGCGAGGCGGTCCTGGGCCACCACCCGCACCGCGGTAGGCGCGGCCAAGCCGGCGGCGGCCAGCGCGACGGTGGCCTCAGTCCAGTCGTCCGGGTTGTCCCCGACTATGGGCCCGACTAAGGGTAGTGCCACCGTGCGGATTTCCGCCGGAGCGGCCGGGTTACCGGTGCCCACCTGCACCGCGAGCCGCTGCTCCTGGGTGAGGCTGCCACGCAGCGGCACCGTTATCCAGCCGTCTCTCCAACCGTCACGGACGTGGCTGGGCAGCGGGTACCAGGCAGTTGTGACCGTGCCGAGGCCGGTCCCACCAGGGACGTCGTCGTGCCACACCGTGGCGTGCGGCGCGTTGACCGGTACCGGTGTCACTTCCGGCAGCGGTGCCGCCCGCATGTCCCCGGTGAGCGCGACGGGCCCGGTCGCTGGCCCCAGCCCCGGCGTGACGTCGGTGAGCACCCGCACCGCCGAGGCCAACCCGCAGGGCCGGCCACTGAGCGCGCGCAGGTTCATCAGCGCCACCGAGGTGCCCGGGTACTGGCGCAGCGGCGCGATGGTGAACACCACCAGCATCAGCGCCACCCCCAGGCCGGTGGCGCTGACCAGCACCGCCCGGTCCGGACCCGGCGACCGCCGCCGTGCCCACCAGCCCCGCCGTGCACACCAACCCCGCCGTGCCCACCAACTCAGGCCCGCGACGGTCAGCCACAGCAGTGGGTTGCGCAACGCCAGCGGCCCCAGCGACGGCGCGAGCAAGCTCTGCACGTACGGGGTCTCGATGAGCAGGTGATTGCCGAAGGGCTGACCCCAGTCCGAGAAGGGACGCCACAGGTTGGGGCCGGCGAAGGCGACCGACGCGGCGGCCACCAGCCCGGCGGTGCCGATGGCCAGCGTCGCGGCGTTGGCTCGCCGGGGCAGCGGGGATCGGATCATCGCGGCGGCCAGCAGCACGGTGGCCGGGGCCGCGATGGCCCCGAAGTGGTTCACCCATTTCGTCGGGGTGAGCGCCAGCGCGGCCAGGCTCAGCGCGGTGACCGACGCAGCCGAGCCGAGCAGCTGGCCGCCGCGTCCTCCGGTGCCGGCCCGGCGGCCCGCGCCCAGCGCCACCGCGAGCAGCACACCCAGGGTGAGCAACACCGGCAGCCGCCGGCCCCACGCGCCGCGCTCGTCGGCGGCCAGCAGGTCTGTGTAGTGCAGGTACTCGTCGTACCAGGCGTATTGGCGGTAGTACCAGCGGTGCACCGCGACCGACTCCAGCACGTCACCCAGGGTGGCATCAGCGAAGGCGACCGGGATCACGATCGACGCGGCCGCACCCAGCAGCAGCACCGACGCGACCCGCGTAGGCAACTGCGCGCCCCGCCACCACCGGCACAGCCAGGGCAAGCTCAGCACCAATGGCGCGGCGGCGACCAGGCCGGTCGGGGAGACCGTGGCGGTGAGCGCGGCCAGCGCGGTGGCGGTGGCGAACACCCCCAGCGAGCGGCGCCGGCGGGCCAGCTCGGCCAGGGCCAGCACCGCCGCGCTGCCCAGCGCGATCAGCGGCTCGGGACGCAGCGTCATGCCGTAGGGCAACCACCACAGCAGGTGCGCGGCCGCCACCGCGCACGGCACCAGCGGCCGTCGTGCCACCCGGCCCAGAACCGTCGAGCCCAGGACCGTCGCGACCAGCACCCGCAGCAGCGCATAGGTCACCAACCCGTAGGCCAGTGGAAGCAGCCGCATCCAGGCCAGGCTCCAGTTACCTCCCAGCGCGCCCCAGGCCTGCATGACGTACTGGCTGGCGACGAACGGGTTCTCGGTGACGTTGAACTGGTAGATGACGTTGCCGATGTAGCCCGACGCCGTGGCGTTGCGGGCCATCAGCAGGTACCACGAGTCGTCAATGTTGACCGGGCCCGCCACCACCCAGCCCAGCGACACCGCGACCACCACCGCGTCCGCCCACGACAGTCGCGGCCGGGCCAGCTTGCCCGCGGTGCCCCGCCACCACCGCCAAGCCAACACGAGCAGCATCACGAGCGCGAGGGAATGCGCTACCAGCAACGCCGTCTTCAGCGCGGTGGGGCGCGACTGGTAGCGCGCGTCGGTGTGCAGCCGCACCGACAGGCCGGTGGTTGCCGCCACGGCGTCGGTCTGTAACTCAGCGACCTGGGGTACCAGCAGGTCCGTGCGCGTGGCGAGAGTGGCGCCGTCCCGGGACACCTCGACCCCACCGGCGTCGGCGAGCACCCGGTAGGAGCAGTCCCCCGCCGGCAGCGGCGCGCGCAGCAGCCGCGCACCCGAAGCGGTGACCGTCACGACGCCCTGGCCGACGGCCACCAGCAGGCCCTCGCCGGGCGTGGCGCCCACGTCGGCGGGCAGCGTGCGCAGGGCCTCACCGCCCGCCGGGCGGGCGTTCAGCTCCCGCAGCGTCGGGCACCGGACCGTCGCGGTGAGCCGCAGCGGGCGGTAAGGCGACAACGGCAGCACGGTGGAGCTGGGCTGGTGCCCAGCGCGCGGCCAGCTCACTACCGGGTCGTCGGCGTTCACCGGGGCGAGTACCACGAGGATCCCCAACACCCCGGTGAGCAGCGCCAGCGCCGCGATCGCCCACCCCAGCCGGCGTTGGCTCGCAGCGTCGGGGTCAGCGCGGCTCGCCACCGCGGCAGGCTACGGCCAGCACAGCGGCCACCCGTGGTCGGTGTCGTAAAGCGCGCTGCCGCCAAGGACAGCCGGTGCGGATCAGCGAATGGTCCGCACCGGGATGTCGATGTCGAGTTCGGCCCACGCGGTGTCCGCGGTGACTGCGCTGAGGTCCAATCGGGAGGCCAGCGCCAGGCAGCATCGATCAGCCAGGGATAAGCCCGCCGAGCGGGTGCGCGTCCACAAGCTCGCGGCGGTGACCGCGTCAGCCTCCGTGAGCGGTTCCACCCGAACCCCGAGGGTACGCAACCGGCTGGTTGCCTGGCTGGCATCGGCACCGTGCTGGTGCATCTTCTGCCAGGTTTCCGACCAGTTCACGGCGGACATGATCGCGGAAGGGAGGAGCGGGTGCACCACAGTGGCGCCGGGTTCGTCGCGCAGCCACGCCAACACCGCGGAGCTGTCCAACACCGCCGTCACTGTTGATCCTCCCTGAGTTGATCCTCCCTGAGTTGATCTTCACGGGCCGCATCCGCGCGGCGATCGCTGATCAGCTCGTCGACCACTGATCCCGCACCGGTCCATGTCGCGGCGACGTCTCGGCGAATGCGATCAGCGAGCTGCTCTCGGGTCTCGATCACCACTCGCCCGTCTTCCACGTACACGACCAAGGGCACCCCAGTCTTGATCCCGGCCGCCCGACGCACCTGGGCCGGAATCGTCACCCGACCTTGATTATTGACGCTGACCTCGGCACCGGGACACTCTGGCGGGACATGTGTCATACCTTAAGGATACCTGCCGCACGACGGCTCTACCCGACATGCCAACGGATGGTTCCGCCGGAGCGTCCGATCGTTCCGGGCGGAAGAGGCAACCACCACGAGTCCCGAGCCGCGGTGAGCTGGTCGACGTACACCGGAGCTCCGGTGGTGAGCGCCGCCAGCGGGCGGCACCTGGCTAGCCGCGGCTGGCCTATCGCGCTCGTCGGCTCTTGGGCTCAGCCGGTCTTCCGAGCCGGTGCCGGTGTTGGCGTGGCAATGAGTTGCTGAGCACGTTGGTAGGACACACCCATGAGCGCGCCGATGTCGCGGACAGTCAGGCTTTGCTCGTGCAGCTTTCGGGCGAGCGCGGCCCGCCGCGTGGCAGCTTCGCCGTTTGCCTGCGCGGCGACCTCGACCAGTGTGGTCACGGTGGCGATCTCGTCCCGCACCGCCGGGTCCACGACTGTTGACGGTGACGCTGATGTGCTCGACCGGCTCGCCGGTGACGAACGCGATGGCTTCCCGGTGCTCGGCGGCGGCTTGGTCGAGCCGCCGCACCTGAGAGCGATCCCGAGTGCTGGTCGCACTGGACCATCCACCAGCCTCCCTCCACCCGCTGCGCGGTCGCGGTGTACTCGCTCATCGCCACCACCCCTTCCCAAGCTCCGCCTCCAGCTGCTTGAAGATTGTCTCAGCCAGCCGGTCCGGAATCGTGTCGTGGGATCGTGGTGCTCACCGCTCCCACCTGCACCCCACGATGCCGCGTCAGTTCGCAGAATTCACACTGCGAATGCGGTCGGCGAACCGCGCTCGGGGTTCGATCACCACTCGTCCGTCTACTACGTACACGACCAAGGGCACCCCGGCCTCGATCCCGGCCACTCGACGCACCTGTGGCACATCGTGAGAATGTCTGCCGCGCGACGGCTTTACCCAACGAAGGAGCAATCACTGAGGCACGCGGGAGGGAGACCGGCAGTGCGGTGGCCCCAAGCCCGCCGACTCCGAGCGAATCTATCAATCTTGAACCGAGTGGGGGACCTCGGCGACGTCTCGATGACGCGTGGTATTCCACGGGCACATCAGAACAGAGGTGGAAGCCGGTACGCCCATCGAACTCCCGTCCAGAGAGGATCGCCGACCAACAACCCCACCAGTTGCAACTCGGAAAGCGCCACCACCGTCCCAGGCTCGCTGGATGTTCTGAGGATGCGCCATTCGCGCTCTTCGAGCCAATCCGAGACAAACTCCAGTCGAACAGCCCAAGAACGAAAGCGAGGGGCGAGCTGAGACAATGCCCCGTATTCCTCGGGTCGCGCGTACCAAACAGGGGCGCCACCGGCAGCGTAGACACGATTTCGATCCAACACCAGGCCCCATGGTGGGTAGCCACGTTTATCGATCAAAAATTTGACACCGGCGGGCCATGTCGACTCAGTAAAGCAGACTGCGAGGTCTCCTCCGGAGAACGTCACGAAAGTCCGCAGGTGCCCGTCCCACAAAATCGACTCCAGTCGCTCTCGCGGACTCATACAGACGATCTCGTCAGGTACGCCGTAGCTGTGTGCATGTGATCGGCCACGGCCGCAGAAGTGGGTGAGCACCGGAGATAGATCCGGATGCTCGACCGGGCGCAACGAAGGGGTAAACGGTACGAGGGGCGAGGACGGCTGCATCACGGCCGGTGCGCCGCGTTCAGGCGGTGCGCCAGCTCGCGGAGCCGGGTTGACGGGTGTCCCCGGGTCATCAGCTCGCCGACGAGCACCCGGGGCAACTGGTGGTGGAAGCTCCACTCCGGGGCTGTGCGCTCCATCGTGAGCAGCGCGGACTCCGCGGCCTGAGTGTGGCCCAAGCGCAGCTCAGCGTGCGCAACATCAGCCAGGTGTCGACCCCGAGAGATCAGCGGCAACGCCGAGTCACCCGGCATCCGTCGAGCCACCTCCGCCGCCGCTACGTAATCTTCCGCGACCACCCGACAGTCAGCGGTCTGCATAATCACACAGCTCGGCCCAAAAATCACTCCAAAGTCGGTGCGGTCCACACCGGTGCGCTGAGCCACCGCCGTAGCGTCGGCCAGTAAATCAGTGGCCGCGCCAGTTCGACGCTGCCGAGCGGCAGCGGTAGCGCCCCGTAACAACAGCCCGCCGTAAACCCCTAGTTGTGCCGTACCGGCCCGCCCGGTGGGTCGCACCGTTTCAGCGCCAGCTACGCACACTCTCTCGGCATCGATGAAACGGCCCTGCCGCATCAGCACGTGCCCGAAGATGTCATACACCGACGCGGCCCGTAACGGGTCCGGCGCGCACGCGGCCAGGCGCAACGCCTCCCGGGCCGCGACATGGCCGAGATCGGGCGCGTCGAACCGAACCAGGGTGCCCGCGGTGATCTGGTGAACCTGCGCCGCAAGGTCAGCGGCGCGTCCTGACTCGACCGCTGCGCTCGTGTGGGCGACTGCCTGGGCATCGGCTAACAGGCGGGGCAGCAGCGCCGCCAGCAGCGCGTATTTCCCGGCGAAATAGGCGCCCCATGCATAGCTGACGGCACGGTCCAGCTCGGCCAGGTCGGGGGCATCGGCATCATCCAGCTCACCCAGCAGCTCATCAACGCTGGTCAAAGCATCCCCGATGGCACCCACTGGCGACTGGTCATCATCAGTGGCCTGAGTGGTCTCGGCGCGGCCGAACAGCTCAGCCACGTCCACATCCAGCGCGCGGGCGATGCGCTGCAGCGTGCCGATCGAGGCGGTGTGCCGGCGGCCCTGCTCCAGCTTGCTAAT
>JBDTAX010000139.1:0-27468 GCA_039924425.1 Pseudonocardiaceae bacterium
CGCAGCAGCCCCTCGTCGCGGAACCCGAGCTTGGCCAGCACCCGGAGGCTGGCCCCGTTCTCCGGCCGCACGGTGGCCTCGACCCGGTGCAGGCCGACCGGCCCGAACGCGTGGTCCACCGCCAGCGCCACCGCCGCCGTCGCCACCCCACCCCCGGCCACACCCGACTCCACCCAGTAACCGACCCAGGCCGAGCGCAGCGAGCCCCGCACCACGTTGCCCAGCGTGAGCTGGCCGGCGAACCGCCCGTCCACGGTGATGCTGAACGGCAGGGCGTGCCCTCGCCGGGCGCTGGCCCGCAGCCCGCCACACAGCACCGGCCAGGCCATGGCGGTGAAGCGCTCCGACCAGGCACCCTCGGCGTCCGGCTCCCAGGCACGCAGGTAGGCCTCGTCGCGCAGCCGCAACCGGCTCCACGCCGAGCCGTCGCGCAGCCGCACCGGGCACAGCCCGACCCGCCCCGCCGCGACCCACACCGGGCCCAGCCGCGCTGGCCAACCGGGGTGGCGGCCCTCAGGCCCAGACCCGAGCACGGTCCCTCATCCGCGTTGGGCGAGGAAGCTCACGGCCACCTGCTCACCGATCGGCACCTCAGTGGTGTCCGCGTCGATGAGAATCAGGCAGTTCGCCTCAGCCAGCGAAGCCAGCAGATGCGCGCCGGAGGTGCCCAGCGGTTGCACCAGGTACTCCCCGGTGTCGGGATCGCGCAGCAGCTGGCCGCGCAGGAAACCGCACCGGCCCGCTGTGGACGTCACCGGGGACAGCAGCCGCGCGGTGATGGTCCGACGATGGGGATTGCGCTTGCCCAGCGCGAGCCGGATCATCGGCCGCACCAGCACCTCGAAGACCACCAGCGCGCTGATCGGGTTGCTCGGCAGCAGAAAAGTGGGCACCGAGTCCGGGCCGAGCCGGCCGAAGCCCTGCACTGACCCGGGGTGCATGGCCACCCGACCCACATCGAGCGACCCGAGCGCGCCCAGCGCGCCGCACAGCTCCTCCCCCATCGCCCCGCCGATCACCCCGGCCACCACCACGATCTCCGAGACCAGCACCTGGCCCTCCACCGCCTCGCGCAGCCGGGACGGGTCGCAGGGCACGATGCCGACCCGGTGCACCTCAGCGCCGGCGTCGCGGGCGGCCGCGGCCAGCGCGTAGGAGTTGATGTCATAGACCTGCCCCGCGCCCGGCGTGCGGTCGACGTCCACCAGCTCCTCACCAACCGAGAGCACCGACAGTCGGGGTCGTGGGTGCACGCGCACCTTGGCCCGCCCCACCGCGGCGAGCAGCCCCACCTGCGCCGGGCCGATCACCGCGCCGGAGCGCACCGCGACGTCACCGGTCTGTACGTCCTCTCCGGTGCGGCGCACGTAGGCCTTCGACGGCACCGAGCAGGCCACGGTGACCCGCGCCGCGTGGTCCACCCCGTTCTCGGTGTGCCCCAACGGGACCACCGCGTCGGCCAGCGCGGGCAACGCCGAGCCGGTGGCGACCCGGACCGCCTGGCCGGGCTGCAGCCGCATGGGCTGGCGCGATCCGGCAGCGATCTCGCCCACCACCGGCAAGGTGACCGGAACCTCCGTGACGTCCACACTGCGCACCGCGAACCCGTCGACCGCGGCCTGATCGAAACCGGGCAGCGAGCGCTGCGCCACGACTTCCTCCGCGCAGAGCATGCCCTGCGCCTCGGAGATCGCCACCCGCACTGGTGCGGGACGCACCGCCGCGTCCAGCACCCGTCCGAGCTGCTCGTCCAGCGACCTCACGGGGTCTCCCACCCCAGCCTGTCGCGCAACCAGCTCCGCAGCTCAGGGCCAACATCAGGGTCCGCTAGCGCGAAGTCCACCGACGCCCGGAGCAACCCGACCGGAGTGCCCAGATCATGGCGTCCGCCGCAGTGCACCACGACGTGCACCGGATGGCCCTCCTCGATCAGCAGCGCGACGGCGTCGGTGAGTTGGAGCTCACCACCCGCGCCGGGGACGATCCGGCGCAACGCGTCGAACACCGCACGGTCCAACAGGTAGCGACCAGCCGCCGCGAACGTCGACGGCGCCGCCTCGGGTGTGGGCTTCTCCACCATGCCGCGCACCCGTTTGACGTCCGGGTCGTCGGTGTCCTCGATCGCGAACACCCCGTAGGCGGAAACCTGCTCGCGCGGGACGTCGAAGGCGCACAGCACGCTGCCACCGTGGCGCTGACGGATAGCGGCCATCGCGCTCAGCACCCCGGTGGGCAGCACGAAATCATCCGGCAGCAGGACGGCCACGGCGTCCTCGCCCTCCGCCAGCAGCGGCTCGGCGCAGCCCACCGCATGCCCCAGCCCGAGCGGCTTGCGCTGCACCGCGACCTCGACTCGGATCAGCCCGGGTGCGCGGCGCACCTTGGCCAGCAGCGCGTCCTTGCCCTGCGCCCGCAGTTCAGCCTCCAGATCCGGGTTGGCGTCGAAGTGCGCCGCCACCGACTCCTTGCCCGGTGAGACGACGAGCACCAGCCGGTCAGCGCCGGCCCGGGCCGCCTCCACCGCGACGTACTCGATCGCCGGAGTGTCGAGCACCGGCAGGAGCTCCTTGGGCACGGTCTTGGTCGTCGGCAAGAATCGAGTCCCGAGCCCAGCCGCGGGCACCACCGCCGTCCGGAACCCACCCGCGCCACGACCCAAGTCGCTCATAACCGATCACCCTATCGGCCCCACTCGACGCAACCCGTCCCGACATGGAGACTTGTCGGGGCTATTCGGGCGTCGTTAGCCCCGATATGTCTCCATGTCGGGTGGGTGGGGTGGACGAGAGCGGGAAGTGGGCGCTGCGGCGGCGGTTGGTGGCGGCGCGGCGGGCGGTGCCGGTGACGGTGCGGGAAGTTGAGGCGGCGGCGCTCGCTGCGGCGGTGGCTGAGGTTGTGCTGGCTGGGGCGCCCGACACGGTGTGCGCCTACTGGCCGGTCGGCGGCGAGCCGGGTTCACCGGAACTGCTCGACACGCTGGCACGCCGCGGCTGGCGGGTGCTGCTGCCCGTCGTCGGTGCGACCGAGGCGCCACTGGATTGGGCTGAGTACACCGGTGCGGAGTCGCTGCGGGCCGGGCCGCTGGGGCTGTTCGAGCCGACCGGACCGCGACTGGGCCGCGCGGCGATCACCATCGCCACGCTGGTGCTGGTACCGGCGCTGGCCGTCGATCGGCGCGGAACTCGCCTGGGCCGCGGCGGCGGGCACTACGACCGGAGCCTGCCGCTGGCCAGGCCCGGCACCCCGCTGATCGCCATCGTCCGGGACGACGAGGTGCTCGCCACGCTGCCGGCGCAACCGCACGATGTCCCCGTCACCGCAGCCCTGACCCCCGGCCGCGGCCTGTTACCACTGCCCTCCTGAGCAGGCCCGCCGCACTTCCAACCTGTTGGTGCCGAGTTCGGCGCGCTGAGCGAGCTCAACATCGGGCCCACTTGGCTTGCTTGGGTTGGGTGGCCTTCGGGCTGCGGTACCTAGCGTCGTCAGTGGTTGCCGATGAGGTCGCGGATGATGTGGGTGACGTGGCTGTGACGGTCGGGGTGCAGGTGGCCGATGAGGTGCACGAGTTGCCGGCGGGCGACCCAGGTCAGCCGGTCGAGGTAGGCGGTGCCGGCGTCGGTGATGGGTTCTCGGTAAATGCCCTCGAAGACCACTCGGGAGTCGATCTCGACGGCGATGGCCCGGCGGTCGCCGTAGGCGTGGTTGTAGGCATCGGAGGACACGACCAGGTAGCGCATCGATCCGATCACCTCGTCCGGGGATTCCCACACCTGGCCGAACCGCACCGGCACAGACACAGATGAGGTCATTCCCGGCCTTCGAAAGCCGCTATGGCCCGGGACCGCCGCGAGCTCATCAGGGCGTCTTCCTGCTCGGGGGTGTACAGCGGTGGACGGGCGTCCTCTTCGGCGCGAGCTCGCCGGGCGGTCGCCGCGGCGGCTTCGCGCCGAATCGTCCGACGGATCCATTCTGACAGGTTGGTGCCGGTGTCCGCGGCGGCCGCGCGCGCGGACTCGGCCAGCCCGGGGTCCAGCCGCAGCGCTATCTGAACTGTCATGCAGGCAGGCTAGCCCATGTGTCATTCGTGAGGTACTACGGCAGCTGGCCGAGCTGGCGGCGGGCGTGGGCGTTCCCCCAAGCTTCCGAAGAAGGTTGCGTCCGGCGGGCCGCGGTGGCGGCCTTGCTATCATCGCGCTAGCACTCTCGTACGTAGAGTGCTAGCTACGTGGAGGCGAGACGTGCCGACCTACTCCTACGCGTGCACCGCGTGCGAGCATCACTTCGATACTGTGCAGAAGTTCACCGAGCCGTCGCTGACCGACTGCCCCGAGTGCTCCGGTCGGCTGCGCAAGCTGTTCTCAGCGGTGGGCATCGTGTTCAAGGGCAGCGGCTTCTACCGCAACGACAGCCGCGCCAGCAGCGTGGACCCGTCCGCACCGACGAAGGCCGGATCATCCGAGTCCGGCTCAAACGGCAAGGCAGAGCCTGGTTCGAAGGGCACCTCCACGTCGGACTCCACGTCGTCCACCTCCGACTCGAAGTCCCAGACGGGCTCAAAATCTCAGACGGGCTCGAAATCTCAGACGGGCTCGGCGTCGTCCTCATCGGCCGCAAGTTCAGCGACCGCCGCCACCTCCTGACCCAGCCACACCGCACCTCAATGAAGTTGTCCACAGGCACCTAGTTGTCCACAGCCCACTGTGGCGCCGCTGTCGACAACGCCCGATCTTGCCTAACGTCATGAGCGTGACGACAAGGTCGGGAGGCCACAATATGAGGCCGACAATCGGGCAACAGCGGGACCACAGCGGTCCCCGGACGTTGGCGCCGTTACTGCGGGAGCGCTGCGACGGGCTCCTGCGTGGGTCCGGGTTCGGCCGGACGCTGGTGCTGCGCCGGGCCGCCGCGGCGGTGCTGGTCGGGCTCGCCGCCGTGCTGGCGCTGGCGTCGGGCCGGGAACCCGCCGCCGGCGACACGGTGGTGGTCGCCGCGCGGGACCTGACCCCGGGCACCGTGCTCGGCGCAAACGAGGTGACGCTCCGCGCGCTACCAGCCCCGTTGGTTCCCGACGGCGCTACCCGCAGCCCGACCGCGGTGCTGGGCCGGACCCTGGCCGCGCCGGTCCGGCGTGGTGAGCCCCTGACCGATGTGCGGCTGACCGGCTCCGAGCTCATCCGAACGGTCACGACGAATCCGGACGCGGTGAGCGTTCCGCTGCGGCTCGCGGATCCGGATGTGGCCGTGCTGCTACATCCCGGTGCCACGGTCGACGTGGTGACCGTCGGCGAGCGGCGGGACGAGCCGGTGGTGCTGGCCCGCGGCGCCCGGGTGCTCGCGGTGCTGGAAACCGGCACTCGCACCGGGCAGCGTGACGGCAAACTGGTGCTGGTCGCGCTCGATCCCGTTTCCGCGACCCGGGTGGCGGCGGCCTCGATATCCCAGACCCTCACCGTGACCGTCCACTGAGGAGACGTTCGGGCGAACCGACCTCCCCGACCGCGTGATCGCACGGGTCAGCCAGCACCGATCACTTCCCGCTACCCTGTCCCAGTGCGAAGATAGGGGTTTCTCGGTCACACGAGCGGAAGGGCTCCCACCATGAGTCTCATAAACAAAATCAAGGAAACGGCTGGCCCGGTCATCGACATGGCCGGCCCTGTCGTTACGCAGGCCATCGAGAAGGCCACCCCCCTGGTGGAACTGGCCCTGGAGAAGGCCGGCCCCTACCTCGAGCAGGCCAGAGAAACGGTTGGGCCCTTCGTCGGTGTGGCGAGAGACCTGGCCGGACCACTCGTTGAGCAAGCGATCACCAAGGCCGGCCCGTACGCCGAGAAGATAGCGGTCACGGCCGGCCCGCTAGTCGAGCAGGCCCTGGAGAAGGCCGGACCCCTGGTCGAGAAGGCCGGCGGCATGGCCGCCAACTGCGTCGAGGCAGCGGTCTCGACGGTGAACATGGCCACTGGCGGGCGTTACCACGATCAGTTCGAGAACGTGAGCCAGCTGGTGAGTGAGACGCTGAACCGAAACGGCAAGGCAAACGGCACATCCTGAATGACCCCAGCACCACGGGCTCGTGACGGCAAGGATCGCGGGCCCCGTGGTGGGGCGGTGTCAGTGTGGGGCGGTGTCAGTGTGAAGCGGTGCTCAGTCCTGGTCTGGCCAGGCCAACTCATCGATTACCCGTCCGACCAGGGGCGTGAGGGTGGCCATCCCGTCCCGGACCGCCGCGCGGGATGGCGCCAGGTTCACCACCAGGGTGCTGCCCGAGACCCCAGCCAGGCCGCGGGACAGGCCCGCGTCCACCGCACCCGCGGCGAGCCCGGAGGCGCGGATGGCCTCGGCGATGCCTGGTATTGGGCGATCCAGCACGCCGGCCGTGGCGTCCGGAGTGACGTCGCGCGGTGAGACCCCGGTGCCGCCGACGGTGACCACCAGGTCCACGCCGCCTATCACCGCTGTGTTCAGGGCGTTGCGGATCCCCACCAACTCTCCGGCCACCACGACCGAGCCGTCGACCACGAACCCCGCCTCCTCGAGGAGCTCGGTGACCAGCGGGCCAGTCACGTCCTCGTGCTCACCATTCACCGCCCGGTCGTCAACGATCACGACGAGAGCCCGCCCGAGGTTGCGCGTGCTGTGTTCCATGCCGAGCACCGTAGCCGGGCGGCGGCCGGGCCGAGAACCAGGTCTCGATCCCCGACGTCCAGGTGGACGTCGGGGGGGACGTCGGGGGGACTTCTTCTAAGGCACTCAGCGGACCCCGACCTGTTGGCTGCCCAGGGTGACCCGCACCTGCCGGGAGGTCCCCGCCGAGTTCTTGACGGTCATGGTGATCTGGGAACCCGGTGGGTAGGACCGGATGGCCGCGATCAGCGCGTCGCCACTGTCAATCACCCGGTTGTCCACCTTGGTGATCATCTCACCGGATTGGATGCCGGCGGTGGCGGCGGCACTGCCGCGGGTGACCCCCATGACCACGGCCGCGGCGGTCTCCGGCTGCTGCCCGACGGGAACGCTCACTCCGAGGACGGACTGGGTGGCCTGACCGTTGTGGAGGAGCTCGGTCGCGATCCGCCTAGCCTGATCGATGGGAATCGCGAAGCCAAGACCGATCGAGCCCGGCTGCCCGCTGGCACCGACGCCCAGCGAGGCGATGGCGGAGTTGATGCCGATCACGCGGCCCTGCATGTCGGTCAGCGGCCCACCGGAGTTGCCAGGATTGATCGCGGCATCGGTCTGAATCGCGTCGAGCACGGTCTCCTGGCCGCTGCCCTCGCCACCGGCCAGCACCGGGCGGTCCAGCGCGCTGACGATGCCGCTGGTCACGGTGCCAGACAGGCCCAGCGGCGAGCCGATCGCCACCACCGGCTGCCCGACCAGGAGATTGTTGGAGCTCCCCAGCTGGGCCGGGGTCAGGCCGCTGACACCTTGCGCCCGCACCACCGCAAGGTCGAAGGAGGGCGCTCTACCGACGATCTCGACCGGCACCGTGCGGCCGTCCTGCAGCACGGCGGTGACGGCGCCGCCGCCGGTCACGGCCGGCTCGACCACGTGGTTGTTGGTGAGGATCAGTCCGTCGGGGCTGAGCACGATCCCGCTGCCCTCGTCGAACATCCCCGCTCCGCGCACCCGGAGCTGGACGACGCTAGGAGTGACCTTCTGCGCCACCTGCTCGACCGAGCCGGCCGGGAGATTCGCGGCTGGCACGGCTTGTGGCGTGGGCAGGTCCAGCGCACTGGCGACACTGGAGTCGCCGCTCGCGAAGTGATAGCCAACGGCACCCCCGACACCCCCGGCGACCAAAGCCACGAGCAGCGAGAGCACGACGGCGCCCTTGAGAGTCGCGCCGCCGCGTGGTCCGGGAACGGCTGGGGGCAACGGGCCGATCGGCGCGGTGGGCGGGTTCGCACCAGATGCCGGGTACTGCTGCGCCGACCAGGGCGACTCGGGTTGACCGGTCGCGGCCCAATAGGGATCAGGGTGCGCGCCGGGCTCGTCAGGCTGGCCCGGTCGCGACGTGTCGTCGGTCATGACTCCAGGGTGTCCTGAATTCCTGAGATGTGCATGTGAGCCACCTTGGGGTCTTATGTGGGGGTGTTCATGTGGGGGGTCGGCCGGGCAACTCCAGAGTCATCAGTGTCCCCCCCGCCGGGCGTCGGCTGGCTCGCACCGTACCCCCGTGTCGAGCGGCGACCTGCGCCACAATGGCCAACCCCAGGCCTGATCCGGGCAGGGTGCGTGCGGCCGAGGAGCGGTAGAACCGCTCGAAGATGTAGGGCAGGTCGGCCTCGGCGATCCCGGGCCCGGCGTCGATGACATCCACCGCGGCCGTCCCGCGGCCAGTCGGCGCGAGCGCGACGGTGACCGTCGCCGCGTCCGGACTCCACTTGACGGCGTTATCCAGCAGGTTGAGCACGGCGCGCTCCAGGGCATTGGCGTCCCCGAGCAGGCTCCACGGCGTGAGGCTGACCTCGAAGTCGACGTCCGGCGCTCGCCGGGCCGCCCTGGCCAGCGCTCGCTCCACCACGTCCGGCAGCTCCACCGGTTCGTGCACCACCTGCGGGGCGTCCTCGCGGGCCAGCTCGACAATGTCACCGACCAGGGTGGACAGCTCCTCCACCTGGGCCCGCACGTCACCGGCGATCTCCGTGCGGTCCAGATCGGACAGCGAGGGGGCGTCTGGGCGGTCGGAGGCGGCCAGCAGCTCCAAGTTGGTGCGCAGCGAGGTGAGCGGAGTGCGCAGTTCATGCCCGGCATCGGCAACCAGCCGGCGTTGGCGGTCCTGCGACTCGGCCAGCGCGCTGAGCATGCTGTTGAAACTCGCGGTGAGCCGGGCAAGCTCATCGTCACCGGAGATGGCGATCGGCTGCAGCTCGCCGGTACGCGCGATCCGCTCGGTCGCCTCGGTCAGCCGTTGCACCGGGCGCAACCCGGCCTGGGCGACCGCGGTGCCCGCGGCCGCGGCCAGCAGCACACCGGCTCCCCCGACCAGTGTGAACACCAGGCCGAGGCGAGCCAGCGTGGTCCGGGTGGCGCCCAAGCCCTGTGCCACCACCAAAGCGGTGCCCGGCCCCGCCGGCACGGCCGCGACGCGCAGGTCGCGCACCCGGTCCGTGCGCAACGATTGGGGCCGCTCGCCGCGCGCCACAGCGAGCTCGCGGGGCCCCATCGCCAAGTCGCCACCGACATAACCCTGGCCGGTGCGGCCGTCGAGCAGGCCGACCCTGATGTCGGCCGCGCTGAAGAAACTCTCGGGGATGCCACCGAGCTGCTCGGCGCTGGCCAGCGTGCTGCGCAGCGAATCGGCGCGCTGCAGCAGGGTCGTGTCGAGCTGGTCGTAAAGGCTGCTGCGGACGGTGAAGTAACCGGCGAGCGACACCAGCGCGACGGCGCTGCCGACGGACACCGCAGCCAGCGCGGTGACCCTGATCCGCAACGACATCCGCCGATTCTTGGCACGCGGGCGCACCGCCTGGGTCACGGAGGCGTCTCCCGCAGCGCGTAGCCGACGCCCCGCATGGTGTGGATCAGTCTCGGTTCACCGTCCGCCTCAGTCTTGCGCCGCAGGTATCCAACATAGACCTCCAGGGCGTTGCCCGAGGTGGGGAAGTCATAGCCCCAGACGTCCTCCAGGATCCGGCCGCGAGTGAGCACCTGCCGGGGGTGTCGCATGAACAGCTCCAGCAAGCTGAACTCGGTGCGGGTCAGGCTGATCGAGCGGGTGCCCCGGGCGACCTCGCGAGTGCCCTGATCCAGCAGGAGGTCAGCGAACTTGAGCTCGGCGCCAGCGGCTCCGGCGCCCTCCGGCGGGGAGCGTCGCAGCAGCGCCCGCAGCCGCGCGAGCAGCTCTTCCAGCGCGAAGGGCTTGGGCAGGTAATCGTCCGCGCCGGCGTCTAGCCCGGCCACTCGGTCGGAGACCGCGTCCCGGGCGGTGAGCACCAGGATCGGCAGGTCGTCGCCGGTGCCGCGCAAGCGCCGGCACACCTCCAGACCGTCCACCCGAGGCATCATCACATCGAGCACCATCGCGTCCGGCCGTTGCGCGGCGAGCGCTTCCATGGCCTGCAAACCATCCCCAGCAAGCTGCACCGTGTAGCCGTTGAACTGCAACGACCGGCGCAGCGACTCCCGGACCGCCCGGTCGTCATCGACCACGAGGATGCGCATACCACCAGTGTGGACCCTCCACCTGAGAGTGACCTTAGACACCCTGATGGCCGGCACCGCGTGGTGGGATGGATCCCGTGGGAGTAACGGTAGTGGGCAGTGTCAACCTTGACCTGGTGGCCGCGCTGGCGCGGCTGCCGGACCCCGGCGAGACCCTCACCGCCACCGGCATGACCCGCCTGCCGGGGGGCAAGGGGGCCAACCAGGCGCTGGCGCTGCGCCGGCTGGGGCTGCCGGTACGGCTGGTCGCCGCAGTGGGCACCGATCCCGAGGCGGACGCCGCGCTGGAGCTGCTGCACCGCGAGGGCGTCGAGCTGGACCGGCTGCAACAGGTCACCGAGCCGACCGGGCTGGCGCTGATCGCTGTCGACATCAAGGGCGAGACCACCATAGTCGTGGTACCCGGCGCGAACGCGGCGCTGCGGGTGGACGCGCGAGATGTGGCCGGCGCCGATGCGGTGCTCACCGTGCTGGAGGTACCGGACCACGCCGTGATCGCCGCCGCGGCGCATGCCACCGGGCTGTTCGTGCTCAACGCGTCCCCGGCCCGCCCGGTGCCACCTGAGGTGCTGCGGCGCGCCGACCTGGTGGTGGTCAACCGATCCGAGTACGCCGCGCTGCCCGCTCTGCGCGGCGTACGGGCCGTGGCCGTCACCGACGGGGCGCGCGGCGCGGTGCTGCTGCGCGATGGTCAGCGGGTCGCGAACGCGACCCCGCCCAGGGTCACCGTCGTGGACGGCACCGCCGCCGGGGACGCGTTCATCGGCGCCGCGGTGGCCGGCCTGTTGCGCGGGCTGCCCGACACCGAGCTGCTCACCCGGGCCTGCGCGGCGGGTGCGCTGGCCGCCACCCGACCCGGTGCCCAGCCGTCGATGCCGAGCGCCGCCGAGCTCGACGCGGTGCTCGCCCAGTGAACCCCCACTCACCGAACGCCGCTCAGCGGCGGTAAGCGAAGAAGCGCGGCCCGAGCCGCCGCAGCACGAGATCAACGCCGAAGGTCGTGGACAGGTTGTCCTCGGTCAACACCGCCTCGAGCAGGCCCTGCGCGACCACCGCCCCGTCCCGCAGCAGCATGGCGTGGGTGAAGCCCGGCGGGATCTCCTCGACATGGTGGGTCACCAACACCGTCGCGGGAGAGTCCGGATCGAGGGCCAACGCGGCCAGCCGGCCCACCAGATCCTCCCGGCCACCCAGATCCAGCCCCGCCGCGGGCTCGTCCAGCAGGAGCAGCTCCGGATCGGTCATCAGCGCCCTGGCGATCAGCACCCGCTTACGCTCCCCTTCGGACAGCGTGCCGAAGCGCCGCCGCGCCATCGCCTCGATGCCACAGGCGGCCAACAACCCAGTGGCTCGCGCGGTGTCGAGGTCTTCGTAGCGTTCCCGCCACCGGCCGAGCACGGCGTAACCGGCGCTGACCACCAGGTCGGACACCACCTCATCAGCGGGGATCCGGCTGGCCAGCGACGCCGAGGAGAACCCGATCCGCGGCCGGAGCTCGAACACGTCGACGCGGCCCAGCCGTTCCCCGAGCACGTGCACCGTTCCCACACTCGGGTGCAGCTCAGTCGCGGCCAGCCGTAGCAGGGTGGTCTTGCCGGCGCCGTTGGGCCCCAGCACCACCCACTTCTCGTCCAGCTCCACCCGCCAGTCCACCCCTGTGAGCAGCGTGCTGGCGCCGCGCCGCACACCCACACCATCCATCCGCACCACGAGGTCGGTCAGCTCGACGGTCACCCGCCTATTGTGCTGATCGGCCCAGTTCTGATTGGCCAGGGCCGCGGAAAATGTCGGACCGGGCAGGCAAGATGCTGTTCATGACCCACCCACAGGTTGGCCGGCCCTTCCCGCTCGGCGCGCACGCCGAGGGCGGCGGGGTGCGCTTCGCGGTGGCCTCCTCGGTCGCCGAGGCCGTCGAGGTGTGCCTGCTGTGGCCCGACGGCGAGGAGCTCCGGGTGCCGCTGACCGAACGCACCTTCGGGGTGTGGCACGGGCTGGTACCCGGCTTAGGTCCCGGGCAGCGTTACGGCTACCGGGTGCACGGTCCCTGGGACCCCGTGCGGGGCCTGCTGTGCAACCCCGCCAAGCTGCTGGTCGACCCGTACACGCTGCGGGTCGAGGGCGGTGTGACCGACGTGGCGGCCGCGCTGGGCTACCGGGGCGATCCCACCGGGCCCCGCTGCGAGGTGGACTCGCTGGGCAGCGTCCCGGTGTCGGTGGTCACCGCGCCCGGTGGTCCGGACACCGGCACCCGACCGGACGTGCCGTGGGAACAGACGGTGCTCTACGAGCTGCACGTGCGCGGCTTTACCCGCAACCATCCCGAGGTGCCGCCCGAGCACCGCGGCACCTATCTGGGCCTGGCGCACCCCACGGTGACGTCCTATCTCACCGGTCTGGGTGTCACCACGGTGGAGCTGCTTCCGGTGGCCGCGTTCTGCCCCGAGCCGGCACTGCTGCGCGCCGGGTTGCCCAACTACTGGGGCTACTCCCCGCTGGCCCTGCTCGCGGTGCATCCGGGATATGCCGCGGTGCCCGGCGCCGAGGTGGCGGAATTTCGCACGATGGTGGCCGCGCTGCACACCGCAGGACTGGAAGTCATCGTGGACGTGGTGGCCAACCACACCTGCGAGGGTGACGTGGCTGGCCCCACGCTGTCCTACCGGGGGTTGGACGCACCCGCCTACTACCTCGATCATTACCACCAGCCCGACCTCACCGGCTGCGGAAACACCCTGGACGCCGGCTCTCCCACGGTGATCGCGCTGGTCGCCGACGCGCTGCGGTATTGGGCCGGCGAGCTGGGTGTCGACGGGTTCCGCCTCGACCTGGCCAGCGTGCTGGGACGGCCCCGGGGCGGGCCGTTCGACCCGGCCGCCCCGCTGCTCACGGCGATCGTCTCCGATCCGCTGCTGCGCACCCGCAAGCTGATCGCCGAGCCCTGGGACGCCACCGCGGACGGGTACCAGCTCGGCGGGTTCGGTGTGCATTTCAGCGAGTGGAACGGGCGCTACCGGGACGTGGCTCGCGACTTCTGGCGTGGCGTCCCCGGCGTCAGCCAGCTCGCCTCCCGGCTGGCGGGCAGCTCGGACCTGTACGCGGCCAGCGGGCGCCGGCCGTGGGCCTCGGTCAACTTCCTCACCGCCCACGACGGGTTCACGCTGCGGGATCTGGTCTCCTACCAGCGCAAACACAACGACGCCAACGGTGAGGGCGGCACCGACGGCACCGACGACAACCGGTCCGGGAACTGCGGTGCCGAGGGGGAAACCGACGATCCGGCGGTGCGCGGCCTGCGCGGCCGCCAGGCCCGCAACCTGCTGGCCACCCTGGTGCTGTCCACGGGCACCCCGATGCTGCTGGCCGGCGACGAGCGCTGGCGCACCCAGCTCGGCAACAACAACCCCTACCGGCTCGACGACGAGACCTCGTGGCTGGACTGGTCGCAGGCCGAGGACGCCGAGACGCTGACCACGTTCACTCGCCGGCTGCTCGCGCTGCGAGCCACCACACCCGCGCTGCGCCAACCGGAGTTCTTCGAAGGCCGGGTCACCCCCAGCGACACCCCCGACCTGGTCTGGTTCTGTCCCGACGGCCAGGTCATGCGGCTCGAGGACTGGCGGGACGGCCATCGGCAGACGCTGAGCATGTGGATCAACGGTGCCGACGTGCGATCCCACCCGCCGCCACCGGACACCGACTCGTGGCTGCTGGTGCTGCACGCCGGCGCGCACTCAATCATGGTGACGCTGCCGGGCCCGGAATACGGCCAGCGCTACGAACCGGTGCTGGACACGGGTTCCCCGGACGGCTGCCCCACCCACCCTCGAAGCAGGCGCCCCAGCACCCGGATGACCGTCCCAGCCCGAACGGTGCTGCTCTTCCGCGCGGTGCGGGGGTGATCAAGCCAGGTGCACCAACCCGAACTCAGCGGGGTTGGCCATCAGCGGGTGCCTCGGCAGGACGCGCACGGTGTAGCCGAGCAGGCCGGCGTGCGGCAGCCGCAGGGTCGCCTCGAATCGTGCTTCCTCGGCGTCCACATCGTCAACTGGGCCGCTGACCGGTCGCATGGCCACCACGAGTGTGTCGCGCAGCTCGTCGTGGCCGTCGACCCGACCGACGATGGCCTGGACGTCCACATCGCCGGGCCGCAGGCCAGCCAGCTCAACCGCCGCGCGGACGGTCATCTCCGAGCCCAGCTCCGGCGTGGCGGGCAGCCCGGAGATGTCCACCTGCGCGACCCGCACCCGGGGCCAGGCGCTACCCACCCGCGACCGGTACTCGGCCAGCGCGCGCGCCCCGGCGAAGGACTCGGCGCGCACCACCGCGGCCGAGCTGGCGGCCGGCGCGTAGAGGCGCTCCACGTACTCCCGCACCATCCGGCTGGCCTGGACCTGGGGGCCCACCGACGCCAGGGTGTGGCGCACCATGGACACCCAGCGCCGCGGCACGCCAGCGGCGCCGCGGTCGTAGAACCGGGGGGCGACCTGCGTGGCGATCAGCTCGTAGAGCGCGTACGCCTCCAGGGTGTCGCGCCGCGCCGCATCCTCAACGCCGTCCGCGGTCGGGATCGCCCAGCCGTTCTCGCCGTCGTAGAGCTCATCCCACCAGCCATCCCGGATGGACAGGTTCAGCCCACCGTTGAGCGCGGATTTCATCCCCGAGGTGCCGCACGCTTCCAAGGGCCGCAGCGGGTTGTTCAACCACACGTCGCAGCCCCAGTACAGGTGCCGCGCCATCGACATGTCGTAGTCGGGCAGGAACACCATCCGGTGCCGCACGTCCGGCGCGTCGGCGAACCGCACGACCTGCTGGATCAGCACCTTGCCCCCGTCATCCGCGGGGTGGGACTTGCCCGCGATGATCAACTGTACCGGGTGCTCGGGGTCCAGCAGCAGCGCCCGGAGTCGCTGCGGGTCGCGCAGCATCAGGGTGAGCCGCTTGTAGGTGGGCACCCGTCGGGCGAAACCCATCGTGAGCACGTGGGGGTCGAAGATCTGCGCCGTCCAGCCCAGCTCCGGCGCGGAGGCCCCGCGCTCCAGCCAGGCGGCCCGGACCCGCCGACGCACCTCGTCCACCAGCTTGGCGCGCAGCACCCCGCGCAGGTTCCACAGCTGGGGGTCGGAAGCCGACGCGGCCGCGCCGTTGCCGGGCTCGCCAAGCATGTTGGTGATCTCCCGCGCCGCCCAGGTCGGGCCGTGCACGCCGTTGGTGACCGAGCAGATCGGCACCTCCTCGACGTCGAACCGCGGCCACAGTCCGCGGAAGATCTCCTGGGCCACCGCGCCGTTCAACCGGGAGACGCCGTTGGCGCGCTGGGCCATCCGCAGGCCCATGTGCGCCATGTTGAACATCCCGGGGTTGTCCTCCGCGCCCAGCTCCAGCACCCGCTCGACGTCGACGCCGGGCAGCAGCCCGGCTGGCTCCGCGAAGTGGTGACGCACCAGGCCCACCGGAAAGCGATCGATCCCGGCGGTCACCGGGGTGTGCGTGGTGAACACGGTGCCGGCCCGCACCACAGCCAGCGCCGCATCGAAGCTCAGCCCGTCGCCGCTGATCAGCTCACGAAGCCGTTCCAGGCCGAGGAACCCGGCGTGCCCCTCGTTGGTGTGGAACACCTCGGGTTCGGGATGCCCGGTGCGCTGGCAGAACAGCCGGACCGCGCGGACGCCGCCGATCCCGGAGAGGATCTCCTGGGTGATCCGGTGGTCCTGGCCGCCGCCGTAGAGCCGGTCGGTGACCCCGCGCAGATCCTCCGGATTGTCCTCAATGTCGCTGTCCAGCAGCAGCAGCGGCACCCGCCCGATGTCGGCCCGCCAGATCCGCGCTCGCAACACCCGCTCCCCGGGCATGCCGACGTGCGTCAGCAGCGGCGCGCCGGTGGTGTCGGTCACCAGACGCAGCGGCAGACCCTGCGGGTCCAGCGCTGGGTAGTGCTCCAGCTGCCAGCCATCCAGCGACAGCGACTGGCGGAAGTAGCCCGAGCCGTAGAGCAGGCCGACCCCGATCAGCGGCACCCCCAGGTCCGAGGCGGCCTTGAGGTGGTCCCCCGCCAGCACGCCCAGGCCGCCGGAGTAGAACGGGAGCACCTCGGAGACTCCGAACTCCATGGAGAAATACCCGATCGCCGCGGGCAGTGCCTCCGGGCGCTGCTGATACCACCGGGGCTCCTCCAGGTAGCGGCGCAGATCCCGGGCGAGCTCTCGGGTGCGGGCCACCACGGCTTCGTCGGCGGCCAGCGCGGTGAGCCGGTGGGTGGGGATCTCCCCGAGCAGCCGCACCGGATCCGCGTTGACGGCCGCCCAGGTGCCCTCGTCCAGCGAGGCGAACAGGTCTTGAGTCGGCGCGTGCCAGGTCCACCGCAGGTTGGTGGCCAGCGTCTCCAGCGGCGCCAACACCCCCGGCAGCTGGGCGCGGACAGTGAACCGGCGCAGTGCTCGCATGCGCGAACTTTACCGTCACGGGTGTCACATCCGGCGGGCGCCGGAGGGCCGCTACCGGCAGACTGGGCAGGGGGCCCGGGACCGAGGGATGGGGCGGCAGGGGTGAGTGGTCGGATCGCCATTGATGATGTGACGCCGGTGGTCTCCTGCGGGAGGTATCCCAGCAAGGCGGTGGTCGGGGAACACGTGCCGGTCCGCGCCACGGTGTGGCGCGAGGGGCACGACGCGGTGGGCGCCACGGTGGTCTGGCGCGGTCCCGGCGAGGCGCCGGCGAGTCAGGTCCGGATGCGGCCCGGACCGCCGGGTACCGACCAGTTCACCGCGACCGTGGTGGCGGACCGGGTCGGTTGGTGGAGCTTCCGGGTGGACGGCTGGGGCGATCCCTGGGGGACCTGGCGGCACGCGATCGAGGTGAAGATCGACGCTGGCCAGGCCGCGCCCGAACTGGAGAACGACCTGATCGTCGGGGCCCGGCTGCTGGAGCGCGCGGCTCGCCGGGCCGGCCAGGGCGCCAACCGGGTGGCGCTGACCGCCGCCGCGGCGGCGTTGCGGGACGCCAAGCATCCCCTCGACGAGCGGGTCGGACCAGCACTCGCGGCGCCGGTGACCCAGATCCTGGCTACCGACCCACTCCGGGACCTGATCACCCGGGGCGCCACCCACAAGGTGTGGGTGGACCGTTCCCGGGCGCTGTTCGGCTCCTGGTACGAGTTCTTCCCGCGATCCACCGGCGGCCGGGACGCCCAGGGCAACCCCGTGCACGGCACTTTCGCGACCGCCACCGCTGAGCTGGACCGGGTCGCCGGGATGGGCTTCGACGTGGTGTACCTGCCGCCGATCCACCCGATCGGTGAGATGAACCGCAAAGGTCCCAACAACACCACGCACGCCGGACCGGACGACGTCGGTACGCCGTGGGGGATCGGTTCCGCCGAGGGCGGGCACGACGCGGTGCACCCCCAGCTAGGCACTCTTGAGGACTTCGATGTCTTCCTTGCCAGGGCCGGTGAGCTCGGCATGGAGGTCGCGCTGGACTTCGCGCTGCAGTGCGCGCCGGATCACCCGTGGGTCAAGGAGCACCCGGAGTGGTTCACCACCCGCCCGGACGGAACGATCGCCTACGCGGAGAACCCGCCCAAGCGCTACCAGGACATCTACCCGCTCACCTTCGACGCCGACCGCCAAGGCGCCTACGCCGAGATGCTGCGAGTGCTGCTGTTCTGGGTCCAGCGCGGGGTGCGGATCTTCCGGGTGGACAACCCGCACACCAAGCCGCCAGACTTCTGGCAGTGGCTGATCTGGCAGGTCAAGGATCAGCACCCGGATGTGCTGTTCCTGGCCGAGGCGTTCACCCAGCCGGCTCGGCTCTACGGCCTGGCCCGGCTGGGCTTCACCCAGTCCTACACCTACTTCACCTGGCGCACCGGCAAACAGGAACTCACCGAGTACGGGACCGAGTTGGCGTCCAGAGTGGACGAGATGCGGCCGAATTTCTTCGTCAACACCCCGGACATCCTGCACGAGTCGCTGCAGCGGGGCGGGCCCGACATGTTCGCCATCCGGGCCGCGCTGGCCGCCACGCTGTCGCCCTCGTGGGGCGTCTATTCCGGCTTCGAGCTCTTCGAGAACACCCCGGCCGCGCCGGGCAGCGAGGAGTACCTGAACAGCGAGAAGTACCAGCTGCGCCCCCGGGACTTCGCCGCCGCGCTGGCGGCGGGCCACTCCCTGGAACCGTGGATCGCCCAGCTCAACGCGATCCGCCGGGCGCATCCCGCCCTGCACCAGCTGCGCACCCTGCGGTTCCACCGGGTGGACAACGACTCGCTGCTGGCGTACTCCAAAACCGATCCGGCCAGTGGTGACACCGTGATCTGCGTGGTCACCCTGGACCCGTTCAACACCGTGAGCGGAACGGTCTGGCTGGACCTGTCGGTGCTGGGCATGGACCCGCAGGATCGCTTCGACGCCCACGATGAGGTCAGCGGCGAGACCTACAACTGGGGGCACAGCAACTTCGTGCAGCTGCAACCGTGGCGGCGGGTTGTCCACATCCTGTGGACAACCCGTGAGTGGCGTTAGGGGTCCTGACTCGTAACGGCACTCACGGGTTGTCCACAGTTAAGCTGCGCTCGTGACGATCGATGTGACGAGGGAGTTCGACGCCGCCGCCGCCAGTTATGACCGGCTGGTCGGGGCGAGTCCGGGCTACTATCGCAACCTGTCCCGCTCCGCCCACCGGATGCGGCTGCCGGGGCAGGGCGCCGGGCTGCACCTGCTGGACCTGGGTTGCGGGACTGGGGCGTCGACCTTGGCGTTGCTGGCGGCCGCACCCCAGGCCAGGATCACCGCGGTGGACGCGTCGGCCGGCATGCTCGCCAAGGCCCGGCAGGCCGACTGGCCGGCGCGGGTGTCGTTCGTGCACGCCCGAGCCGAGGAGCTCGCCGCCGCCGGAGTGCACGGGCCATTCGACGGGATCTTCGCCGCGTACCTGGTGCGCAACCTGCCGGATCCGGACCCAGTGCTGGCCGAGCTGTGCGATCAGCTGGCGCCGGGAGCGCCGCTGGCGGTGCACGACTACGCGCTGGACGGCCGGGCGCGCAGCCGGGCGATCTGGACCGCGGTGTGCTGGAGCGTGATCATCCCAGTCGGGAAGGTGGTTACCGGCCGGGCCGGGCTCTACCGCTACCTGTGGCGCAGCGTGCTGCGGTTCGACACCGCGGACGCGCTGGCCGCGCGGCTGCGCGGGCACGGCCTGACCGACGTGCACACCACCACGATGCCGGGCTGGGAACGCGGCATCGTGCACACCGTCGTGGCCCGGCGCCCGGCGTGACGCCAGCAGCCGGAGGCAACGGGCAACGGCCGGGCCGAGACCGCCGCGCGGTGTTGCACCCGCCGAGGGGTGGTCGGCCGCGACCCGAAGGGCAGCCTCCTCGGGTGGCCGTCATCGGCGGTGGGATCGCCGGCATCGCGGCCGCCGTGGCGCTGGCCGAGCGCGGCGTGCGGGTGCATCTGCTGGAGCGCGAGAGCCAGCTCGGCGGCCGGTTGCGCGGCTGGCCGACCACGCTGACCGACGGGTCCGCAGTCACTATGAGCCGCGGGTTCCATGCCTTCTTCCGGCAGTACTACAACCTGCGGGCGCTGCTGCGCAGGGCCGATCCGCTGGGCCGGGCGCTGACGCCGATGACGGACTACCCACTGATCGACGCCGCGGGTCATCGGGACACCTTCCAGGGCCTGCCCCGCACACCGCCGTGGAACGCGCTGGCCTTCGCGCTGCGAAGCCCGACTTTCCGGTGGCGGGACCTGCTCACCCGGCTCGACCCGGTGGCCGCCCTGCCGCTGATCGACGTGTCGGTGCCGGAGGTCTATCGGCAGCTGGACGATCAGGACGCGATGACTTTCCTGGAGCGGGTGCGCTTCCCGGACGCGGCCCGGCACCTGGCGTTCTCGGTGTTCTCCCGCAGTTTCTTCGCCGACCCCCGAGAGCTGTCGGCGGCCGAGCTGGCCACGATGTTCCACATCTACTTCCTGGGCTCGGCCGAAGGCCTGGTGTTCGACGTGGCCACCGAACCGTTCCCACAAGCCTTGTGGGAACCGATGGGTGACTACCTGGCCGAGCTCGGCGTGGTGGTGCGCACCGGCGTTACCGTCGAGCGGGTGACACCCGGCCGGGAGCGCCGCTTCACCGTCCAAGCCGACGGCGACGAGGACGCCGACGCCGTGGTGCTTGCCGCCGACGTCACGGGGTTGCAGGCGCTGCTCGCCGCCTCTCCCGAGCTCGGCGCGGGGCCCTGGCGAGCGCAGATCGCGCGGCTGCGCACCGCCCCGCCGTTCCTGGTGTCTCGATTGTGGCTGGATCACCCGGTGCGCGCGGACCGGCCTGGGTTCCTCGGCACCAGCGGGTTCGGACCGCTGGACAACATCAGCGTGCTGGAGCGCTTCGAGGGCGAGGCTGCCCGCTGGGCGCGGCGCACCGGCGGTTCGGTGGTGGAGCTGCACGCCTACGCGCTGGTCGGAGATCCGGAGCAGGCCAAGCGCCGACTGGTCGAGGAGCTGCGGCAGGTCTACCCGGAAACCGCCTCCGCCGGCATCGTCGACGAGCGCCACGAACTGCGCGCCGACTGCCCGCTGTTCGCGCCAGGGACCTTCAGCGACCGGCCGGCGAGCACCACCCCCGATCCGGCCGTGGTGCTCGCCGGCGACCTGACCCGGGTGGACCTCCCGGTCGCGCTGATGGAACGCGCCGCGACCAGCGGCTTCCTCGCCGCCGACGCCCTGCTGGCGAAGTGGGGGTTGCGCGGGCACCCACTGTGGACGGTGCCAGTCCGGGGCCGCCTGGCCCCGCTGCGCGCCGCCGCAGCCCGATTCAGTTAACTGGGTCTTGTTCCTGATCGTGGCGCGAGGTGCAATATTGTCGTGCCACGGCCACGACGGGTGTTTCTGAGCCACACCTCGGAGTTGCGGCGGCTACCCGCCGGACGCTCGTTCGTCTCGGCGACGGAGCAGGCGGTGACCAGAGCTGGGGACGCCATCGTGGACATGGCGTATTTCGGCCCACGGGATGAGCAGCCCTCGCAGGTGTGCCGGGAGGCCGTGCGCGGCGCGGACGTCTACGTTGCGCTGGTCGGGTTCCGGTACGGCTCGCCAGTGCGGGACTGCCCGGAGCTGTCCTACACGGAACTGGAATTCGAGGCGGCCGGCGAGGCCGGCCTTCCCCGGCTGGTGATATTTCTCGGCGACGACGTGGAAGGCCCGAAGGCCCTGTTTGTCGATGTGAAGTACGCCGCCCGGCAGGAGGCGTTCCACGCACGGCTGAGCGACAGCGGCCCGACCACAGCCACCGTGACGACGCCTGAGGGACTTTGCGAGGCACTGTTCCAAGCCCTGCGTGATCTGCCGGAGACCCGCTCGGACGCGGTGGGTCCCGGGCGGATCTGGAACGTGCCCGCCCGCAGCCCGGCGTTCACCGGCCGAGACGGCCTGTTGGACGGGATGCGGGAGTCCCTGCGCTCCGGCCGCACCACCGTGGTGCAGGCCCTGCACGGCATGGGTGGGATCGGCAAGACCGCCTTGGCGATCGAGTACACGCACCGCTGCGGCGAGGACTACGACGTGGTGTGGTGGGTGCCGTCGGAGCAGCCCGCGCTCATTCCGGACCGGCTGGCCGAGCTGGCCCGCACCCTCGGCTTGGCCGACGCCACCGACCCGGCCTCATCCGCGGTGTCGCGGCTGCTCGGTGCGTTGCATGGCCGGCAGCGCTGGCTGTTGATCTACGACAATGCCGAGGACCCGCAGGTCTTGGCCCGCTACCTGCCCGGCGGCACCGGCCATGTGTTGATCACCTCCCGCAATCCGGACTGGGACGAGTTGGCCGTCCCGGTGCCGGTCGACGTGTTCACCCGGGAGGAGTCGATCAGCCTGTTGCGCGGGCGGGTGCCACAGCTGTCCGCGCCCGACGCCGGGCGGATCGCCGAAGCACTGGAGGACCTGCCGCTGGCGGTCCAGCAAGCAGCGATGTTCCTGGCCGACACCGGCTCAACGGTCGAAAAGTACCTGGAGCTGCTGGCCAGCCGCACCGCAGACATCCTCACGCACGGGGCGCCGGAGACCTACCAGGTCTCCTTGGCCGCTAGCTACCAGATGGCCTTCGACCTGCTCGCCGTCGACGAACCGGCCGCGCTGGATCTACTCCACCTGGCCGCCCACCTGGCGCCCGAGCCGATCCCATTCACCCTGTTCACCGCCCACGCAGATCTGTTGCCTGAACCGCTGTCCGCCACCGCCGGGGACCCGATCGCGTTCGCTGGTCTGACTCGGGCGCTGCGCCGACGTGCGCTGGCCCGAGTCAGCACCAACGGCCTGCAACTACACCGGCTGGTGCAAGTGATCCTGTTAAGCCGCCGGACCGTCGGCGCAGCCGAAGACAGCATGGCTGCGGTAGCCCTCCAGTTACTCCGAGAGACGGTCCCGGCCGACCCCTGGGACGACCCCCACTACCTGGCCGACGTGGCGAGCGCTGCTCCCGCACGTCCTCGCCGTCACCCACCGGGACCCCGGATCAGCCGACGAGGATGTCGCCTGGCTACTCGGTCGGGCCGGCAGCTACCTGCACGGACAGGGGTCACTGCGGCTGGCCCGACCCGTGTTCGAACGGGCTTTCGAGCTGGAGAGGAGACTACGAGGTGAGGATCACCCCGACACCCTGATCTCGGCCAGCCAAGTCGCCCGCGACCTGCTCGCGCTGGGTGAGCACCAGCAAGCCCGCCAACTCGAGGAGTACGTCCGCGCTCACCGCAAGGGTTGAGCTGCCAGGATCAACGTGGCCAGCGGCCGGTGGTCCTGGTGGTGAGAGCAGCGCTGCCAGGTTTCGTCATCAGCGCAGAGACGAAGACGTTGGGGTCGATCACCGCTCGGCGGGGAAGGACGACAGGCAGTTCCGTCACGGCGCAACCGCCCGGTCCTGCTGCCTGTCTCGTCGGCGGCGCTCGGCGCGGAAAGCGTTACGCTCAGAATGCGCGACGGCGTCAGCGTCGTCGTCGGAGAGCCCATCGTCGCGACCCACGAGCAGATCTGCGAGCATGGCTGAAGCCGCCTGCAGGCGGACCGCTTCGGCGATGATCTCATCGCGCGGCCGGCCGCTTCGGCTAGCCTGCTCATCGACCACGCGCAGGATGTCATCGCCCAGCTCGACGCTGACCTTCATGGTGTCTCCCTCGATACAGAACACCTGCCAGGGTACGACGCCAGGGCGTGCAAGGATCAGCCTGGCCTGCGGCGACGTTCGGCGTGACCACCGGCGATGGTCACGCCCAGATCGTACAGATCGGCGCCGCTACGATCTTGTCGGCGAGGCGGTAGACGTGCCGACCGGTGTGCAGGACGACGCCGCCGACGAAGGTGTCACCGAGCTGGTCACGCAGCCACACCAGATGCTTGGCGGACTCCGCCGACGACGCGGACCTTGCCTTGATCTCCAGCCCAAGGACACGCCGAAGGCCAAGTTCGGCGATGAGGTCAATCTCACGGGCCCCGCCCTCCTGGCGCAAGTGGTACAGGCGCGGTGGCTGGTCATAGAGTGGGAGTTCGGCGCGCAGCTAGGCGCGCACGAAAGTCTCGATCATCCTGCCGAGAATGTCGCCGTTGCGCAGCACGTCGTCCACGCCGACGTCGAGTACGGCGGCCGCCAGCCCAGTGTCGCGCAGGTACCGTTTCGGTGCCCGGACGAGCCGCTTGAGCAGGTTGGTGCTCCAGGCCGGCACGACGTCGACCAGACACAACGCCAGCAGCAGCCGCTCGTACGCGTGGGCGGTCCTCCGGTTGATGCCCACAGCCTCGTAGAGGGTTCGGTCGGTCACCTCGCCCGCGGTATTGAGCGCGTAGGCCTGGAAGAAGCGCAGCAGACGCACGGGATCGCGAGGGGCGTCGACGTCGGCAGCATCACGGGTGAGCAATCGATCAAGATAACTGAGCTGCCATCGCGCTCTGCGGGCGGCGGGAATACCGAGGACCGGATCGGGATAACCCCCGACGACCGCGTGCTCAACGTAGCCCCGCAGGTCGGGCGGATCGGGCGGTACCACCAAACTCTCGACGCCCCGCTCGGCGATCCGCCGAAAGAACGGCGCAGCGGTCAGATCACCACGCCGCGACTCGCGCACGGTAAGCCCGGTCATCTCCACCCGCACCAGACGTCCAGTGACCGGCCAACTCGACCGCAGCAAATCGTCACAGACCGACCCCGTGACGATGAAACGGCCGCGCCGAGGCGAGCTGTCGATGGCACGCTTGACCGCGCCCAGCACGCCCGGCACCGCCTGCCACTCGTCGAGCAGCACCGGCTCGGGCAGACCGGCGAGCTCCACGTCGGGATCGGCCCTGAACTGCTCGGCCTCAACATCCTGGTCGAGGTGGACGATGCTCCTCGCATGGCAGCGCGCGGTGGTCGTCTTGCCAGGTGACCGCAGCGGCCAGGGCCTGCCCTGATGGGGCAGACTGAGCTGCGTGAGTACCCCATCCGAGCGGATCTTCGCACATCGTGCTGAGGACGACGGTGTCGAGCTACGGCACTTCCTGCCCGCACAAGCTCGGCATCCGATGACGCTGGCTCGGACCGCGGACCGGATCGCGGCCGGGACCGCATTGCGGGAAGCGGTGGCGGACTTCGTCGATGATCTGCGATGGGCGCGGGACGAGGACGACATCGCGCGGCGGATCACCGAGCGGCCGCGCGACCTGGATCCGCGCACCGACGCCTACCTCGCCGCGCTCGCCGAGCACTTCGCCAGTCCACACGAAGTCTCCCCACCACTCTGGACCGGCGAACCCGGCCGTTTTCTGGACCGCATCTGGTGGCCGCGCTACCCCGGTCTGTGGGCACGTGCCATCGTGGAGTCGCCTGCGGCGTTTCGTCGTCGGGGCATCCTGCTCGGCGCGGGCATGCTGAGCCGGGTGTAGCGGATGCGCCGAGACGAGATCTTGCGGGCACTCGCCGCCCTGGGTGCCGAATTGGCCGCCCACGGGCTGGTCGCCGATCTTTATGTAGTCGGCGGAGCGGCCATCACGCTGGCCTACGACGAGCGTCGGGCGACCAGGGACATCGACGCGGTGTTCGTTCCCAAGAACGAGGTCTACGCGGCGGTCGCCCGGGTCGCTGCCGCGCTCGATCTGCCCGAGGGCTGGCTCAACGACGCGGTCAAGGGATTTCTGCCGGGTCCAGACAGTTTCCCGACGAAGATGTTCGACATGCCAGGTCTGCGCTGTGAGGTGGCCAGCGCCGAGACGGTCCTCGTCCTGAAGTGTCTCGCGCATCGTCTCGGGGAGGACGATGACGACGTTGTCCTGCTCGCGGGCCAGCTCGGGCTGGACACCGCTGACGACGTGCTCGACCTCGTCGAGCGGGTTGGTCACCCGCGTTTACTCACGCCACAGGTGGAACTCTTCGTCAGGTCAGTCATGGACGTGTCCGAGGCGCCCGATTCTGGACAGGATCCATAGGTGAACGAGGATCAGCCTGGCCAGCGGCCGGTGGTGCGCAGGTCGTAGCGGCGCTGGGCGTAGGCCAGGTCGTCGCGCCACAGCCGGGCGGCGGCCCAGCGCATCGCCGGGCGCATCAGCGGCGCCCCACGGCGAGCGAGCACGAAGCCCTGGCGCGATGAGCTGGCGATGGTCGCCTCAATCACCGCGGTGCGGGGATGACCGGAGTCGTCGACGCCCAGCGGAACGGCGTGCGTCTCGACGACACTCCCGGCGCCCTCCCCCTCCAGGATGTCCATCACCACCGTCCTCGGTTCGGGACAACTGAACGCGGCGCGTACCGGAACCCCGATCCGCCGGGTGAGTCGGAAGGCCACCTCGACCACGAACCGATCAGCATTCTCGCTCGGTTCCTCCACAACACGGAGCCCAACAAACGAATACGGGTGAAACCAGCTACCGTGCCACGGGTCCAGCCGGTTGGCGACCACGTCCTCCGGCTCGCAGCGCCCGATCCCGGTGTACACCGCATCAATGCTGGTCTCGGCGTCAGGCCGGCGGGGCAGTACCGGTTCGGGCAGCGACTCCTCCCCGCCCACGGAGTCCAGCCGCACCCAGGCCAGCACCCCGTCGTCGTGCGCCGGGAACGGGTCCCACCCCGGCACCCCGCAGGCCCCGATCGCCAGGCCGTGCCAGCGGCACACCAGCTCCCCGCCCGCCACCGCCGCCCGGCACAGCGGCGCGCCGAGGTGCGGGCACTCGCCGGGGCCGGCGTGCAACGCGCCGTCGGAGGTGCGCCAGGCCACCACCTCGACACCCGCGATGGTGCGCCCGAAAGGCCGGTCGCCGCGGACCTCGCGGCTCGCGGCGAGCACGTACCAGTTGCCTGACGGTCGAGCCTGCGCGCGCTTGAGCGCCGCCCCGATCAGGCCGGGCCGGGCGTCGCGCCAGGTGGGCCGCTGCCCAGCCCAGGTCCAGGCCGGCAGCCGTTGCAGCGGCGCCGCACGTTCGACCATATTCTCCCCACTTCTTCGCGACACACCGACAAGCCACGCTAGCGAACCCGCTGTTCTTTTGCGCCACCAGTCCCGGACCGGTATCACTGGAACGATGGAGTCCGGGGCGAGCGGTGCACACCCTGGTGACACGGCGCCGCCCGACGGCTACCTGGCGGAACCGCAAGCCGAGGACTTCGAGCACGCCAAGGCCGCCCCGACCGACCCGCACTGGTACAAGCGAGCGATCTTCTACGAGGTGCTAGTCCGGGCGTTTCACGACCACGACGGCAACGGCGCCGGCGACCTGATCGGTCTCACCCACAAATTGGACTACCTGGAGTGGCTGGGCATCGACTGCCTGTGGTTGCCGCCGTTCTATGCCTCCCCACTGCGCGACGGCGGTTACGACATTTCCGACTTCCGGACCGTGCTGCCCGAGTTCGGCACCGTCGAGGATTTCGTGGTGCTGCTCGGCGCGGCGCACAAGCGGGGCATCCGAGTGATCACCGACCTGGTCATGAACCACACCTCCGACCAGCACTCCTGGTTCCAGGAGTCCCGCCGCGATCGGCATGGGCCTTACGGCGACTTCTACGTCTGGAGTGACAAGGACACCGCCTACCCGGACGCCCGGATCATCTTCGTCGATACCGAGACATCGAACTGGACGTATGACCCGTTGCGCGGGCAGTTCTACTGGCACCGGTTCTTCGCCCACCAGCCCGACCTCAACTACGACAACCCCGAGGTCGGGGAAGCAATGCTCGACGTGCTGCGATTCTGGCTGGATCTGGGCATCGACGGCTTCCGGCTGGACGCGGTGCCCTACCTGTTCGAGCAGGAGGGGACGAACTGCGAGAACCTGCCGCAAACCCACGAATTCCTCA
>JBDTAX010000140.1:0-17185 GCA_039924425.1 Pseudonocardiaceae bacterium
TCTCGCGACGTCCTCCTCGAAAGCACCTGCGCAGAACAGATCCCATGCCCCCGAAGCGTGATCGGCGGGCAGCTCATCGGCCGGATCGATGCGCACCGTGCGCAACCCGAGTGGCCTGGCTCTTTCCGCCGCACCAGTGATGACTTGCCGGCCGAAGCTCCCGCGCCCCGGCGCGAGCCACAGCGGCGCCCGTGTGGACTGTCCCGCGAGGTGGCGCAAAAACGGCTCGGCGTAGCGACTCGTCGGTGACAGCACAGACACGACATGACCCGGAGCCGTCGCTGCCACGTCGTCGCCGGAACCACCGTGATTCCACACCAGGCGGTCAAGATCCGGAGCGGCCCGGGACGCCACCCGCATGAGCCGCGTCGAGTACGGCCCCAGCAGCAGGTCACACCTACTGGCTAGCGCTCGAAGGCAGCGCTCCACCCGCGCTGGATCACTACCGTCGTCCTCCACGACTAGCTCGGCGTCCCCGTCCAAAACACGCCAAGCTTCCAGCCCAGCGGCGGCCTGCCTGCCACACCGCGCGTAGCGGCCCGTCAGCGACAGGCACGCGCCTACCCGCAACCCGCGAAAACCGATCATCGCATGTCCACTTCGTACCGAAATTCGTGACGATCCGCCGCGGCGACCGAATCCTGAACCTCAAGCGGCGCTCCCTCAGTGTCATAGATCGTTCAGAGCACCCGCACGACCGGCACTCCGGGCGAGAGCCACAACTGATCGATCTCCGCACGGGTCGGCATCCGGCTCCGCAATTCATCCACCGACCGCGCCACCACTCTTCGGATAGGGCCCGCCGGATCCTCAATGACCGCAAGAGCGCCACCTCGGATCAGCCGCGGCTCGGCGATCACCGTCCCCTCCGCCATGTCAGCGGGGTAGTAGCTGTCACACAAGGCCACGGGCCGATCCTCCACCAGGAACAACCGTCGCCGGAGGACCACCGGCACGTTCGCCTCGACGTCCAGACGCATCGCCACCTCAGGCGGAGCGCCGACCGTCCCCACCTCCACAAGACGCTGCGCGGGGCGCTGCCCCTGCTCAGTCACCTGCGCGTTGAAGCCCGGAACGCCCGCGCTCCGATGCCGGCGATAATTCGCGCCGGTGACCACCAACCGCACGCGAGGCGCAGGACGGACGAAGGTTCCCCGGCCCTGCTCCGTGACCACCAAACCCTCGGCCTTGAGCACCGCCACCGCGCGGCGCACCGTCGGCCGACTGGTCTCGTACCGCTGCGCCAACTCCCACTCAGAACTCAGACACTCGCCCGGGGCCAGACGACCAGCTACGATGGCCGACCGTAGATCATCAACGATGCGGTGGTACGGGAAAGCTGGACCCCGTGGCTCTGGCATTGGCTGGAGAATACCCTGGGTTACCGTGCTCCCCACGACGACGAGTGCGAGGAGTTGGAGATAGACGTGGCCCAGTGTTGACCGCCCAGCCACAATCTGAACCCGAACCCGGCGACCCCGCGATCCAGCGGGTCTCCTCCCGGATCGTTTACGACAACCAGTGGATGCAACTCCGCGAAGATGCGATCCGGCGCCCAGACGGGTCTCAGGGTATCTACTCGTATGTCGAAAAGCCGAACTTCGCGCTCATCATCCCGGTCGAGCGTGACGGGTTCCACTTGGTGGAGCAGTACCGTTACCCGGTTTCCCACCGGTCCTGGGAGTTCCCGCAGGGCACGCTGCCCAACAGGGAGGATGCGGACCCAGCGACACTCGCCCGCAGAGAACTGGCCGAGGAGACCGGACTCCGGGCGGGGCGTCTCCGCCATCTCGGCCGCATTTATCCCGCCAAGGGTATGAGCAGTCAAGCGTGCGCCGTATTCGTGGCCAACCAACTTGAGGCCGGCCAGCACTCGCGGGAACACGAGGAGCAAGACATGCGCCAACGCTGGTTCGCCCGGAGCGAGCTGGAAGACATGATCCGAAGCGGTATCATCACCGACGGTTCGACGATCGCCGCGTACATGCTTTATCTGCTGTCCGGCAGGAATTTCACATCAGAATAAATCTACCCTCACGTTGGCTACTTCCACGTCCCCCTCGGCCGCGAGCACTGATCCGCCCCCGATCAGGGCAAATACTAGTACCTGGTGATCAATACCGTACCTCAGGCTCATTGATCACATCAGCGGAGACGACCGAGTGAAGGATTGAACTCAAGATGGGGCTGGCTCTCCGCCCCCAGTGTTTCCCGCTCTCCGGAAGCGCCCTGATGCTGAGCGCGCCCGCTAGAGATGGTGACGCAGCTGGTCGACGGCGAGCCAGATGCTGAGGATGCTCGCCAATACCGTCGTATAGAACGTGATAGTATTTTTGAGGCCGCCTTGGATTTTGACGGTTACCACTTCGGCGGCACCGCCCTCTCCCCCGAGTCTGGCGTGTCCACTTTTTCGCGTCCGACCTCTAGCAGGATGCGGCCCAACCCGTTGTCGATGTATCCCAATCGTGGCGAGAGCCTTATCCCACTTGTGATTCTGACCATTGCACCCGAATATTATTCCGCGAGTCGGATTCTGGCAGGGGAGACCTGTCGCCGTGAAGAGCACGAGGCATTTGGTCCGCACCTGTGTGACGTAGGCCAAAGCAGGAATGGCGAGGGAGAACAACGTGACGAGCACCAGCAGGCCCCAGTAATGATTATGGATGATGTACCATACAGAGCCTGCGATGACGACAACGAGTACGGCCCACACAATCAGCTCATCATGGCCCTGCTTGCGCCTAACCACCGTTGCCCCCAGTTCAACCGAGCACTCCAGGCGGTGATCTCCCGTTCGCCTATTGTCACTCAGCGCAAGCCTCGCGATGCTGCGACGTTTGGGTGACATCGCATGACCGCCGCGCAAGAACCACCGGCGCTCCGCTCCATGACCACCAAACTCGCACCCTTGAGCACAGCCACCGCGCAGCGCACTGTCAGCCGGCTGGCCTGGTAACGCGGCGCCAACTCCCACTCCGAGCTCGGACGCTCACCCAGAGCGAAACGACCAGCCATGAGAACCGACAGAAGATCATCATCATCTGTCTAGCGATGGTACGCGTCGTGAACTCGACGCTACCGACCTCGATTATGCCTTGGGAGGTCTGTGGCGTCGAGTTCACAACATACCAGTCGAGAGCCGAGCACACGTCGCCTTCGCCGACGCTTTATCTTCTGTTCGATGGGAATCGGACATCAGCGTTGCGCTCTTCGCTGGCCGGATTGATATTGAAAGGGTCGAACATCGTGGTCGTCCGCAGCGCGGACCTCCGGTCTCACTCCTCGTCCAGCGCGGTGTCGATCTCCTCTTCGGACACGTCGTCGATGTCGAGGCGTTGGAGGATCTTCGCCGTTCGCAGATCAGCTTTGACACCTGCCGGACGCAGCTTGTAGAGAGTGTCTCCGTATCCGCCTTCGACATCGGCCAAACGCGCCTCGAGCGCGAGGATCCGACGTTCGAGGGTCAGTAATGAAGCCATGCCGGTCATCTCTCCTTGGCTGGATGGGCGCTCGGCGGTGCCGAGCGCTGTCATGAGCGCGGAGCTTACCGAGATCCGCCACGGTCAGGGTAGGTATTGGGCGATGTGGTCGCGGACCGCGGCGCGGCGCAGCTTGCCCGAGGGGGTCTTGGGCAGAGTGCCCGGCGGCAGGACCACCACCGCGCCCGGGCGCAGGCCCACCGCGTCGACCACTCGGGAGATGATCTCCTTGCGCAGGAGGTGCTCGGCGTCGGCGTCGGCGGCTCGGGTGGACTCGACGGCCACCGCGAACGACTCCCGCCGTTCACCGGCGTCGAGGCGCACCGCCGCCACGTTGCCCGGCCGGACTCCGTCGACTCCTTGCGCGGCGCGCTCGATGTCGATGGGGTAGATGTTGCGCCCGCCCATGATGATGACGTCCTTGCGCCGCCCGCAGACCACCACGTCGCCGTCGGCGAGGTAGCCCTCGTCACCGGTGTCCAGCCACCCGTCAGGATCCTGGGTGGGGCGGGTTCCCGCCGTGGTCAGGTACTCGCGGGCGACCGACTCGCCGCACAGCTGCAGCCGGCCGACCTCGCGCTCCCCGAGCGGGGCACCGTTCTCGGCGAGGACCCGCACCCGGATCCCGGACAGCGGCGGCCCCAACCGGGGGAAGGCCCGGACGTTGCCGGCCGAGGGGTCGGCCATGACAGCCTGGCGCCGGATCTCCAGCGCGTCGGCGTCCACGGTGTCCACCCGCATGCCGACCCCGTGCGGCGCGAAGGACACCCCGAGGGTGGTCTCGGCCATCCCGTAGGCGCACACCATGCAGTGTTCCGGCAGTCCGAACCGCGCGCCCGCGCCGGTGAAGGCCCGCACCGCGGCCGGTTCGATGGGCTCGGCGCCGTTGAGCGCGAAGCGTAGGCTGGACAGGTCAAAGTGCTCATCGGTGCTGGCCAGCCGCCGAGCCAGCAGGGCGTAGCCGAAGTTCGGCGCCGCGGTGATCGTGCCGCGGTGGCGGCTGATCAGCTCGGCCCACAGCAGTGGGCGGGACATGAACTGCGCTGGGGTCACCTTCACCAGCTCCAGGCCCAGCGCCATCGGCAGAGTGAGGAACCCGACCATTCCCATGTCGTGGAACAGCGGCAGCCAGGACACCATCACGTCATGGGCCGGGTCGAGCGCCCCGGCCAGCGCCATCGCGGTCAGGTTGGCGTAGAGGTTGCCGTGGGTGATCCGAACCGCCTTGGGCTCCGCGGTCGACCCCGACGTCAGCTGCAGCAACGCGGTGTCGTCCTCGCCCACGCTGACCACCGCGGTGAGCGGTCGCACGGCCGGGTCATCGAGATCGGCGAGCATCAGGTAGCTGATCCCGCGCTGGTCCAACAGCGGGGCGAGCTGGTCGAAGGGCGGCCCGAGCAGCACCAGCTTGGCGTCGATCATGCCGAGCACCCGCACGGTGTCCGCCACCCAGCTCGCCAGATCGGCCCGGTGGGTAGGCTGGTGCAGCATGGTCACGCTGCCGCCGGCCAGCCAGACGCCATGCACCGCAGGAGCGATCAGCGCGGGATCACCGGCCAGCACCGCGACCGCGTCACCCTGTTGCACGCCGGGAGCGGCGGTGCCCATCAGGCATCCGGCGGCGCGGCGCGCCCGCTCGTGCACCTCGGTCCAGGTGGTGCGGAGCGGGCGGGCGGGTTCACCGGTGGTGATGCCGCGATCCGACCGGATCGGCGAATCCGGCGCGCAGTGGGCTACCAGAGTGTCGACAAATCTGCTCACAAGCTGCCACCTTCCGGCCGTGTTAGGCGAACACGCGCGCCGATGGTCCTCAACCGGCGGCGTCGGCGACCTCCAGCCAGCGGGTCTCCACATCACTCTTCGCAGCGAGTACCACCCGCAGTTCACCGTCCAGCTCACGGAACGCGGCGGGATCAGCGGCGCGCTGGACGATCTCCCGTTGCAGCTCGGCTTCCCGGCCCGCCAGGCGCTCCAGTTGACGTTCCAGCCGGGCCAGTTCCTTGCGGGCGACTCGCTGCTCCGCTACTTGCGTGGGCGCCCCACCAGAGGACCCAACCAGGGGTTCGGAAGGAGACACCACCGGGTCGCGCCGGTCCAGGTACTCCTCGATGCCGCCGGGCAGGTGCGTGATTCGCCCGTCGCCGAGCAGCGCCACCACGGTGTCACAGACCCGGTCGACGAAGTAGCGGTCGTGCGACACGACGACCAACGAGCCCGGCCAGCCATCCAGCAGATCCTCCAACTGCTGCAGGGTGTCGATGTCCAGGTCGTTGGTGGGCTCGTCGAGCAGCAGCACGTTCGGCTCGGCCATCAACAGCCGGGTCAGTTGCAGCCGGCGCCGCTCCCCGCCGGACAGCTCCGCCACCGGCGTCCACTGTCGCGACGCCGGAAACCCGAGCCGCTCGGCCAGTTGCGACGCGGACAGCTCCTGGCGGCCCGATTCCCTAGGCCCCAGCGTGACGTGGCGGGCGACCTCCTCCACCGCCTCCAGCACCCGCAGCGACTCGGGAAGATCCTCCAGTTCCTGGCGCAGGTGCGCCAGCCGCACGCTCTGGCCCCGCACCAGGCGACCCGCGTCGGGTTCGAGCTCCCCCGCGAGCAACCGCAACACCGTGGTCTTGCCCGACCCGTTGACCCCGACCAGCCCGATCCGCTCGCCCGGCCCGAGCCGCCAGGTCGCGCAGTCCAGCAACCGGTTCCCGGCGAGCGTCACCGTGACGTCCTCGAGCTCCAGCACGGTGCGACCCAGCCGGCGCCGAGCGAACGCGAGCAGCTCGACGTTGTCCCTCGGCGGGGGGACGTCGGAGATCAGCGCCTCGGCGGCCTCGATGCGGTAGCGCGGTTTGGAGCTGCGCGCCGGTGGCCCCCGGCGCAGCCAGGCGAGCTCCTTGCGGGCCAAGTTGCGCCGCCGGTCCTCGGCCGCCGCGGCCAGCCGCCCGCGCTCGGCGCGGGCGTAGACCCAGTCCGCGTAGCCACCGTCGTAGCCGTCCACCCGGCCCTCGGTGACCTCCCAGGTGCGGGTGCACACGGTGTCCAGGAACCACCGGTCGTGGGTCACCACCACCACCGCGCAACGCCGGGCCCGCAGGTGCTCGGCGAGCCACCGCACGCCCTCGACGTCGAGGTGGTTGGTCGGCTCGTCGAGCAGCACCAGGTCGAGCTCGCCCACCAGAGTGGCGGCCAGCGCCACCCGGCGCCGCTGCCCCCCGGACAGACCGGCCACCGGCCGGTCCACCCCCAACTCCAGAATGCCCAGCCCGTCCAGCACTGAGCGCACCCGGGGGTCCGCGGCCCACTCATGCTCGGTGGTGGCTCCCAGCGGATCCAGCACCGCGTGGCGCACACTGGCCGTCGCGGCCAGTTCGGTGCGCTGGGTCAGCACCGCGACGCGCACTCCCCCGGCGCGGCTCACCCGGCCCGCGTCCGGTGGCTGGAGCCCGGCGAGCACCTCGAGCAGGGTGGTCTTGCCGCCGCCGTTGAGCCCCACGACACCGATCCGGTCACCCGCCTCGACGCCGAGGGAGACGCCGGACAGCAACGGGTGGATCCCGTAGGACTTCCAGACAGTTTCCAGGTTGACCAGGTTGGCCATCAGGCGCGCGTCAGTGGTTCGGGGGGCGCCAGGGGTTCGGGGGGCGGCACGGGGCGCGGGTCCTCCACAATCCGGGCGCCGGGCACTGGGCCGCTGGCAACTCGGACCGTGCGGCACACCCCGACACCGGCCAGCTCAGCGGCAACCCGGACCGCAGCCTCAGCGTCGGCGCACAGGAACGCGCAGGTCGGTCCAGACCCCGACACCATACCGGCCAGCGCACCGGCATCGACCCCGGCCCGCAGAGTGCGCCGCAACGCGGGGCGCAGCGACACCGCGGCGGCCTGCAGGTCATTGCCGAGCAGCGCCGCGAGCCGCCGGGGGTCTCCCGAGGCCAGCGCCTCGAGCAGTGACTCGACGCCACCGAGCCGCTGTGGCGCGGGATGGCGCCGAAGCCGGTCCAGCTCCCGGTAGACCTCCGGCGTGGACAGGCCGCCGTGGTCCAGCGCGATCACCCAATGGAAGGTGTGCCGGGCCAACACCGGAACCAAGGACGTACCACGCCCGGTGCCCAGCGCGGTGCCACCGTACAACGCGAACGGCACATCGCTGCCCAGCCCGGCGGCCAGCCCGGCAAGCTCGTCGCGGCTGATGTCCAGCCGCCACAGCCCGGCCAGCGCCAGCAGCGCGCCCGCCGCGTCGGCGCTGCCACCGGCCATCCCGCCAGCCACCGGAATGGTCTTGCGCAGCACCACCCGCACGGCGGGTCGGCGTCCGACATGCTCCGCGAGCAGGAGCACCGCGCGCCACGCGAGGTTGCGGTGGTCGGTGGGCACCGTCCCGGCGCCCTCGCCGTACACCTGCACCCCGGGCTCGTCGGTGGCCGCGATGGTCACTTCGTCAATCATCGACAGTGCCTGGAACACGGTGACGAGCTCGTGATAGCCGTCCCAGCGCAGGCTTCCCACGGCCAAGTGCAGGTTCACCTTGGCCGGGACACGCACGGTGACCGGTTGCGGCCCAACAGCAAACACGCACACCAGGGTACGTCTGTGGACAACCCGTGAGTGGCGATGCGACCTATAGCGCGGATCCCCACTCACGGGCGATTTTCGCAAAATCGCCAATCGCCAGTTGCTCGGCGCGGGCGCTGGGATCCACCCCCGCCGCGCGCAGCAGCCGCTCGGCGGCGGCGGGTGAACCCGCCCAGCCGGCCAGGGCCGCCCGCAGCGTCTTGCGGCGCTGCGCGAACGCGGCATCCACCACCGCGAAAACCTGTTCCCTGGGTACCGTTTCCCCAGGTGCTGGGGACGGTACCGGGTGGCTGGTCAGCGCGACCAGGCCGGAGTCCACGTTGGGCACCGGCCAGAACACCGTGCGGGGCACCGGCCCGGCGCGGTGGACCTCGGCGAACCAGGCCGCCTTAGCACTGGGCGCGCCGTAGCATCGGGTGCCCGGTGGGGCGGCCAGCCGGTCGGCCACCTCGGCCTGCACCATCACCAGCCCGCAGCGCAGGCTCGGCAGCTCGGCCAGCAGGTGCAGCAGCACCGGAACACCGACGTTGTAGGGCAGGTTCGCGACCAGCGCTGTGGGTTCCAGGCCGCCAGCCGCTTCGACGATCTCCGCCCGCCGGACTCGCAACGCGTCGGCGGTCAGTATCCGCAGCCCGCCGGCGCGCTCCCGGGCGCGGTCGGCCACCGTGGCGGGCAACGCGTCGGCCAGCAGCGGATCCACCTCGACGGCCAGCACTCGATCCACCGCGCCGAGCAGCGCCAGGGTGAGCGAGCCCAACCCGGGCCCGACCTCCAGCACGACGTCCTCGGCGGTCAGGTCAGCCGCCGCCACGATGCGGCGCACCGTGTTGGCGTCGTGCACGAAGTTCTGTCCGAGCCGCTTGGTCGGCCGCAGCCCGATCCGATCGGCGAGCGCGCGCAGGTCAGCCGGCCCCAGCAACGCGGGGCCGGCCGGGGTGGGCGCCGCGCCCCGGCCCGCCTCCTGACTCACCCGCCAGGCTTACCAGAGGCCGAGTCGGGCTGAGCAGGTGGGCCAGGCGCGGTAGTTGCCACGAGCGTTGTGCACCCGCTGGGCAACCGCGATCTGCTGCTCTCGGCTGGCTTGCTGAGGGGACGAAGCGAACTGACCACCACCGTTGGCGCTCCAGGTGCCGCGGTCGAACTGCAAGCCACCGTAGTAGCCGTTGCCCGAGTTCGCGGCCCAGTTGCCACCGGACTCGCAGCGAGCCAGCATGTCCCAGAGGGTGGCCTCGGTGACGGTGGCCCGGTTCACAACCGGCCGGACACCGGGATCCTTGACCTGCTTGACCGGGCTCCGGACAGCTCGCTGCTCGATGTGTGGCACGAGAGGTTCCTCGGCACGCACCCGAGCGACCCGCACCATCATTCCGGGGAACACGGGCGAGGTGAGTGCGGGAATCACCGTGTCCCAGTCCCCCAACGGCACGCCCTGCTGAGTGAGCAGGTCACCGACCGACAGCGCGGTGGAGTGGACTTCTTTCACCGGGAGCTCCCCGTCCACCAGGAGGATCGGCTTGGTGATGCGCACCACCAGCGCCATGCCTTCCAAGGGGATGCGCCGGGAGGGGTCAGCGGAGAGCTCCACGTCGTGGGCGGGCATCCCCACCTGCTTCAGCGCGGTCTCGACGGTGAGGGCGGTGGTCCAGACCTCGTGCTCAGTACCGTCGACAGTGAGGTCAAGTGGGCGGCCACGCTTGAGCACGATGCGGCTGCCGTCCTCGACCGCGCTACTCGCGGTGGGGGCCAGTGTGTCCTGGTCATCGACTCGCAAATCAGCGGATTCCAGCGCCCCCGAGACTGACGAGGCGAAGGTGTTGATGGTCCGTTGCTGATCATCCACCGTGATGGTGATGGTCTTGTGCATGGCCACTCCCGCGGCGGTGCCAGTTGTCAGCGCCAGGATGCCAGCTACGAGGGCCCCGCGGACAAACGTGCGTGTGGTCACCAATGTCCAGTCGTCGCAGTCCCGGGCAGGGGAAGTACGAGAACAAGACCCACGTCCCCGTACCGGGAACGACCCCATCCCGGCTGATAGTGACGGAAAGGTAACGGTTTGTAGCGGAGAGCGCAATGAACTCGCCGGTAAATGTCGCCAATCAGGTGCTCAGGGCCGGGGCGTGAGACGCCTGAGCCCGAAGACCCGCTCGGCGGTGGCCGAGCTCAACGCCGCCAGTTCCGCCGCGTCCTGCCCGCGCAACGCGGCGAGATCTCGAACGGTGTAGGGCAGGTTGGCCGGCTCGTTGGCCGTGCCGCGGTGCGGATGCGGGGTGAGGAACGGGGCATCGGTCTCCACCAGCAGCTGCCCATCGGGCACCAGCACCGCCGCCTCGCGCAGCGCTCGAGCATTGCGAAAGGTCACGACGCCGGAAAAGGACAGCACGTAGCCGGCGTCCACGCAGACCCGCGCCATCGCGCCGTCCCCGGAAAAGCTGTGGAACACCACGGTGCGGGGTGGGCCTTCCTGATCGAGCACCGCCAGCACGTCGTCGTGAGCGTCCCGATCGTGGATCATCAGCGGCTTGTCGACCCGCTTGGCGAGGTCGATGTGCCAGCGAAAGGCCTCTCGTTGTGTCTCGGGTGACGGGCAACCTGGATCGACTCGCGTCCAGTAATAATCCAGACCGGTCTCCCCCACGGCCACCACCCGGGGAGCTCGCGCGAGCAGCTCGAGCTCGGCGCGGTCGGCGTCGGTCATCGCCGCCGTGCGGGTGGGATGCAACGCCACCGCCGCGAAGACCCGGGCGTCCCAACTCGACGCCCGCACCACCCAGCGCGCCGCGACCATGTCGTCGGCCACCGTCACCACCGCCGCGACCCCCACCGCCGCGGCCCGGTCCACCACCGCACGCACCCCAGCCGGGTCAGTAGCCCCACAAGCATCCAAATGCGTGTGAGCATCCACCACCGTCCCCCCCACCAACGGTGGAGGCGCAGGCGCCCTCTCCCTCACACACCTCAACTCCTCTGCCCCGCCCGCATTCAGCGGGCTCAGCGGGGTAATCGACTACCGAATTACCCCGCTGAGCCCGCTGAATGCAGATCGGAGAGTTTGGGGTCCAGTTTGGGGAAGAGGGGGGTGGGTTTGTGCAGGGGGCGGCCGACTTCGATGGGGACGCTGGTCCAGCGCGCTTGTTCGTCGGCGTAGTTGCCGGTGATTACCGGGTAGTCGGGGCCGGTGCCCTCGACGGTCTCGGCTACCTCCGCGATCCGCGGCTGGGCCGACCACACTCCGGTACCACCGAGCTGTTCGTGCACCCGCTGCGCGGCATGCGGCAAGAACGGGGTGAGCAGGGTGTTCACGTCGGCGACCACCTGCAGCGCGGTGTGCAGGATGGTGTCCCGGCGCGCCGGGTAGTCGGCGCACTTCCACGGTTCCTGCTCGGACAGGTACTTGTTCGCCGCGCCCACCACTCGCATCGCCTCGCTGATCGCGGCCTTGACCCGGTTGCGCTCCAGCAGGCCCCCGACGGTGCCGAAGGCCGCCCGCGAGGTGGCCAGCAGTTCGGCGTCGGCCGCCCGCGGGGCCGTGGGCCGCGGGATCGAGCCGACGTTGCGGTGCGCCATCGCAATCGAGCGGTTGACCAGGTTGCCCCACTCGTTAGCCAGTTCGAAGTTGATCCGGCGGACGAACTCGTCCCAGGTGAAGTCGGTGTCCTGGGTCTCGGGGCCGGCCACCGAGATGAAATAGCGCAGGGTGTCCGGACCGAATTCGCGCAGGAAATCCCCCACGTAGATCACCGTGCCGCGCGAGGTGGAGAACTTCGAGCCGCTCATGGTCAGGAACTCGCTGGACACCACCTCGGTGGGCAGGTTCAGGGTTCCGAACGCCCCGGGTTCGCCGCCGCGATCGCCCGCGCCGTTGTGGCCGAGCAGCATGGCGGGCCAGATCTGGGAGTGGAAGGTGATGTTGTCCTTGCCCATGAAGTAGTACGAGCGGGCGTTCGGATCGCACCACCAGGCCTGCCACGCGTCCGGCTCACCCGAGCGCACCGCCCACTCCACCGACGCCGACAGGTACCCGATCACGGCGTCGAACCAGACGTAGAACCGCTTCATCGGGGCGTCCCGCCAGCCCTCCAGCGGCACCCGCACACCCCAGTCGAGATCTCGGGTGATCGGGCGTGGGCGCAGGTCATCGAGCAGGTTCAGCGAGAACTTGAGCACATTGGGTCGCCACTCGGTACGCGTGGACAACCATCCACCGAGTGCGGTGGTGAACGCGGGCAGGTCGAGGAACAGGTGCTCAGTCTGCACGAACTTCGGCGTCTCGCCGTTGATCCGGGACCTCGGGTTGATCAAATCGGCCGGGTCCAGCTGGTTACCGCAGCTGTCGCACTGGTCGCCCCGCGCGCTGTCATAGCCACAGATCGGGCAAGTGCCCTCGATGTAGCGGTCGGGCAGGGTACGACCGGTGGACGGGCTGATCGCGCCGAGCGCGCTGCGCGGGATCACGTAGCCGTTGCGGTGCAACGCGAGGAACAACTCCTGCACCACCCGGTGATGGTTGGCCGTGCTGGTGCGGGTGAACAGGTCGTAGGACAACCCCAGGCCGTGCAGATCTCCCACGATCATCCGGTTGTACTTGTCGGCGAGCTGGCGGGGAGTGACGCCCTCGGCGTCGGCCTGCACCTGGATCGGGGTGCCGTTCTCGTCGGTTCCCGAGATCATGAGCACCCGGTTGCCGGCCATCCGCTGGTAGCGGGCGAAGATGTCCGACGGGACACCGAAACCGGAGACGTGACCGATGTGCCGAGGCCCGTTGGCGTAGGGCCAGGCCACGGCGGCGAGCACGGATTCGTTCATAACGCCCACCCTATGGGACGCATGTCCGGCGCATGAGCGCCCCCGGGGTAGGAGCCTCAGACGTCGGCGACGCCGTCCCGCCAGGTGATCCGCAACCGGCCCTCGACAGTGGCGAAGCGCGCATCAAGAACATCAGAATGAACCGCGCTCTCGGCGTCGGCGCTGACCGGCAGCAACCGGCCGCCAACGGCCCGCAGCAGCTCAACCCAGCGACCCTCAGGGTGCACGATCAGCATCTCCCGCACCCCGAGCTGGGCATAGAAGTCAATCTTCTCGTAGGTCTCGTCGCTCTTGGAACGGATATCGACGATCAGCTCCGCGCCCTCAGCCCCTCGATCGGACTGCTGCCCAGGACGGCAGTAGAGCTGATCGGGCACCCGGTAGTCGTCGTCAGCGCGTCATGAACAGCCGCGTATGCGCCTCTGCCAGAGTCTCCGGGCTCACTGATCCCACACACTGCGCACACGCCCGCTTCGGGGTGCTGTCCAGGTGGGCGGGCCCGCCCGCTATCCAGATTGAACATGTCACTGGAGATCACGAGCACGCGGTAGCTGCCGCGCCGCCAGACTTGCAACTCAGCGTGCGGACGGTCACCGCGCCCTGATGTTGGGCCGTCTAACGGGCTTACCGGTTCACATCTGGTGCTCAGTTGCCAGTGGTGCGTTCCAGTCGACGAGTTGAACGATCACCCCGTTCGGGTCGCGGACCTGGAAGGCGCGCTCGCCCCATTCTTCCTCGGTGAGCGGCATGGTGATGGCCACACCCCGTCCCCGCAGCCGAGCCAGCTCCCCTTCCAGGTCCTCGACGACAAAGGCGAGGATCACACCGCCCGCGTGGTCGTCGCGCTGGTCGGCGGGCAGAGTTCGCAGACCCCGCCGCAGGAACACGACGTTCATCCCCGCGTCCTGCCTGCGCAGCGACGCGAACCCGTCGGCTGCCAACTCCTCACGGAAGCCGAAGTGCTCGACCAGGAAGGAACTCGACGCCGCAACGTCGTCGACGTTCAGCGATACAGCGGACGATGTGATCCTCACGGGCACTCCTCGGTGGTGATGACCGGACACGTTTTCATCGTACGCCGTACGAAGTAGAATGCGCGCGAGAATGTCCCGTGGCCTCTGAACGCAGTGGCGCTGGCGACCCGGCGCGGACCCTGGAGCTGCTGTGGCGCGAACCGGCCTCGGCGCCGCACCGCGGCCCGGAGCGGGGATTGGACATCGACACGGTCGTGGCCGCGGCGACAGACCTGGCCGACCAGGAAGGGCTGGCGGCCGTGACGATGCGCCGGGTCGCTCAGGCGCTCGGAGTCGGCGCGATGACGCTCTACACCTACCTACCGGGCAAGGCCGAGCTGTTGGATCTCATGCTGGACTCCGCCTACGCGCGGATGTCCCGCACGGACACCGCTGGAGCGCCCTGGCGGCAACGGATGATCGCGATCGCGGAGGAGAACCGAGCACTGTTCGATGCCCATCCTTGGGCCGCCACCGTGTCCACTCTGCGACCACCACTGGGTCCAGGGTCGATCGCCAAGTACGAACACGAGCTCTCGGCGCTGGACGGGCTGGGGCTCGGCGACGTCGAGATGGATGACTGCCTCACCCATCTACTGACCATCGTGGCGTCCTGCGCCCGAGCCGCCGCCGACGCCCGCGCCACCCGGTCCGACAGCGCCATGGACGACGAGCAATGGTGGGCCGTCAGCGCCCCACTGCTCGCCCGGGTGCTCGACGAGCGGACCTACCCGCTCGCCACCCGCATCGGCACCGCGGCCGGTACGGTGCATCGCAGCGCCCACGATCCCGACCACGCCTACCGCTTCGGCTTACAGCGCGTTCTCGACGGTCTCGCCGTCCTGATCGACAACCGCTGAACTTCCGAGATTGTCGGTCCCCTGTGCTGTCATGGTGGTCGACCCACATCACAGGAGGCCCACATGTCCGCGGAATCGACGATCTCCGTGTCCGCCCCGGTCTTGACGCTGATCAACGTGTTCACCGTCGAGCCGGCACGGCAACAGGAACTGGTGCGAGTACTCGCGACCGCGACCGAGGAGACCATGCGGCACCTGCCCGGCTTCGTCTCGGCCAACATCCACGCCAGCACCGATGGCGAGCGTGTCGTCAACTACGCGCAGTGGGAAAGCGAGCAGGCGTTTCGCGCCATGCTGGAGGATCCGCAAGCACGCAAGCACATGGGTGCGGCGATGGGGCTCGCCCACGCCGAGCCGCACGTGTACGGGGTGACGTCCGTGCACCATCGCTGATAGTGGCGGGCCGTGTCAGCCGCGGAGGTGGCGCCAGAGGAACTCGTAACCCAGGGCGGACATGAAGGCCGCCTGCTCGTTGTCCGCCGCACCGCCGTGGCCGCCCTCGATGTTCTCGTAGTAGGTGACCGGCAGGCCGTACTCGCGCATCCGGGCCACCAGTTTGCGGGCGTGGCCGGGGTGCACGCGGTCATCGCGGGTGGAGGTGGTGAGCAGGGTCGGCGGGTAGCGGCGGCCGGCGCGCAGCTGATGGTAGGGGGAGAAGCGCAGCAGGTGCTCCCGTTCGGCGGGGTCGTCCGGGTCGCCATACTCGGCGATCCAGGAGGCGCCGGCCAGCAGCGTGTGGTAGCGCAGCATGTCCAACAGCGGGACCGCGGCGACGATGGCGCCGAACAGTTCCGGGTACTGGGTGAGCATCACGCCCATCAGCAGCCCGCCGTTGCTGCCGCCCTGAGCGCCGAGGCGCGGCGGCGTGGTGACGCCGCGGGTGACCAGATCCCGGGCCACGGCGGCGAAGTCCTCGTACACCAGGTGGCGGTGGCTCTTGAGCGCAGCACTATGCCAGCGCGGGCCGTACTCGCCGCCGCCGCGGATGTTGGCGAGGACGTAGCAGCCGCCGCGAGCCAGCCAAGCCCGGCCCAGCCCAGCGCGGTAGCCAGGCCGCAGCGACACCTCGAAGCCGCCGTAGCCGTACAGCAGGGTGGGCCAGCCGCCGGGCGGGACGACGGAGTGCTCGGGCGCCACCACAAAGTACGGGATCTGGGTGCCGTCCGCGGAAACCGCGAAGTGCTGACGCACGACCAGGCCTGAGCTGTCGAAGAAGGACGGTGCCCGCTTGAGCGGGGCGGCCGGGCCGGCGCCGATGGTCCCGATGGCCAGCGTGGAGGGGGTCAGGAAACCGTCGATGTCGATCAGGTACTCGTCGTCGGTGTCCGAGTCGGTGCCCCACGCGCTCACGGTGCACAACGGCGGCGTGCCGGTCAGCGGCGTGACGTGCCAGTCCCGCGCCGGTGTCAGTACCGAGAGATGGCTGACCACGTCCCGCATCACGTCGAGGATCAGGTGGTGACGGGTCCAGCGGTAGCCGGCCAGCGATGAGCGCTCATCGGGGGTGAACAGCACCCGCAGGTCCCGACCGCCAGCCATGAACTCGTCGAAGTCGGCGACCAGCAGGCAGCCCGCCGGGTATGTCTCGCCGCCCGTCCAATCACTGCGCAGCTCGACCAGCAGCCACCGCCGGTGCACGCTGACGATCGCGTCCTCGGGCACCTCGACGCGGCGCAGCTGGTCACCGCAACGCTGGTACAGCTCGGAGCGGTAGAAATCCAGCACCCGCCCGACGAAGTCACGCTCGAAACCCTCGGTATCGTCGTGGTAGGCGTACACCTCAATGTCGTCGGGCTTGCCCTCATACACCAGCTCGGCCCGCGCCAGCGGCGTGCCGCGCCGCCACTCCCGGACGGTGCGCGGGTACCCGCAGGTGGTGAGGGTTCCCGGGCCGAAGTCGGTGGCGACGTAGAGGTGCTCGGCGTCGATCCAGCGAGCGCTGGACTTCGCTTCGGGCAGCTGGAAGCCGTCGGTGACGAACTCGCCGCACTCGATGTCGAACTCCCGCACCACCGTCGCGTCCGCACCACCCCGCGACAGCGACACCAGTGCCCGCCGGTAGTCCGGCCGCAGACACCGCGCGCCGCCCCACACCCAGTTCTCGCCCTCATCGCGGGCCAGCGCATCCAGGTCGAGCAGGATCTCCCAGTCCGGCCGCTCGGTGCGGTACTCGGCGAGCGTGGTGCGCCGCCACAGCCCGCGCGGGTGCTCCCGGTCGCGCCAGAAGTTGTACCGGTACTCGCCGCGCCGGGTGATGTACGGGATGCGCTCCGTCGAGTCGAGCACCTCCCGGATCCCGTCGCGCAGCGCCTCGAACCGGGAGGTGCCGGTCAGCTCCGCGACGGTCTCAGCGTTGCGCTCCCGCACCCAGGACAGCGCCCGCTCACCAGTCACGTCCTCCAGCCATGTGTGCATGCCCCCAGCATGCCCGTGAGTGGCGATGCGAGTCATGACTCGCATCGCC
>JBDTAX010000141.1:0-37668 GCA_039924425.1 Pseudonocardiaceae bacterium
CGACGCGACCGTGAGATAGCTATTACGGTCGGGCAGCCCATCGGTGTGGTAACTGAGATCAAGCCCGGTCAGGGGCGTGCGCGCCATGACGACTCCATGATCCAAAATCGGCGTACGCGAAAGAGCGTATTTCGATGGCTGTCGGCCGAATGCCACAGTGGAGAATGCCACGGTGTCGAAAGCCACAGTGGAGAAAGTCGCCGCAGCGAGACCGCTCCGGTGACCGCCCGCAATGCTGAAGGACGCAATGCTGAAGGAGTGGTGCGAGGTGAGTTCCCCGACGAGCCCGCCTGGGACCTGTCACCGAGCCTGGGCGTTTTGCCCGCACGACAGGGAATCTCATGTGTCGGATTCTATGATTGAAATCGCCAGGTTGGGAAGAAGTAACTCATGTTAAGCATGCCCACTAATTTACTATTATCTGACAGGTGTGCGAATATAGCTCGCATGCAACGCTCGAAGGTCAGGATCGCGCTGTCTGATGCTGAGCGCGACTTTTCGGAGGATATCGAATCGTTCGGCTGCTGACCAGGTCATTTAGCCGTGGTGAAAATATCTCCGAGTACTACAGGTACACGAGCCTGCATGTCTACGACTGGTTTCTGGAGCACTGCCGGGATGACCCAGTCTGCGCTAGTATCATTTCGATGCGCGCCACCTTGGCCGATCTTGTCGCTCACGTGCGTACCGAGGCTAATCGTCATGATGCTATCCCTGGATATGCGGAAGAGTGGTTGGCTCGGCTGGGGCGACTGCTCGATCAGATTGACACCATGGTGCTCAACCCGGCTGGAACAATGCGTGGTCATGATCTCGCTGATCTCGCCGAGCGGGACGCGGTGTTGCGACGGAAATCATCTATTCTTGTCCAATGCGCTGGGTTCCCACAGTCCAGCGACCACAATGAACACGTGTTCCTGCGCTCAGTTCACGCGTGTGAACTTGTTTTCTACCTCGTCCGGTTGATCGCCTTCCGGACCACGCTCGCCGTCAATTCCAGGGAGTCTGACGCGGTGTTCTGGCTGGACCAGCTTGCGACCTGCGCCGCCCTGATCACCGGGATCTTCCACGTGCTCAAGACGTTATCTCCGCAACAATTCATGAGCTTTCGTGAGGCGACCGGAGCCGCTAGCGCCCTGCAGTCGGTAAACTTCCACCTGATGGAGATCGCCGTCTATGGGTACGATCCGCGGAAAACTAAAGTCTTCGAACGACCCCGCCTGGACTGTCAGCCCCATCGGAGTAGGAGATGCGACGTGACGCACATGAGCCCAGAAGAGTTCCAACGCTACGGTTACCGTGTGGTGGACTGGATCGTCGGCTACTGGACACAACTCGAATCCTTGCCAGTCGCCCCGAGCGTCGAGCCGGGGGACATCCTCAGTCGGCTGCCAGCACATCCACCGGAGCAGGGCGAGTCCTTCGACGCCGTGCTCAGCGACCTGGACGAGATCCTCGTCCCCGGGTTGCTGCATTGGCAGCATCCGAGGTTCTTCGGATACTTCCCGGCGAATAGTTCCGGCCCGGCGGTGCTGGCCGATCTGCTGTGCGCCGGGCTCGGTGTTCAAGGCATGCTCTGGGTCACCAGCCCGGCATGCACCGAGCTGGAGCAGCGGGTGCTCGACTGGCTGGCGGAAGCCCTCGGGCTGCCGGAGCGGTTCCGGTCCACCGGGCCGGGCGGTGGGGTGATCCAGGACAGCGCGTCCAGCTCAGTGATCCTCGCGGTGCTCGCGGCCATGCACCAAGCCAGTGCGGGCCGGGTGCGCCGGGAGGGGGTGGCCACCCACCGGTACGTCCTCTACGCCACGGCGGAAGCCCATTCCTCCGTCACCAAGGCGGCCCTGGTCACCGGGCTTGGCGAGCAGGCGATCCGACAGGTGGCCACCCGGTCCGGCGACCCGGTGATGGAGGTCGCTCACCTCCGCGAGCTGGTCACCGCGGACCTGGCGGCAGGCAACACGCCGTTGCTGACCGTTGCCACCGTGGGCACCACCTCGACCTGCGCGGTCGACCCGGTGCCCGACATCGGTGCGGTCTGCCGGGAACACGGTATGTGGCTGCACGTCGACGCCGCCTACGCCGGGGTGGCCGCGGTGTGCCCGGAACTGCGCTGGCTCAACGACGGGGTTGCCGAATTCGCCGATTCCTACTGCACCAACCCGCACAAGTGGCTGCTCACCAACTTCGACTGCGACACCTTCTGGGTCGCCGACCGGGCCGCGCTGACCGGAGCCCTGTCTGTCCTACCCGAATTCCTGCGCAACAGAGCCTCGGACTCGGGCCGGGTCACCGACTACCGGGACTGGCAGATCCCCCTGGGTCGCCGGTTCCGAGCTCTCAAACTCTGGGCAGTCATGCGTTGGTACGGCATGACCGGGCTGCGGGCCCACATCGAGCGGGGAATCGGGCATGCCCAGCAACTGACCCGGTGGATCACCGCCGATGACCGTTTCGAACTGACCGCACCGCAACGGCTGTCGTTAGTCTGCTTCCGGTTGCGCGCCGGCCGCGGTGTCACGGCGGCGAACCTGGCGAACCTCGACCTGCTGGCCAGGGTGAACGCCACAGGCATCACTTTTCTCACGCACACCAAGATCGACGATTTGGTATCGCTCCGCTTCGCCACCGGCGCGACGTACACCGAACTGCACCATGTCGAGCAGGCATGGCACTGCGTCCAGAAGGAAGCGGCCGATCTACTCCTCGGGTGATTCACGCACAGCGCGATGAGGCTCTGCTGACGTTTCCGTGGGTAGTTTGTCATGATCGTCCGGGGCGGCTACGCCGTCACCGTTCGTGTCGTCGTAAGATCCCCGCGTGTTCACCGAGCCGCGGGTGCTCATCGATGCCACCGCGGTGCCGGCCGCCCGCGGTGGCGTCGGTCGCTATGTGGACTGCCTGGTCGCGGCGCTGGACGCCGACGGGGCTGCGCCCATGGTGGTGTGCCAACCGCGGGACGCCGAGTACTACGGCGCGCTGGCCCCGCACGCCGACGTGCTGCCCGCCAGGGAGCGGCTCGTCACCCGGACCGCGCGGCTGACCTGGGAGCAGACCAGACTGCCCTGGCTGCTGCGGCGGGCGCGGGTCGAGGTGCTGCACTGCCCGCACTACACAATGCCGCTCGCCGCCCAGGTGGCGACTCAGGTGGCCACCGTGGTCACGCTGCACGACGCGACCTTCTTCACCGACCCAAAGGTGCACTCGCCGGTCAAGGCGCGCTTCTTCCGAGCTTGGACGCGGACCTCGCTGCGCCGGGCCGCCGTGTGCGTGGTGCCCAGTGAGTCGACGGCCCGCGAGCTGGGGCGCGTTGCGGGCGCTGACCCGAACGCCCTGCATGTCGTGCACCACGGGGTGGACGCCGACCGTTTCCACCCGCCTTCGCCGAAGGAGATCGCCGCGGTTCGGCACCGCCTGGGCCTGGGCGGGAGCCCCTATGTCGCTTTTCTCGGCGCGCTCGAGCCGCGCAAGAACGTGCCGGCGCTGATTCGGGGGTTCGCACTTGCCAGTCAGATCCGGACCAGTCAGATCTTTGCCGGCCGGTCCGATCCGCCGGTCCTAGTGCTGGCTGGGCCGCCGGGCTGGGACAGCCGGGTGGAGCGCGAGCTGCGGGGCGCGGCGCACCGGAGTCGGGTGATCCGGGCCGGCTACCTGCCGCTGGCGGAGCTGTCCGGGTTCCTCGGTGGCGCGGCGGTGGTGGCCTACCCGTCACTGGGGGAGGGGTTCGGGCTGCCGGTGCTGGAGGCGATGGCGACTGGGGCCGCGGTGCTGACCACCCCGCGGCTCGCGATTCCGGAGGTGGGTGGGGACGCGGTGGCCTACTGCGGCGTCGACGCCGAGGACATCGCCGCTGGGCTCGTCGGGCTGCTCGATGACCCGGCCCGCCGGGCGGAGCTGTCTGCCGCCGGGCAGCGGCGCGCCAAGGACTTCTCCTGGACGGCGAGCGCGGCGCGCCACCGCGAGGCCTACCGCCGTGCCGTGCTGCGCCGACGGTCCCGCTAGGCGCGCCGCGTGCGCCGGGGTGCACAATCGAGCGCCGTGCCCCCGGCTAATTCATCTGGCAGCAAATTTGGCGAGGAACTGGCTGTCATCGCGGTTACCTACTCGCCCGGCGACACGCTCGAGACGTTCCTGGATTCGGTGGTCAAGGCCACCAGCCGCCCGCCGCGAGTGCTGCTGGTTGACAACGGATCCACCGACGGAGCCCCGGAGCGCGCGGCCCACCGCGATGGCGTGCGGTTGTTGCGCACGGGGGAGAACGTCGGATACGGCACCGCGGCCAACCGGGGGGTCGTCGAGTGGGGGCCTGAGGTGGGCTGGGTGGTGGTGGCCAATCCGGACGTCGAGTGGCACCCCGGCAGCCTCGACGAGCTGCTCGCGGCCGCGCGGCGCTGGCCCCGAGCGGGGGCGCTGGGGCCGCTGATCCGGCAACCGGACGGCGCGGTGTATCCCTCGGCGCGGCTGCTGCCCGCGCTGGGTCGCGGCATCGGGCACGCGTTGCTCGGCCCGGTCTGGCCGGGCAACCCGTGGACCACGGAGTACCGGCAGGCCGACACCGCGCTGGGTGAGCGCACCGCCCAGTGGCTGTCCGGGTCGTGCCTGCTGCTGCGCCGGGCCGCGTTCGAGTCCGTCGGCGGGTTCGACTCCCGCTACTTCATGTACTTCGAGGACGTCGACCTCGGCGAGCGGTTGGGCCGCGCCGGGTGGCTCAACGTCTACGTGCCCAGCGCGGAAGTCACCCACCTCGGCGGGCACGCCACCAGCCGAGTGTCCGAGCAGATGCTCGCCGAGCACCACCGCAGCACCTACCGCTACCTCGCTGATCGCCATCCCGGCCCGCTGCGCGCCCCGCTGCGGCTAGCTTTGCGGGCTGGGCTGGCCGGCAGGTTGCAACTGGTGCGCCGGGCTGCCCGGAGTGCCTGAGTCTGAGGTGCCATGCCGGGCTTGGGTGCCTGAGTACCCGCTGGATCTCTGTGCGGTGCTGGCGCCGCTGCGCCGCGGTCGGGGTGACCCCACGATGCGGGTGGACGCCGACGGCACCGTGTGGCGCGCGGGCAGCACTCCGGCAGGTGCCGCGACCCTGGCGCTTCGGCGTGCGGACGGCGCCGCGGTTCAGGCCACCGGATGGGGACCGGGCGCGGCCTGGGCGCTGGACGGGCTGCCCGCGCTGCTCGGAGCTGACGACGATGACAGCGCCTTCGTCCCGCACCATCCGCTGATCGCGCAGGCTCGGCACCGGCTGCCCGGCCTGCGTCTGGGCGCCACCCGCCGGGTGTGGGACGTGTTGGTTGCCGCGGTGCTGGAGCAGAAGGTCACCAGTGTGGAGGCTCGACGTTCGTGGCGGGAGCTGTGCTGGCGTTTCGGGGAACCGGCACCGGGCCCCGCTGCGCTGCGGATGCCGCCCAGTCCGGCGGCGGTGCGCGCGATCCCGGACTGGGAGTGGCACCGTGCCGGGGTGGACCGATCCCGGCGCCGGGCCCTGCTGGCGGTGGCTGCGGTGGCACCCCGGTTGGAGAGTGCGGTGGCGCTGGCCGGAGCGGCCGGTCGCGACCTGCTGCGCACCGTTCCCGGGATTGGGATCTGGACGGCGGCCGAGGTGGCCCAGCGTGCCTGGGCGGATGCCGACGCGGTGAGCGTCGGTGACTATCACATTCCGTCCGTCGTCGGTTACGCGCTGGTCGGCAGGCCGCTGGACGATGCGGGCATGCTTGAGATCCTCGCGCCCTACGTGCCCCAGCGGCACCGGGCCGTGCGCTACGTCGAAGCCTCTGGATTCAGGCGTCCTCGTTTCGGCCCCCGGCTGTACCCCCGGGACTACCGCGAGATGTAACCTGTTCCGCTACTGCTGCCGTCCGAACAACCGGTACCCCGCGCCAGCCTGGTATTGTGCCGAGTCGTCGCGGTGCCGACCACGGCCGAGTAGCTTGCTGAGGAATCCGGCGCGGCGGGATGGCGAGTCGCGCTCCGCGATGAGCAAGGCGGCTTGACACGAGGCGCAACGTCTGCCCGGCGGGGAGACCATGGACGCGACACACACCGTCGTGCCGCACATCGCCGCGTATTGGCCGGAGCCACCCGACATCCCGGTTATCACGTCGTCTTCGCTAATTGCATGGTCTATGTTTTCGGAGCCACAGGTAAACCAGGTCACGAATGACGTTCGGGTTCTTGCGGAGTCCATCTTCATGGTCCTTTGTTTGCCGATTTCGTCGGTCCTGCAACCGCACTATCCGGCTAGCTTAGTCGCGGCTAATAGAAGAACCAGCGCTGCCGCTCAGGTCATGAGGATCCGCGCAAGGCCACATGGCTGTTTGTCCAGTTCCGCAGCGCGACAACCGCTGGGCCAGCTACCGCGTTGTGCGCAGTACAAACCGTCCCGACCATTGCTCAACGCCCTTACTCCCGCGCGTCTGTCACCCGTGTGGGTGGCTTGTACGCATTCGAACACAGAATCTAGCACGTCCCCGCGCACTGGTCAATGCACGTGCAATTGCAGACGCAAGTACTGGACGCTGGCCTGGCTTGGTTGGGGTTGGTTGGCATCCGAGGTGCTCAGCCGAGCACAGGCACGGTGTCGATGGCACGGTGTCGGTGGACACCCGCGAGAGGCCGACGACGGTGACCCTACTCGCCACCGACTGCCGCGGTGTCCCGGTGACAGCGTGGAATTTCACGCGATGGAGGGTGAGCGTGACGCATCCACCGAGCGTTGCTCGTGCTCCTTCCGGTAGTGGTGGGTGCCGAGCTTGACCAGGGCCGTGAAGGGACACTGGAGAAGATGCGACTTTCCCGGCAAGAACACCTCAATCAGGCGCTCATGGGGATTCCGCGACGTGCGGAGAGCACAGACCGTTCCATCTTGGCGATGACGTTCGTCTCGGCCGGGTCGTTGTCCGCCATGCTGCACTCGACAGACCATCAGATCCTCTACGGGCGCCGGGGAACCGGGAAGACCCACGCCCTGCTCTACTTGAGCAACCTCATCGAACGCACCGGTGACGTGCCGGTGTACCTGGACTTGCGCACCATTGGCTCCGCTGAGGGCATCTACACCGACAGCAACCTGAGCCCGACGGTGCGCGGAACCCACCTGCTGGTGGACACCCTCGAGGCGCTCCACGAAGAATTGCTCTCGGTGGCCTTCGGACCCGAGGTCGGTGACCAGAACGCCCTGCTGCTGGCGCTGGACGCGCTGGCGGAGGCGGCGACCGCCGTCAAGGTCGTCGGTGAGGTGCAGCGGGAGACCACAGTCGGTGGGTCGGTCGGGTCGTCAGTGGGCCTTGAGTTGACCGTGTCGCCGACGTCGCCGAATGCCACGCTGTCCGGGTCACGGGGTCGGTCGGCCACGGCGCAGAGTCGGTCGCTGCGCACCGGAATCGAACAGCATCACGTGGTGTTCGGACCACTCAGCAGGGCGCTGCGCGGCATCACCAGCGCGTTGGGCGGCGCGCGATTGTGGCTGCTGCTGGACGAATGGAGCAGCGTCCCGCTCGACCTCCAGCCATTGTTGGCGGACCTGCTGCGCCGAGCTGTCCTGCCGACCGCGGGCATCACGGTGAAGTTCGCCGCGGTCGAGCGTCGCTCACGGTTGCGTCAGCCCTCGCCCAATGGGGACTACGTCGGGATTGAGGTCGGCGCCGATGCGGCTTCCGCGGTCAACCTCGACGATCTCATGATCTTCGGCAATGCCCGCAGTCGCGCCCAGGAGTTCTTCGGGCAGCTGTTCCACAACCACACCAGCGCACGACTGGCCAAAATGATCTACGATCCGCCGCCGGATCCGGCCAGCTTCATTGAGGCCACCTTCTGTCGCAACACCTTCTCCGAGCTGGTGCGCGCGGCGGAGGGCGTGCCCAGGGACGCGATCAACATCGCCGCGCTGTCCGCGCAGCACGCCCGCGACGAGCCGATCAGCTTGGCGGACGTGCGCCGGGCGGCCCGGGACTGGTACCTGCGCGACAAGCAGACCGCGATCAACGCGAACGAGCCGGGCCGCCAGATGCTGCGGTTGCTGATCGATGAGGTGGTGGGCCGGCGCCGCTCCCGCACCTTCCTGCTCGACCAGCTGGACGCGCGGCACGGGACGATCGACGAGCTCTACGACGCGCGCCTGCTGCACGTGCTGCAACGCGGCATCGTGGATTCGAAAAGTCCCGGGACACTCTATGACGGGTTCGCCATCGACTACGGGTGCTATGTCGACCTGCATGTCCGGCCCCGGGATCGCGGCGGATGGCTGAGCTCACCAAAAGGCGTCCCCTCGGATGAGCTTAGCCTTGCCAAAGAAGCCCTCAGTCTGGCCACGCTTGAATGAGGCAATGCGCAGGGCCGGGGCAAGCTCGTCGAGCGCGGTGTCCGTGCGGACCATCCTGCGCTGAGTACTCGATCGGTGACGCTAGGCCGGAGGCGGCTTTCGGCACTCGACCTCTGGTCGCGGACCGGATTAGCCGAGTGGCGATGCAACACTAAAGAGGCTACCCTGCACCCAAGTGAGTTAATGTTCATCTCACTTGTTGTAACTATCCGATCCAGGATGCTTAAGTGGTTGGAGGTGACTGATGGCTCCTGTCCGCACCACCGTGCCCGTCTTCGCGGGTCTGCGCGACGGCGTCGAGATCGGCAGGTATGGCGCGGAAGTCGGCTGAAGGTCCGCCTAGCCGAGTTCCGCAATCCGCCCAATCCGCTCGAAGAGTAGGCACTGATCGGGGCTGCGGGCGGGGGAGGACGCAGCCCTTGAACCACGCATGGAGGACTGTATGGATATGCGATGGACATGAGATGGCGCCCGTCGGGTGCGGTGCTGACGAGCGGCCGAGCTCTGGCTTCGACGGGCTTCGTCGGCACCCTCGCGTTCATCGCCGGGGTGGCGGGGGCGATCGTGGTGGGCACGGCGTCGTTCACCCCAGATCGCGCCGCGCTGTTCGGCGGTCTCGTGCTGGCGGTGGCATTCGGGATCGCGCGAGCCCTGGGTGCCGAGGTCGAGGTCCGCCGCGACACCGCGCGGATCACTCCCACCGAGATCCCGCTGATGTTCGGCTTGCTGTACCTCCCTGGCCCAGTCGTGCTGGCCGCCTATGTCGGCGTGGTGTTCATCGCCCGGTTGCTGCGCCGCGATAGCTGGTCCAAGCTGCTGTTCAACCTCTCCTACGCGACCCTCATCGTCGCGCTCACCGACCTCACGGCCCGCTTGCTGTTCGCGCCCATCTGGCCCGGTCTGCCGCGCTGGAGCGCGCTGCTCGCCGGGTTCGTCATCGCGCACGCCATCACTTCCTGGCTGACCTGGGTCTTCATTGTGCTGCTGGACCGCAGGCGCCCTGGCGAGAGTGCGCGCCCGGTGGTCCATCTCTACCTCACCGGCCTGCTCAACGCCACGCTCGGGCTCACCGCCGCGGAGACCGTGCGGGTGGTGCCGTGGGGTGCGGCGCTGGTGGGCCTGCTGGCGGTGACGGTGGCCGCCGTGTACCGCGCCTACTACGGACTCCTGCGCGACCACCGTGACCTCGGTGTGCTCAACGATCTCAGCCTGCGGGTGGCGGTGGCCGGGCGGGGTGGCGACGACGGGGCACCAGAACTGGATGACGGCGTCTGGAGCACCGCCATGGAGCTGGTCCGGGAACAGCTCAACGCCACCCGCGTCGTACTGCACCAGATAACCGTGCGGGGCGCGCCGCACACGGTGGTCGCTGGTCTGGCGCTGCCCGCTCCACTGTCGCGTCGCGACGTCGCCGCGGTCCTGTCCGCTGAACCGCGCGCGACTGTCGTGTCCGCTGCCGACCCGCTGACAGCGGCTGATTCGTCTGCTCCGCAGGTGGCGACCGGGCAGGTGCGGCGGCTGGTGAGCGGTTGTGGTGATCTGGGCGTCGCCTCGGTCCTGGATACCAGGGCCGTCTCGGAGATGCTGGTGGTACCCCTGTGGGGGGCGGATCAGCTCCTGGGCGTCATTGAGGTGCATGATCGACAGAGTCGGGTGCGCGGCTTCGGGTCAGCTGACGTGCGCTTGGTCGAGACGCTGGCCAGCCATCTCGCCACCGCGCTGGACAACTGCCGGCTGCTGGCTCAACTGCGCCACGACGCCTACCACGACAGCCTCACCGACCTGCGCAATCGACTCGGTTTCCGGGAGGCCGTCAATGAGGTGCTGCGCCGGGACTCGACACCGTGCGCCGTGATCGCCATTGAGCTTGGGTTGTCGTCCTCGGTGAACGATGCGCTGGGCCACGTCTGGAGCGATCGAGTCATCCTGGGCGCGGGCGAGCGGCTTCGCCATGCCCTACCTGACCAGGCGCTCATGGCCCGGCTTGCGGGGGACACGTTTGCCGCGCTGCTTCCGGACGCGTGCCCGCAACGGGCACTGCAGGTGGCCGAGCAGGTGCAGGCGGCGCTGAGTGAGCCCTACCCGGTCGACAAGCTCACCGTGGAGTGCGACGCGGTGGTCGGCGTGGCGCTGACTGGGATCGAGCCCACCCGGGACGCGGACACCCTGCTGCAACGGGCCGATGTGGCCTTGCGCGCCGCACGCGGCGGTGACGAGACCGTCCGCAGCTACCTGCCCAGCATGGGCCAGGCCCTGCTGCGCCGTTTCCAGCTCGTCACCCAGTTCCGCCACGCGTTGGACACCGGGCGGGTCGACGTGTACTTCCAACCCCAGCTGGCGCTGCCCACCCGCCAAGTGATCGGGGTGGAGGCGCTGGTGCGCTGGCACCATCCGGATTTCGGGATGATCGACCCAGCGGAGTTCGTCCCCCTCGTCGAGACCACCGGCTTGATCAACCCGCTCACCGACTACGTGCTCGACCGCTCCCTGGCCCAGTGCCGCGGCTGGCTGGACCGTGGGTTGTCGCTGTCGGTCGCGGTCAACCTCTCGGTGCGCAACTTGGCCGACATCGGGTTTCCCCGCCGGGTGGCCGACGCCCTGACCCGGCATCGGGTGCCCGCCGCGCTGCTGAGTTTCGAGCTCACGGAATCGGCGGTGATGAGTGATCCGGAGCGCGCGTTGCCGGTGTTGCGTGAGCTGCACGGGCTGGGTCTGCGTATCGCGGTGGATGACTTCGGCACCGGATACTCCTCGCTGACCTACCTGCGGCGCCTGCCGGTCGACGAAGTCAAGATTGACAAGAGCTTCGTGCTGGGGATGGCCAGTGATCTCGGCGACCTTGCGGTGGTCCGCGCCATCGTCGACCTCGGCCACTCGCTCGGGTTGATCGTCGTCGCGGAAGGCGTCGAGCAGGATGCCACCCGGGACCTGCTGCTGGAGATGGGCTGCGACGTCGCGCAGGGTTACCTGTTCTCTCGGCCGCTGGGGTCGGACCGGTTCGAGGCATGGTTGGCCGCCCGGACCGTCCGCGCCGCCGGAGCGCGCGCGCAGACCGTGCTCACCCTGGTCCGGTGACCGCTCCGGCGTTGTGTAGAATAAGTGTCGCCGTGCTCGTCTGGCCGACCTGAGCGGGAAGAACGGCGAAGAAGGCTGCCCCAATAGCTCAGACGGCAGAGCGTCTCCATGGTAAGGAGAAGGTCTACGGTTCGATTCCGTATTGGGGCTCGCAGGGGGTGCTCCGGAAGATGGCGCAGCCCGTGAAGGCGGTGTAGCTCAGTCGGAAGAGCAAGCGGCTCATAATCGCTGTGTCGCCGGTTCGAGTCCGGCCACCGCTACCATCGGCCCAGCGTGTGAAGCGCTGGACGGCGCAGTACCCCACCGCAGGTGATGACAGCTTCGCTGAGAGAGAGGTCCCGTGGCCGCCACTGATGTTCGACCCAAGATCACGCTGGCGTGCGAGGAGTGCAAGCACCGTAATTACATCACCAAGAAGAACCGGCGCAACGACCCCGACCGGCTCAGCCTCCGCAAGTACTGCCCGAACTGCAAAACGCACCGGGCGCACCGCGAGACCCGCTGACCTGGTGTGTGTCGACGGGTGACGTGCGGATGGCACTGGACCCCGCCCTGCTCGGCCGGTGTTACCCCGCGCCCGGTACCTACCAGGTGGGACGCGAGCAGATCCGGGAATTCGCCGAGGCCATCGGCGACGACGACGCGGTCTACCGTGATCCCAATGCCGCCCGTGCGTGCGGGTACTCCGATGTGATCGCGCCGCCCACCTTCGCGATCATCTTGGCGTTCCGGGCGCAACGGGCACTGTTCCGCGACCCCGAGTTTGGTCTGGACTACAGCCGGGTGGTGCACGGCAAGCAGTCGTTCACTCACCACCGGCCGATCCAGGCTGGTGACGAGCTGGTCGCGACCCTGCACATCGACGATGTCCGCGCCATGGGAAGTAACGACATGCTCACGGTGAGCTGCCGGATCGCTGACGCGGCCGGCGAGCCGGTGACGACGGCCAAGTCTGTGCTGGTTCTTCGGTGGGAGGACCGGTGAGCCGACGCCGCCGAGGTGAGGTGACTGCGGGCGAGGAGCTTCCTGGACTGCGGGTTCGCCTCACCCGGGCCGAGCTGGTCCGCTATGCCGGAGCCTCCGGCGACTTCAACCCGATCCACTGGAGCGACCGGGTCGCTCAGGAAGTCGGGCTGCCTGACGTGATCGCGCACGGGATGCTCACCATGGCGCTGGCAACCCGCTTGGTGACGGCTTGGGCCGGTGACCCGGGGGCGGTGGTGGCGTGCTCGGTCCGCTTTACCCGACCGGTCGTTGTGCCCGATGGTGCTGAAGGCGCGCTCCTGGAGCTGTCCGGCACGGTGGCGCAACAACGCGATGACGGTACCGTGATCGTCACCATCAGCGCCCGCTGCGCTGGCCAACCCGTCCTCGGTCAGGCCAGCGCCACCATCGCGCTGGCCTGAGCCTGCCCAGCTCCGTATGGAGCGTGGGGGCGTTGGAGGGTGCCGGCCGCGGTGGCCTACACTGCTTTGGGCCGGGGGGTCCTGGTCAAAGGGGTGTAGCTCAACTGGTAGAGCAGCGGTCTCCAAAACCGCAGGTTGCAGGTTCAAGTCCTGTCGCCCCTGCGTTGTTGTCAACCAACGACGTTGTCGTCACCAACGACGTCAACCTATACCAGCTAATCGGAGGATCACCAGCGTGAGCGAGGATCGCGCCCACGAGACGCAGGACTGGCTGGAGCAGTCTGGGTCGTCGCCCGACGTCTCGCTGCCCGCTGATGCCGTGCGCCCGGTGCGATCCACCAGTCGGCCAACCGGGGCGCAGCGGTCCACTGACCCGGGCAAGGGCCACCCGACTCGGGCTCGGGACGTTGCCGAGGCCAAGCCGGCCGCGCCGGCCCGGCTGATTCAGTTCCTCCGTGAGGTCGTTTCCGAGCTCGGCAAGGTCATCTGGCCGACCCGCCGGGAGCTGGTGGTCTATACCGCCGTCGTGCTGGTCTTCGTCAGCTTTATGGTGGCATTTGTCGCGTTGCTCGACATGGGGCTGGGCCGGGCCGTGCTGACCGTGTTCGGCTGATGCCGGGTACCTGGGTGCGGCGTTGACGACCAGCACGGCATGACGCAAGCAAAGAAAGCGAGACCGACTGTGACTTTCCCCGGAGAGACTTCCGCCGAAGACGGGCAGGAGCTGACGGGGCTGCTCGCTGTCGATACGCCCGAGGTCGATACGCCCGAGGTCGATGCACCCGAGGTCGATGCACCCGAGCGCGGCGAGGCCATTGCTGAAGCGGACGGGAACGCGGAGGTGGCGCCGCTCGAGCCACCGGAGCCGCTCGACCCGGTCGAGGAGTTCCGAGCCGCGCTGGCCAAGGCGCCCGGCAAGTGGTATGTGGTGCATTCTTACGCTGGCTACGAGAACAAAGTGAAGGCGAACCTGGAGACCCGGACCCAGACTCTCGATGTCGAGGATTACATCTTCCAGGTGGAAGTGCCCACCGAAGAAGTCACCGAGATCAAGAACGGTCAGCGCAAGCAGGTGCAGCGCAAGGTGCTGCCCGGTTACATTCTGGTCCGGATGGATCTCAACGATGCTTCCTGGAGCGCGGTGCGCAACACGCCGGGGGTCACCGGGTTCGTCGGTGCCACCTCTCGACCATCACCGCTGACCCTGGACGAGGTGCTGAAGTTCCTCGCCCCGCGCGTGGCGCAGCCCAAGGGGGCGGCTGGCGCCGGCAAGCACGCGGGAAGTCTCGGTGGCGCCAAGCCCACGATCGAGGTTGACTTCGAAGTGGGCGAGTCGGTCACCGTCATGGACGGTCCGTTCGCCACGTTGCCGGCGACGATCAACGAAGTCAACATCGACGCGCAGAAGCTGAAAGTGTTGGTTTCGATCTTCGGTCGAGAGACTCCAGTCGAGCTCTCGTTCAGCCAGGTCGCCAAGATCTGACCGGCGCGGGCCGGTCGGGATTCATCAGGTATGAGGAAGGAACTGTGAGGAAGGAACCATGCCCCCCAAGAAACGAAAGCGGCTCACGGCGACCGTGAAGCTCGCGCTGGAGGCCGGTACCGCGAACCCTGCCTCAGTCGGGCAGTCGCTGGGTCCACACGGCCTGAACATCATGGAGTTCTGCAAGGCCTACAACGCCGCGACGCAGAACAACCGTGGTGAGGTGGTACCTGCGGTGATCTCGGTCTACGAGGACCGCTCGTTCGAGTTTGTGCTCAAGACCCCGCCCGCCTCGATACTGCTGCTCAAAGCGGCTGGAGTGGCCAAAGGGTCGGCGGAACCGAACAAGACGAAGGTCGCCAAGGTCGGTCGCGCTCAGCTCCAAGCTATCGCTGAGCGCAAACTTGAGGATCTCAACGCCACTGATATTGACGCCGCGATCAGGATCATCGCTGGGACCGCCCGCTCGATGGGCATCACCGTCGTCGACTGAATCCCTGCTCGCACCGTACGCGTGGGAGGGCCAGCGCTGGTCCGCACCACGACTGATCCGCCAGATAGCTGATCCGCCAGATAGCTGATCTGCCAGCCAAAGGACAGACACATGAAGCGCAGCAAGGCCTATCGCCAGGCCGCCGAGAAGGTCGACCGCAACCGGTTCTACAGCCCGTTGGAGGCTGCGGCACTGGCCAAGGAAACGTCCCCCAGCAAGATGGACGCCACCGTCGAGGTGGCCATGCAGCTAGGCGTTGATCCCCGCAAAGCCGATCAGATGGTCCGCGGCACGGTGAGTCTGCCGCACGGCACCGGCAAGACCGTCCGCGTCATCGTCTTCGCCACCGGTGACCGGGCGGCGCAAGCGTTGGCTGCCGGCGCTGACGCCGTCGGCTCTGAGGATCTCATCGAGCGCATCCAGGGTGGCTGGCTGGACTTCGACGCCGCCATCGCCGCACCCGACCAGATGGCCAAGGTTGGCCGGATAGCCAGGATTCTCGGTCCGCGCGGCCTGATGCCCAACCCCAAAACCGGCACTGTCACCCCCGATGTCGCCAAGGCCATCGTGGAGATCAAGGGCGGCAAGATTAACTTCCGGGTGGACAAGCAGGCCAACCTCCACTTGATCATCGGCAAGGTTTCGTTCGACACCGACAAGCTGGTGGAGAACTATGCCGCCGCGCTCGACGAGGTGCTGCGCAGCAAGCCCTCGTCCGCCAAGGGGCGCTATCTGAAGAAGATTAACTTCTCCACCACCATGGGTCCCGGCATCCCGGTCGACCCGAACCGCACCCGCAACCTGCACACCGACGAGCCCGTCGCTGGCTGAGCCAATCGCCCTCGCGGCACCGAGCTGGCTCAGCCGTCGCTAGTCGGTCTGATCTTTCTTGGTGCCGCGCATGGCGGGGAAGAGCACAACTTCCCGCAGGGTAGCCGCGTCGGTGAGCAGGGCGACGAATCGGTCGATGCCGAGGCCGAGACCGGACATCGGTGGCATCCCGTACTCCATCGCCTCGATGAAGTCCTCTTCCATCATCATGGTTTCCTCGTCGCCGGCTTCGCGCAGCTCGGCTTGTTCTTCCAGCCGTAGCCGCTGCTCGGCCGGGTCGATCAGTTCCGAGTACGCCTTGACGATCTCCCAGCCGTTGACGACGACCTGGAACATGTCGAGCCTGGTCGGGTCCGCATCGCTGCGCCGGGCGAGCGGGGCCAGCTCCGCCGGGTGATGCACCAGAAAACATGGCTGGATGAGTTCGGGCCGGAGCGTCTTCTTGTACAGCAGGTCGACGAGTCCCGTGTAGGACACCGCCTCCTCCACATCCAGACCGAGCTTCGTGACGTGCTCCCGCAGTGTCGGCAGGTCGCGGACAACGCTGAGGTCGATGCCGGTTCGCCGGGCGATTTCGGTACGATAGTCCAGTTCTGGCCAGTCGGCACCGAAATCGAGTTTCACGCTGCCGTAAGTGACCGTCCGGGTGCCGAGAACGTCGTCGAGCACCGCGAGGATCAGCTCGCGAATGAAAGTCATGTTGTCGCGGTAGTCCCAGTAACCCGCGTACCACTCGAGCATGGTGAATTCCTGGAGGTGTGAGGAATCCATGCCTTCGTTGCGGAAGTTGCGACCCAGTTCGTAAACGCGGTCAAGCGAGCCGACGACGACGCGTTTGAGCAGCGTTTCCGGTGAGATCCGCAGGTAGAAGTCCTCACCCAGGGCGTTGTGCCGGGTCACGAACGGGCGCGCGGCCGCCCCGGACGCCGCCTCCTGCAGAATCGGTGTCTCGACTTCGAGGAAGTCGTTGTCGTCGAGGAACCGGCGGATACGATGGATGATCTTCGCTCTGGTCCGGAACCGATCCCGGGAATCGGCGTTGACCAGCAGGTCGAGGTACCGGCGCCGGTAGCGTGCTTCCACGTTCGACAGGCCCTGCCACTTGTCCGGCAATGCGCGGACTGTCCGATTCAATACCGTCAGCTCGGACACCGCTACTGTCGGTTCACCGAGGCGGGTGGTGTAGAGGCTGCCAGCGATCCCGACGAAGTCCCCGACCTTGACCGCCCGCGACCACGCCTTGAAGAGCTCTTCGCCCAAGTCATTCCGTGCCAACGAAAACTGAACACGTCCGCTGCGGTCCTGCAGGTGCCCGAAGACGAGTCCGCCCATCCGGCGCCAGAGCATGACCCGGCCAGCGAGACGGACAGTCGTCCCCTCGGGTGCGTCCCGGGCGCTAGAGGCAACCGCGTCGGCGCGGTAGCCGGACCGGGGTCCCAGCCTCCCGGACTCCTCCGCTGACATCAGCACACACCCTCTCGACCAGATCCCACTGACGGCGCGACCAGCGTACCGACTCAGACTCAACCACCGCTGGTTACCCGGTCCATCCGCCGAAGCCCACCACTAACTCACTCTCGGGCATCCCACTCACCTGGCACCGGCCATACCACTGCTTGTCCAGAAGAGAGTGACCAGCTGGGACCGCGCGTGTTCTTCGAGCGTAAACAGTATCTCAGCCACTTCAGGGTCGCGCTCAGCGGGCAAGCATAGCCGGCGACGGGCGAAGGCGACAGCCTCGGCTGGGTCTTGGGCCGCGAGCCGGCTTGGCCTGGTGAAGCGTTCAACGCTGGGGTCGAATCCCTCGTCGCGCAGCGTTTCGATCAGGACCGCCGCGGTGGGCGTGTCAGGTCGGACTAGGCCATGGAAGTGGCGCCACATGCTGTTGAGAGTCGATTGGGGGTGTTGGTCGGTGATCTCGACCACGACGCGTCGCTGGGCGTGCCTGTCGAGGGCCTGCGTGAAGGGCACGATGGCGGCGATGTTGTAGAGGACATGGTGACAGACCACGACGTCCGCGATCGGGGTTTCGCTTTCGACGACGGGCCACTGGCCACATATCTGTTCATGGTTGACGCCAAGGCGGTCCGCGCCCGCGGCGAAGGCCACGAGCATCTCTTTGCTCGCGTCGACTCCGATGATTCGCTCCGCACGATCAGTCAAGGGAAAGCTTGCCGCGCCGGCGCCGCAGCCCACGTCGAGGACCGTGCCGCAGGCGGGTAAAGCGTCAGCCGCCACCCGGCGAGAGGGGGTGTCCTCGGTCATCGCGGTGTGGGCAGCGTCAACAAACAGTTGTGGCGGGTAGCCCCATGGCGACTCTGGGGCGGCCGCGAGAATGTGCGCCGGAATCGCCCAGCCCGCTAGGCCTGTGGCCCACCGTGTAGCTGCGTTAACCGCCGGTTCGTTCATTGCGAAAGCCTACCGTTGCCCACCACGGTCGGGCCCCAACTCGAGCCCTTCCGCGCACCTGAGATGTCGGACGGTCCGCTCGGTCCAGGCGGACAGTATCCGGCCTCGGCGGCGGAGGCCTGCCGAGCCCGCGTCACCACCGTGTCGTCCATGGTGAGCCAAAACCTGGGGGAGGAGGACTGATTTGGCGGGGACGGTGTCGTTGGCCTAAACTCACTGCGGTTCCACCGAAGACCGCTGGTTTCCGTGCTCCTGAGGTTCCATGTGACTGAGGTTCCATGTAACAGGGGCACGGACGAAGGTCCGCGACTGCGGGCGACCCGCGCAGGAGGATGTGGTTCGACCTGCACGCTGCGCGTTCGCGCGCGGCCTGGTTCCGCCCCGTGCCTTCCGCGCCGGGGCGTTTGTCGTTTCTAGCCTCAGCCGGCACTGTGACCACCGCCGGCTCAGCCGGCACTGACCAAGGAGGCGATCCATGGCTAGACCGGACAAGGTCGACGCCGTTGCCGATATCGCGGACCAATTCCGCACCGCCACGGCTGCGGTCGTGACCGAGTACCGCGGCCTGTCCATGACCCAACTGACCAGCTTGCGTCGTTCTCTCGGCGCCGCAACCAGCTATCGGGTCGCCAAGAACACTCTGGTCTCGCGCGCCGCCCGAGACGCCGGGGTGGAAGGTCTCGATGAGCTGTTCATCGGCCCGACCGCGATCGCGTTCGTACACGGCGAGCCGGTGTTCGCGGCCAAGACGCTGCGTGATTTCGCCAAAGAGCACAACGCGCTGGTGATCAAGGGTGGCTATCTGGACGGTCGTGCGCTCACGGTTGCCGAGGTCGCCCAGATCGCGGACCTGGAGTCTCGCGAGGTGCTGCTGGCCAAGCTGGCCGGCGCGATGAAGGCCAATCTCAGCAAGGCCGCCAGACTGTTCGCCGAACCAGCGTCCCAGGTGGCTCGGTTGGCCGCGGCGCTGCGCGACAAGCGGTTACCGACCGGCGACCACGCTGAGGACTAGCTGAGGACCAGCCCGGGACTGATCAACTCAATCTGACGAAAAAGACGAAAGAAAGGACGCCATCATGGCGAAGATGAGCACCGACGATCTGCTCGATGCGTTCAAGGACATGACGCTTCTCGAGCTGAGCGGTTTCGTGAAGAAGTTCGAGGAGACCTTTGAGGTCAGCGCCGCGGCTCCGGTCGCGATGGCGGCGGGTCCGGCCACCGGAGCCGCCGATGCCCCGGCAGTCGAGGAGAAGGACGAGTTCAACGTTGTCCTCGAGGCCATCGGCGAGAAGAAGATCCAGGTCATCAAGGTGGTCCGCGAGGTAGTCTCCGGCCTAGGCCTCAAGGAAGCCAAGGACCTAGTGGAGAGCGCCCCCAAACCCATCCTGGAAGGCGTCCCCCGCGACCAGGCGGAGGCCGCCAAGGCCAAGCTGGAAGAAGCCGGCGCCAAAATCACCCTCACCTAACCCCCACCCAGGGCATTCAGCGGGCGCGGCGGGGTTATTCGACCTCGAAAACCCCGCTCAGCTCGCTGAATGCGTGGTGGGCAGGTGGTGGTTGAGCCACGTGATGAGGTCGGTGAGGATCTGGTTGCGCTCGGGCTCGTTGAACAGCTCGTGGTAGAGGCCTGGGTACTGGATCAACGTCGTGTCTCGGGAGGACACGTTGTCGCGCACCAACATCGAGCCGGCGGGGGCGCATATCTGGTCGGCGGTGCCGTGCAGGAGCAACAGCGGCATGGACAGCCGTGGCAGCCGGGCGGGCAAGCTCTCCACCGTCGCCAGGATCTCGGCTCCGGTCCGGGCCTTGAGCTTGCCGTGGTACACCAGTGGATCTTCCTGGTAGGCCCGGACCACCTGGGGATCTCGACTGATCTTCTGATCGGCGTCCAGGGCGACCACACCGAGGTTGGGGACCACTCTCGAGAGCACCCCAGCCAGCCGTTTCAGCAGCGCCGAGCCAACGGCCGGTTGCACTGCCGGTCCGGACACGACCAGCCCGTCCAGCAAGGCTCCCGATTCGGTGACCTCGGATTCAGTAACCCCCAATTCAGTGACCCAGTTCAGCGCGATCAATCCGCCGAGCGAGTGGCCGATCATGAACACCGGCAGGCCTGGATGCCGCTCGCGGGCGAACCGCACGAAAGCGCTCAAGTCCGCCACGATCAGCGCCATTCGCTCGATGTTGCCGCGCCGACCGTCGGATCGGCCGTGCCCGCGATGGTCCGCGGCGTAGACCGCGAAGCCCGCCGCCGCCAGCCGGGATCCGACGTGCGCGTAGCGCGCCGAGTGCTCATGGACACCGTGCACGATGACGACGAGCGCCCGGGCCTGCTCCCGGGGCAGCCAGGCCTGCCAGTACGCGGACCGACCGGGTGCGATCTCCCGGTGTCCTTCGTTATGCCTGGTGTTCACGGACTACCTCCTCGGCACGCTCGGGAGCCATCGCGAGAGACCTTAGGCGCCCGCCCTCACCACTTGCCCCTCTAACCCTGGATGGCCATGACCAGCATCGCCACCACGCGCACCCTCCCGGAGCGAGTTCTGCGCGGCGGTCCGCTTCGGATGGTTACCCTCGTGGTCACGGTTGTTGCCGTGCTCGCCGCCACCGCGGCGGGCTGGTTCGGCGTGTCCTGGTACCGGATCGCGCACGACAAGTCCGTTGCGCTGGGGATGGACCGAGACGCCGTGCTGCGGGACGCGCAACGGGCCACGCTCACCCTCAACACGCTCGATTATCGGCGGGTGCAGGATGGGCTGACGCTGTGGGAACAGTCCGCGGCCGGGCCGCTGCTCACTTTGCTGCGGACCAACCGCGACACCTACGCCCGTGCCATAACGGACTCGCAAACGATCATTTCCGCGCGGGTTCTCGACGCTGCGGTGGCCTCACTTGATGAGCGTTCTGGCATCGCGCGAGTGCTCGTCGGGGTGGACGTGACGTCTCAATCCGAGCAGGGTGACCCGAGCTGCACGCAGCGGCGCGTCGGGCTCGAGATGATCCGGACCGGTGATGCCTGGAAGGTCGGCGCGCTGGCGCCGGTCGGTGGTGCTTACTCGGAGCCTGGAGCCTGCCCGCCCGCCTCATCCCCGAAATAAAGTCCGCAACCTCAGTTCCCAGTTCTCTGAGAGTGACTGCGTCCCGAGATGAGGGAGAAAGCCAAAGATGATCACCCCGGCTCCACCGCAATCCGCCCCCACTGAGGAGGTGGCGAAGCCGCCCCGGCGGGTTACCGAGGTGGCGACGCTGGTGGTGGTGGTCGCCGCCATGGTGATCGCGCTGGGTCTCGCGGCCTGGTTCCGCGGTGAAGCAGGCGGGCTGGCCGGGTCCGCCGCGACGGGAAACGACGCTCTGATCGATGCCGGTACCACAGCCCAAGTCTCAGGGCAGGTGCGCGAGGCGGTGCAACGCGTCTACTCCTATGACTTCTCCCAGTTGGACAGCGACGAACGAGCCGCCGCCCAGGTCATCACCGGTCCGTTCGCCGACAGCTTTCAGCAGCAGTTCGCCAAGCCGCGCCGGGAGCTGGCCGCGCCACAACACGCGGTGGTGGTGGCGAGCGTGCCCGCTCTGGCCGTCAAGACGCTCGACGGTGACCGGGCCGTGGTGGTGGTGTTTCTCGACCAGCAGGCTCACCAGAGTGGTCAGGCCGAACCAAGCCAAGCCTTCGGCAGGCTCCTCGTCACGGCGCAGCGGGTCAACGGACGGTGGAAGATAGCCGACGCGGAGCCGTTCTGATCGCTTCTGGCGGGGACTTTCACCCGCCCCGTCCCTGCTGTCGATGCCTGTATCGATAGGCCGCACGTGTCGGCCATATGGCCGCTTATCGTGTTGGTGCGACCACTGATCGGACGACCTACTCTTGACGGGCGGCGTCTGGCAGGTCACTCTAGGGGCATGTTTGCGCCGGCTTCGTTCGGTGCTGGACAGTCGCCGTCCTAGCGGTTAGACTGCTTCTTTGTGCTGCCCTCTTCACTTCCCTGCGTGCAGGGTGAAGTGGGCTGCCCCGACGGTGACCTACTGTCGCTGGAAGTAACCAGAGGTAACGACCGCAAACGACAACAGCACCTCTCCAACTAGATCAGCAACTGCACCAACACCGCGCCGGGAGCGTAGTCACCTGCTGACCACGTGGTCCTGCGCTCGGCAGCGCTAGTGTTCGGAAGGACGCAATCTTGGCAGTCTCCCGCCCGACCAAGACCTCTGCTGCGAACAACTCCGTATCCCGCCTTCCGGGGGCTCCGGCCCGTCCGTCTTTCGCGAAGATCCGTGAGCCGCTCCAGGTCCCCAATCTGCTGGACTTGCAGCTCCAATCGTTCGATTGGCTGACCGGTGACCCCAAGTGGTACCAGCGCCGCATCGACGCCGGTGACGAGAAGCCCATGGGTGGTCTCGCCGAAGTGCTCGAAGAGATCTCTCCGATCGAGGACTTCTCCGGCTCGATGTCCCTGTCCTTCTCAGACCCCCGTTTCGACGAGGTCAAGGCCAACGTGGAGGAGTGCCGGGACAAGGACATGACCTACGCCGCACCCCTGTTCGTCACGGCGGAGTTCACCAACAACAACACTGGTGAGATCAAGTCGCAGACGGTGTTCATGGGTGACTTCCCGATGATGACCAACAAGGGAACCTTCATCATCAATGGGACCGAGCGGGTCGTGGTGTCCCAGCTCGTTCGCTCTCCTGGCGTGTACTTCGACCATGCGGTGGACAAGACCACCGACAAGGACGTCTACAGCGTTAAGATCATCCCCAGTCGTGGCGCCTGGCTGGAGTTCGACGTCGACAAGCGCGACACGGTGGGCGTGCGGATTGACCGCAAGCGCCGCCAGCCGGTGACCGTGCTGCTCAAGGCTTTGGGCTGGACGACCGAACGGATCGCCGCGCGTTTCGCCCACTCCGAGACGCTGCTCGCCACCCTGGAGAAGGACCACACCATCGGCCCCGACGAGGCGCTGCTGGACATCTACCGCAAGCTGCGGCCAGGCGAGCCGCCCACCAAGGAGAGCGCGCAAGCGCTGCTGGAGAACCTCTTCTTCAAGGTCAAGCGCTACGACCTGGCCAAGGTCGGCCGGTACAAGGCCAACAAGAAGCTGGGCCTGCGCCTGCCGCACCGCAACGGGGTGCTCACCGAGGACGACATCGTCACCACCATCGACTACCTCGTCCGGTTGCACGCGGGCGAGACGACGATGCCCGCCGCGAATGGTGTTCCTGACGCGACGATTCCGGTGGAGACCGACGACATCGACCACTTCGGCAATCGTCGCCTGCGCACGGTGGGTGAGCTGATCCAGAACCAGATCCGGGTCGGGCTCTCCCGCATGGAGCGGGTCGTTCGCGAGCGGATGACCACTCAAGACGTCGAGGCGATCACGCCACAGACTTTGATCAACATCCGCCCCGTGGTGGCGGCGATCAAGGAATTCTTCGGCACCTCCCAACTGTCCCAGTTCATGGACCAGACCAACCCGCTGGCTGGGTTGACGCACAAGCGGCGACTGTCCGCGCTGGGTCCAGGTGGACTGTCGCGGGAGCGGGCCGGCTTCGAGGTCCGTGACGTGCATGCGTCGCACTACGGCCGGATGTGCCCGATCGAGACCCCGGAAGGTCCGAACATCGGGCTGATCGGGTCGCTGTCCTCGTTCGCCAGGGTCAACCCGTTCGGTTTCATCGAGACGCCCTACCGCAAGGTGGTGGATGGTCAAGTCACCGAGCAGATCGACTACCTGACCGCCGACGAGGAGGACCGGTACGTCAAAGCGCAGGCCAACGCGGTGCTGGGCGAGGATGGCTACTTCGCTGAGGAGCGCGTGCTGGTCCGACGCAAGGGCGGTGACGTCGACTACATCGATCCGCAGGGCGTGGACTACATGGACGTCTCGCCTCAGCAGATGGTCTCGGTGGCCACCGCGATGATTCCGTTCGTCGAGCACGACGATGCCAACCGGGCATTGATGGGCGCCAACATGCAGCGTCAGGCGGTACCGCTGTTGCGCAGTCATGCGCCATTGGTGGGAACCGGCATGGAGCTGCGGGCCGCGGTGGATGCCGGTGACGTCGTGGTGGCCCACAAGGCTGGCGTGGTCGAGGAGCTGTGCGCCGACTATGTCACCGTTATGGCCGACGACGGTAGCCGGCAGACCTACCGGATGCACAAGTTCCATCGGTCCAACCAGGGAACCTGCATTAACCAGCGACCCATTGTCGCTGAGGGTGACCGGGTGGAGATCGGCCAAGTGATCGCCGACGGGCCGTGCACCGACCAGGGTGAGATGGCCTTGGGCAAGAACATGCTCGTGGCGATCATGCCCTGGGAGGGTCACAACTACGAGGACGCGATCATCCTGAGCCAGCGTCTGGTGCAGGACGACGTGCTCACCTCGATCCACATTGACGAGCATGAGATCGACGCCCGAGACACCAAACTCGGTGCCGAGGAGATCACCCGGGACATCCCGAACGTCTCCGAAGAAGTGCTGGCGGATCTCGATGAGCGCGGGATCATCCGTATCGGCGCCGAGGTGCAGGCCGGGGACATCCTGGTTGGCAAGGTGACGCCGAAGGGCGAGACCGAGCTGACCCCCGAAGAGCGGCTGCTGCGCGCCATCTTCGGGGAGAAGGCCCGCGAGGTGCGCGATACCAGCCTCAAGGTGCCGCACGGTGAGACCGGCAAGGTCATCGGTATCCGGGTGTTCTCCCGGGAGGACGACGATGAGCTGTCGCCGGGCGTCAACGAACTGGTGCGGGTCTATGTCGCGCAGAAGCGCAAGATCCAGGATGGTGACAAACTCGCCGGTCGACACGGTAACAAGGGCGTCATCGGCAAGATTCTCCCGGTGGAGGACATGCCATTCCTGCCGGATGGGACACCGGTGGACGTCATCCTCAACACTCACGGTGTCCCGCGCCGGATGAACATCGGGCAGATCTTGGAGACACACCTCGGTTGGATCGCCAAGAGTGGGTGGCGCATCGACGGTGATCCGGAGTGGGCCTCCCGGCTACCTGAGGAGCTGTACGCGGGCGAGCCTGGCACCGTGGTCGCCACGCCGGTGTTCGACGGCGCGCGGGAAGAGGAGATCACCGGGCTGCTCCACTCGACACTGCCCAACCGGGACGGCCAGCAGATGGTCGGACCTGACGGCAAGGCGCAGTTGTTCGACGGTCGAACCGGTGAGCCGTACCCTTACCCGGTCGCGGTTGGCTACATGTACATCATCAAACTGCTGCACCTAGTAGACGACAAGATCCATGCTCGCTCGACCGGTCCGTACTCGATGATTACGCAGCAGCCGCTCGGTGGAAAAGCACAGTTCGGTGGCCAGCGCTTCGGCGAGATGGAGTGCTGGGCGATGCAGGCCTACGGGGCGGCTTACACCCTGCAGGAACTGCTCACGATCAAGTCCGACGATGTGCTTGGCCGGGTGAAGGTGTACGAGGCCATCGTCAAGGGCGAAAACATTCCCGAGCCCGGGATCCCAGAGTCGTTCAAGGTACTGCTCAAGGAGCTGCAGTCGCTGTGCCTCAATGTCGAGGTGCTCGCCAGCGACGGGGCGGCGATCGAGATGCGGGACTCCGACGATGAGGATCTGGAGCGGGCAGCTGCCAACCTCGGTATCAACCTGGCTCGCCCCGAGTCTCCATCGGTAGATGACGTCGTGCAGTAACGGCTCCCAAGACCGCGCCCGGCGCGGGGGGTGTTCCCCCCGCTCATCTCCCGCGCCGGGCGCACCGGACACGAATCCCTTAGGGTTCCCATCAACCCTTACGGTTCCATCGACACAGGGGAGAAGGAACGAGACGTGCTGGACGTCAACTTCTTCGACGAACTCCGCATCGGCCTCGCGACTGCGGAGGACATCCGCCAATGGTCATTCGGCGAGGTAAAGAAGCCGGAGACCATCAACTATCGCACGCTCAAGCCGGAGAAGGACGGTCTTTTCTGCGAGAAGATCTTCGGTCCCACTCGGGATTGGGAGTGCTACTGCGGCAAGTACAAGCGTGTTCGCTTCAAAGGCATTATCTGCGAGCGCTGCGGCGTCGAGGTTACTCGGGCCAAGGTGCGTCGTGAGCGGATGGGTCACATCGAGCTGGCCGCACCGGTGACCCACATCTGGTACTTCAAGGGTGTCCCGAGCAGGTTGGGCTACCTGCTCGATCTGGCTCCCAAAGATCTTGAAAAGATCATCTACTTCGCCGCCTACGCCATTACTGCGGTGAACACCGAGGAGCGGCACAACGATCTCCCGACCCTGGAGAGCGAGATCGGTGTCCAGCGCAAGCGCCTCGCGGACCGCCGCGACGCCGACATTGAGGCACGCGCGCAGAAGCTGGAAGCTGACCTCGCGGAGCTGGAGGCCGAAGGCGCCAAGAACGACGTGCGGCGCAAGGTCAAAGAGGGTGGCGAGCGTGAGATGCGCCAGCTTCGGGACCGTGCCCAGCGTGAGATCGACCGGCTCGATGAGATCTGGGAGACGTTCACCAAGCTGGAGGTCGGCCAGCTCATTATAGATGAGTTGCTCTACCGGGAGATCTACGACCGCTATGGTGATTACTTCACCGGCGCGATGGGTGCCGAAGCGATCCAGAAACTGATGCAGAACTTCGACATCGACGCCGAGTCGGACAATCTGCGCGAGACCATCCGCAGCGGTAAGGGCCAAAAAAAGCTGCGCGCGCTCAAGCGCCTCAAAGTTGTTGCTGCTTTCCAGATCACCCGCAACAACCCGATGGGCATGGTGCTGGACTGCGTGCCGGTGATTCCGCCGGATCTGCGCCCCATGGTGCAACTCGACGGTGGCCGGTTCGCGACCTCCGACCTCAACGACCTCTACCGCCGGGTGATCAACCGGAACAACCGGCTCAAGCGGCTCATCGACCTGGGTGCGCCCGAGATCATTGTCAACAATGAGAAGCGGATGCTACAGGAGGCCGTTGACGCACTGTTCGACAATGGTCGCCGTGGTCGTCCGGTAACCGGTCCCGGAAACCGTCCGCTGAAATCGCTGTCTGACTTGCTCAAAGGCAAGCAGGGCCGGTTCCGGCAGAACCTGCTCGGCAAGCGGGTCGACTACTCCGGCCGCTCGGTCATCGTGGTGGGTCCGCAGCTGAAACTGCACCAGTGTGGCCTGCCCAAGCAGATGGCGCTGGAGCTGTTCAAGCCGTTCGTGATGAAGCGCCTGGTGGATCTCAACCACGCGCAGAACATCAAGTCGGCCAAGCGGATGGTGGAGCGGCAACGTTCGCAGGTGTGGGACGTCCTCGAGGAGGTCATCACCGAGCACCCGGTGTTGCTGAACAGGGCGCCGACCCTGCACCGGCTGGGCATTCAAGCTTTCGAGCCGCAGCTGGTCGAAGGCAAGGCGATCCAGCTGCACCCGCTGGTCTGCGAGGCGTTCAACGCGGACTTCGACGGGGACCAGATGGCGGTGCACCTGCCGTTGTCGGCTGAGGCGCAGGCCGAGGCTCGAGTCCTGATGCTGTCCAGCAACAACATTCTGTCCCCGGCTTCGGGTCGTCCGCTGGCCATGCCTCGGCTGGATATGGTCACTGGCCTGTATCACCTCACCAAGCTCCGTGCGGGCGACACCGGCGAGGGACGCTCATTCTCCTCGCCGGCCGAGGCGTTGATGGCACTGGACCGCGGCACGATCTCGTTGCAAGCCAAGATCCGGGTCCGGCTGCGCAATGTGGTTCCTCCGGTCAGCGAGCAGGACGGGCTGCGGGAGAACCAGGACTGGGAACCGGGAGCGGCGTGGATCGCGGACACCACCGTGGGCCGAGTGCTGTTCAACGACCTGCTGCCCGAGGACTACCCGTACGTCAACGACATACTGCCCAAGAAGCGCCAGGCCGTGATCGTCAATGACCTCGCGGAGCGGTACCCGATGGTCGCCGTCGCCCAGACGCTGGACAAGCTCAAGGATGCCGGCTTCCACTGGGCCACCCGCTCCGGAGTGACCCTGTCCAGCTCGGACGTGGTGGTGCCAGCCGCGAAGCAGGAGATCCTGGACAAGTACGAGGCCAAGGCCGACCAGGTGGAGAAGCGTTACCAGCGTGGCGTGCTCTCGCATGACGAGCGCAACGGCGAGCTGGTGAAGATCTGGTCGCAGGCCACCGATGAGGTGGCCAAGGCGATGGAGGCCAACTTCCCAGAGGACAACCCGGTCTTCACGATCGTGTCTTCCGGGGCGGCCGGAAACATGACACAGGTCCGGTCCTTGGCTGGAATGCGTGGCCTGGTTTCCAACCCCAAGGGCGAGTACATCCCGCGACCGATCAAGCACAACTTCCGTGAGGGCTTGAGCGTGCTGGAGTACTTCATCGCCACGCACGGTGCCCGCAAGGGACTGGCCGACACGGCATTGCGGACCGCCGACTCCGGGTACCTGACCCGGCGATTGGTGGACGTCTCGCAGGATGTCATCGTGCGGGAGCACGACTGTGGCACCGAACGCGGGATCCAGATGCCGGTCCTCGAAGCTGGACCGGAGGCCCGGGCGGTCCGGCACCGCTACGTGCAGACCAGCGTGTATGCCCGGTGCACCGCGGAGGACGTGCTGGATGGCTCCGGCACGTTGATCATGTCTCGGGGAGCTGACCTGGGGGACCCCGCGCTCGACCTGCTGGTCGCCGCTGGAGTCGCGCGAGTCAAGGTCCGCTCGGTGCTGACCTGCGAGGCCGCCAGCGGAGTGTGCTCAGTGTGTTACGGCCGGTCCATGGCCACCGGAAAGCTCGTCGACGTGGGTGAAGCGGTCGGCATTGTGGCTGCGCAGTCCATTGGCGAGCCCGGCACGCAGCTGACCATGCGCACCTTCCACCAGGGCGGGATCGCTGGTGAGGACATCACCACCGGGCTGCCCCGGGTGCAGGAGTTGTTCGAGGCCCGGGTGCCCAAGGGCATGGCGCCGATCGCCGATGCCGACGGTCGGGTGCGAGTCGAGGACGGCGACAAATTCTGGAAGATCACCATCATTCCGGACGATGGCAGCGAGGAGATCGTCTACGAGAAGCTGTCCAAGCGGCAGCGGCTTGCGGTGATCACCATTGATGGCACTGAGCGACCGCTGGCCGACGAGGACCACGTCACCGTCGGGCAGAAGTTGCTCGAGGGTGTGGTGGATCCGCACGAGGTGCTCCGCGTGATGGGCCCGAGGGAGGTGCAGCTGCACCTGGTTCGCGAGGTTCAGCAGGTGTACCGGTCGCAGGGTGTGGACATCCACGACAAGCACATTGAGGTCATCGTCCGGCAGATGCTGCGCCGAGTGACGGTGATCGAGTCGGGAGCTACCGAGTTCCTCCCCGGTGGGCTGGCCGAGCGCGGTGAGTTCGAGTCGGAAAACCGCCGGGTGGTGTCGGAGGGCAACGAGCCCGCCTCCGGCCGCCCGGTCCTGATGGGGATCACCAAGGCGTCGCTGGCGACGGAGTCGTGGTTGTCCGCGGCGTCGTTCCAGGAGACGACCAAGATCCTCACTGACGCGGCGATCCAGGGCAAGAGCGACAAGCTGCTCGGACTCAAGGAGAATGTGATCATTGGAAAGTTGATCCCGGCCGGCACCGGGATCAACCGGTACCGCAACATCGAGGTGCAGCCGACCGAGGAGGCAAGGGCCGCAGCCTACGCGATCCCATCCTACGACGAGGGCTACTACTCGCCAGACGTCTTCGGTACCACCGGAACCGGCGCAGCCGTCCCCCTGGACGACTACGACTTCGGCCGGGACTACCGCTGACCAACCGCTATCCGCATTCAGCGGGCGTAGCGGGGTTATCACGGCTCGATAACCCCGCTCAGCCCGCTGAATGCGGGCGATACGGGGTGGTGGTTGGACTCATCGTGATGATGGTGGTTTTGGGTGGTTGTTCTAGTACGGCTAGTGCTCAGGAGCTGGGTGGTCAAAGGTTTCTGACCGCATGGGCGAAGGGTGACATCGTTGCCGCGGCCAAGGCCACGGACAACCCGGCTGCGGCAGCGCCGGTGTTGCGGGCCACCCACCAGGCGCTGGACCCCACCGCCACCGAGCTCACCCCCGGCGCGATCACCACCACCGGTGGCCGGACCACGATGGAGTTCGAGGCGTCCTGGACGCTACCGGGACTGGCGACACCGTGGCGCTATTCCGGACAGCTCGCCCTGGCCCAGGCCAGCGACGGCCAATGGCGGGTGCACTGGCAGCCCCAGGACGTGCATCCTCAGCTCGGCGACGCCGATACTCTCGTGGTGAGCCGGACGCTGCCCCAGCGCGCGCCGATTCTCGATGACAACGGGCAGTCGCTGGTCAACGACGTCAGCACCGTCACCGTCGGGGTCGAGCCGAAGCTGGTGACCAATCTGACCGACCTGGCCGGGACTCTCGCCTTGACCCTGCACGTCACCGCGAGCGATGTCATCATGGCCGTTGAACAGGCGAAACCGACCGACTTCGTACCGGTGATCACGTTGCGGCAGTCCGCTTACCTCGCGGTGGCGGCGCGGATCCACGACCTGCCCGGTACCGTCTTCCGGACCGGAACCCAGCTGGTCGGCCTGAGCCCGCACTTCGCGCAACCGCTGCTCGGTCAGGTCGGTAACCCCACCGCGCAAGCCCTGCGTCAAGCCGGTCCCGGTTATCTGGCCACCGACCAGATCGGCTTGTCCGGGCTGCAGCAGGTGTACAACCGCCAGCTTGCCGGGACCGCCAGCGCCACCATTGAGGTGCAGGACCGGCAGGAGAACACCGTCACCCAACTCATGCGGTTCGCCGGGCATCCCGGTTCCCCGCTGCACACGACCCTCGACACCCGGGTCCAGCGGGCGGCCGACTCGGCGCTGTCCAAGGTCGGGCTGATGGCCGCGATCGTGGCCGTCCGCCCTTCGACCGGAGCGATCCTCGCCGTCGCCAACAGCCCCAGCGCCCCATTCGACATCGCGCTGGCCGGCCGCTACCCACCGGGTTCGACCTTTAAGATCGTCACCGCTACCGCGGTGCTGGCCAGCGGACTAGCCCAACCGGACACCCGAGTGCCCTGTCCGGGAACAGTCACCATCGATGGCCGCACCATTCCCAATGAGAACGCCTTCAATCTCGGCACCGTCAGCTTGACCGACGCTTTCGCGCACTCCTGCAACACCAGTTTCTCCCTGCTCTCGGAGAAGCTCCCCGCCGGTGCGCTCGGGACCGCCGCCGCCGAATACGGCTTCGGAGCGGGCTGGCAACTGCCTGTCGACTCCTTCAGCGGTTCGTTCACCACAGCCAAGGATCCGGTGGGACAGGCCGCGAACGCCTTCGGGCAGGGCACCGACCTGGTCAGCCCGCTCTCCGATGCCCTGATGGTGGCCACCGTGGCGAACGGGTCCACCCCGGCCCCCGTACTCATCGAGGGGCAACCCGCGACGGCGAAGAATGTGCCAGTGAGCCCACCCGCGGCGGCCTTGGCGGCCCTGCCCGACTTCATGCGCGCCGTGGTCACCCGGGGGACCGCGACGGAACTCGCGGGCGTACCCGGAGGGGCGGTGTATGGCAAGACCGGCACCGCCGAGCACGGCACCACGCAACCACCGCGGGCCGACTCCTGGTTCACCGGTTATCAGGGTGACCTGGCTTTCGCCGTGCTGATCGTGAATGGGCAGACCAGCGGTGTGCCCGCCAACCCCGTCGCACGTGCTTTCCTCACCGCGCTCGCTGGGTGAGTCGCACCCGATCACCGCGGTAGGGAGTTCTTCAGGAGCCACCAGCGGCAGGTGGCGTGACGCCCCAGTCGGCGAGGACTTCGGTGGTGTCAGACCCCGGTTCCCTCGGTGGTGTCGGCCAGTCGGGGCAGCTACGGGAGAAACGCGGAGCGGGAGCCGCCTGGGGCTTCCCGCTCAAGTCGATCAAAGTGTCACGAGCCGCGATGTGCGGATGCGCGGGTACCTCGCTGAACGTGAGCACCGGGGTCACACAGGCGTCGGTGCCCTCGAACAGCGCCGCCCATTCGTCGCGCGTGCGGCTGGCGAATGCCGCCGTGAAGCGCTGGCGCAACGCTGGCCACCCCGCCTGGTCCAGCTGCCCGGGCAGGTTTGCGCCGGTGAGGCGCAGGCCCGCCAGCAGTGCCGCGTAGAACTGCGGTTCCAGCGCTCCGACAGCGACGTATCGACCATCTGAGCAGGCGTAAGTGTCGTAGAACGGTGCCCCCGAGTCGAGCAGGTTGCCGCCCCGAGTCTCGCTCCACAACCCGCAGCCGCGCCACGACCAGAACATCTGGGCCAGCACACTGACCCCGTCCACCATGGCGGCGTCGACGACCTGACCGGCACCGGAGCGCTCCCGTTCCCACAGTGCGGCCAGTACTCCGGCAACCAGGAACATCGAGCCACCGCCGAAGTCTCCGACCAGGTTCAGCGGAGGCACCGGCTTGCCTCCCGCGTTCCCGATGGCGTGCAGCACGCCAGACAGCGCGAGGTAGTTGATGTCGTGCCCGGCACGCTCGGCCAGTGGGCCGTCCTGCCCCCATCCCGTCATCCGCGCGTACACCAGCCGAGGGTTACGGGCGTGGCAGTCGGCCGGGCCGATGCCCAAGCGCTCAGTAACACCGGGACGCATGCCCTCGATCAGCACGTCGGCCCGCTCCACCAGCCGCAGCATGGTTTCCCGACCGGAGGGGTTCTTCAGGTCACACGTCACTGAGCGCCGGCCGCGAAGCATCTGGTCATCGACGGCCGCGGTGCGGCGCAGGCCCCCCGCGGGGCGATCGACTCGCACCACGTCGGCTCCCAGATCCGCCAGCAGCATCGCCGCATGGGGTCCCGGGCCAATCGCGGCCAGCTCGATCACTCGCAGCCCGACCAGTGGACCTGGCATCGACGTACCTCCCTCCTCAGTCTGACCCCGTTTTGACCCCCGGTGAATGTGCCAGGTATCCTGGTCTCCGGTCCCGACTCTGGTCGGGCCGCTCCGTATGCCTGTTGGCGGTGCACCCCTGGTGGTGTGGGTTCTGCAGAACTCGCAGCTCCGGACTTGGCGCCCGTGCCGCCCAGCTCCCATCGGGTTTTACCCGACAGAGAGCCTGGGCTCACGGCGACACGCCCGACTGCGGGATACGGAGTGACCGGCCGCGCAGCACACCTGTGGCCGAACCCATTGCGGTACGCGGCACCACCCGACCACGACAGCAAGAGCTTCAAGACGACGAAAGCTGGTCCATGCCTACCATCCAGCAGCTGGTCCGCAAGGGCCGTGAGGACAAGCTCACGAAGACCAAGACCGCAGCGCTGAAGGGGAGCCCGCAGCGGCGCGGAGTCTGCACCCGCGTCTACACGACGACCCCGAAGAAGCCGAACTCGGCGTTGCGCAAGGTCGCTCGGGTACGCCTGACCAGCCAGGTCGAGGTGACGGCGTACATCCCGGGTGAGGGGCATAACCTTCAGGAGCACTCCATCGTCCTGGTGCGTGGTGGTCGAGTAAAGGATCTTCCCGGCGTGCGTTACAAGATTATTCGTGGGTCGCTGGACACCCAGGGCGTCAAGGGCCGTAAGCAGGCCCGCAGTCGCTACGGCGCGAAGAAGGAGAAAGGCTGATGCCTCGCAAGGGTCCCGCCCCGAAGCGACCGCTGCACTCCGATCCGGTCTACGGATCTCCGGTGGTCACCCAGCTTGTCAACAAGGTTCTCGTGCGCGGCAAGCGCTCGGTGGCAGAGAAGATCGTGTACCAAGCCTTGGAGGGTTGCCGGGACAAGACCGGCACTGACCCGGTGGTGACGCTCAAGCGCGCGCTGGACAACGTCAAGCCCGCCATTGAGGTGAAGAGCCGCCGCGTCGGTGGCGCTACCTACCAGGTCCCGGTCGAGGTGCGTCCGGTGCGTTCCACCACGCTGGCGCTCCGCTGGCTGATCACTTTTTCCCGGCAGCGCCGGGAGAAGACCATGATCGATCGTCTGATGAATGAACTGCTCGACGCGAGCAACGGCCTCGGGGCGAGTGTGAAGCGCCGCGAGGACACCCACAAGATGGCCGAGTCGAACAAGGCATTCGCGCACTATCGCTGGTGACGAACGACTCTACAAGACAGCTAGGGATGAATTCTCGTGGCACGTGAAGTGCTGACTGACCTCGCCAGGGTCCGCAACATCGGGATCATGGCGCATATCGACGCCGGCAAAACCACGACGACCGAGCGGGTCCTGTTCTACACCGGGATCAACTACAAGATCGGCGAGGTGCACGACGGCGCCGCCACGATGGACTGGATGGAAGAGGAGCAGAAGCGCGGCATCACCATCACCTCCGCCGCGACGACCGTCTTCTGGAAGGACTATCAGCTCAACATCATCGATACCCCGGGTCACGTCGACTTCACCGTCGAAGTGGAGCGCAACCTTCGGGTACTCGACGGTGCTGTTGCGGTCTTCGACGGCAAAGAGGGCGTCGAGCCTCAGTCCGAGACGGTGTGGCGGCAAGCCGACAAGTACGACGTCCCGCGCATCTGTTTCGTCAACAAGATGGACAAGCTGGGCGCGGATTTCTACTTCACCGTGCGGACGATCCGGGAGCGGCTCGGTGCCACCCCGCTGGTCATCCAGCTACCGATCGGTTCGGAGTCCGACTTCGAAGGTGTCGTCGATCTGGTCAGAATGCGAGCGCTGACCTGGCGCGGCGAGGTGCAGAAGGGCGAGGACTACACCGTCGAGGCGATCCCAGCAAACCTGGTCGACGCGGCGACTGAGTACCGAGAGAAACTGGTCGAGGCCGTCGCCGAGGCTGACGACGAGCTCATGGAACTCTATCTCGCCGGCCGGGAACTCAGCACCGAGCAGATCAAGGCAGGCATCCGGAAGCTCACCGTGGACAGCCAGGCCTACCCGGTGTTGTGCGGTTCGGCGTTCAAGAACAAGGGCGTGCAGCCGATGCTGGACGCGGTGATCGACTACCTGCCGTCGCCGCTTGATGTGCCTCCGGTGGTGGGTCTGCTGCCCGACGGCACGTCGGCCACCCGGAGACCCTCGATCGACGACCCGTTCTCCGCGTTGGCTTTCAAGATCGCCGCGCACTCGTTCTTCGGAAAGCTGACCTACATCCGGGTCTACTCCGGCCGGATCGCCGCAGGCTCGCAGGTGATCAACTCGACCAAGGAGCGCAAGGAACGCATCGGCAAGATGTTCCAGATGCACTCCAACAAGGAGAACCCGGTCGATGACGCCCGAGCGGGGCACATATACGCGGTGATCGGTCTGAAGGAGACCACCACCGGTGAAACGCTGTGCGACCCGCAGGCGCCGATCATCCTGGAGTCGATGACGTTCCCAGACCCGGTCATCCAGGTCGCCATCGAGCCTAAGACCAAGAGCGATCAGGAGAAGCTGGGCATCGCCATCCAGAAGTTGGCCGAGGAGGATCCCACCTTCCAGGTCAAACAAGATGACGAGACCGGTCAGACGATCATCGCCGGGATGGGTGAGTTGCACCTCGAGGTGTTGGTGAACCGGATGCGCAGCGACTACAAAGTCGAGGCGAACATCGGCAAGCCGCAGGTGGCCTACCGGGAGACGATCCGCAAGACGGTGGAGAAGCTGGAGTACACCCACCGTAAGCAGACGGGTGGGTCTGGCCAGTTCGCTCGCGTGATCATCAAGCTGGAACCACTGCAGGCCACTGATGGCGCGCTCTACGAGTTTGACAACAAGGTCAGCGGCGGGCGGATCCCTAGGGAGTACATCCCGTCGGTTGATGCCGGGGCGCAGGACGCCATGCAGTACGGCATTCTCGCGGGCTATCCGCTGGTTGGCCTGAAGGTCACCCTGCTGGATGGCGCTTACCACGAGGTGGATTCATCCGAGATGGCCTTCAAGATCGCCGGTTCGATGGCCTTCAAAGAGGCGGCGCGCAAGGCCAGCCCGGTGATCCTGGAGCCGATGATGTCGGTCGAGGTCACCACACCCGATGATTACATGGGTGACGTGATTGGTGACCTCAACTCACGCCGGGGCCTGATCCGGAGCATGGATGAGCGCAGCGGTTCCCGCGTCATCAAGGCGTTGGTGCCGCTGTCGGAGATGTTCGGATACGTCGGGGACCTGCGGTCACGTACTCAGGGGCGGGCGAACTACACCATGCAGTTCGATTCCTACGCCGAGGTCCCGGCTAGCGTGTCCAAGGAGATTATCGCCAAGGCGACGGGTGAATGACCGGCAAGTAAGCGAGACCACCTGACAGCATGCCGCTACATCAGGACCGGCGACGGTCCCGCTGATCAAGCGGATCCAAGAGAACGAGTCCAGGAGGACGAGACCAGTGGCGAAGGCGAAGTTCCAGCGGACCAAGCCGCACGTCAATATCGGAACCATCGGTCACATCGACCACGGCAAGACCACGCTGACCGCAGCGATCACCAAGGTCTTGCACGACAAGTTCCCGGACGTGAATGAGGCATCAGCGTTCGACATGATCGACAAGGCCCCCGAAGAGAGACAGCGGGGCATTACGATCTCGATCGCGCACGTCGAGTACCAGACCGAGAAGCGGCACTACGCCCACGTTGACTGTCCCGGGCACGCGGACTACATCAAGAACATGATCACTGGTGCGGCCCAGATGGACGGCGCCATTCTGGTGGTGGCCGCCACCGACGGTCCGATGCCGCAGACCCGTGAGCACGTGTTGTTGGCCCGCCAGGTCGGCGTGCCCTACATCGTGGTCGCCTTGAACAAGGCTGACATGGTCGACGACGAAGAGATCATGGAGCTTGTTGAGCTCGAGGTCCGGGAACTGCTGTCCAGCCAGGAATATCCGGGCGACGACCTGCCCATCGTCCGTGTATCGGCGCTCAAGGCGCTCGAAGGCGACGCTGAGTGGGGAAAGAAGCTCCTGGAACTCATGGATGCTGTGGACAGCAACATCCCGGAGCCGGTGCGCGAGATCGAGAAGCCGTTCCTCATGCCGATCGAGGACGTGTTTACCATCACCGGCCGTGGCACTGTGGTCACCGGTCGGGTGGAGCGCGGCATCGTCAAGGTGAGTGAAGAGGTGGAAATCATCGGCATCAAGGAGAAGTCGTCGAAGACCATCGTCACCGGTGTCGAGATGTTCCGTAAGCTGCTCGATGAGGGCCGGGCCGGAGACAACGTGGGCCTGTTGCTTCGTGGCATCAAGCGCGAGGATGTGGAGCGTGGGCAGGTCGTCATCAAGCCCGGCACCAACACGCCGCATACTCAGTTCGAGGCTCAGGTTTACATCCTGTCCAAGGACGAGGGCGGCCGGCACACGCCGTTCTTCAACAACTATCGTCCGCAGTTCTACTTCCGCACCACCGACGTGACCGGTGTCGTGACGCTGCCCGACGGCACCGAGATGGTCATGCCGGGCGACAACACCGAGATGACGGTGCAGCTCATCCAGCCGGTCGCGATGGACGAGAACCTGAAGTTCGCGATCCGTGAGGGTGGTCGCACTGTCGGTGCGGGCCGGGTAACCAAGATTCTCACCTGAACCGGGGAAGACCCGCCGATGCGCTGTCGGCGGGTCTTCCCCGGATTTGGTCGGCGATCACCTATCGCCTATCATGAACCGGTTGCTCGGTACGATCGGCCGGCTTAGCGGATCCAGGTTCGCTGCGATGCGCGCACCTTCCGCGGATGGCACGGCCAGCAATTATCAGCGGCACTGATCTGCGGCACCGATCTGGGCGCCGAGCGCGACACACCCGAC
>JBDTAX010000142.1:0-9840 GCA_039924425.1 Pseudonocardiaceae bacterium
CGCCCGCACTCCGTCGGTGTGGCCGGTGAGCTGGTGCAGGGGCGCCGCGGTGGCGGCGTCCCAGACCCGCGCGCTGTCGTCGTCGCCGGTGAGCAGGCGGGTGCCATCAGGGGACCAGGCCACCGCCAGCGCCCAATCGGTGTGGCCGGTGAGCGGGCACACCGGCGAGACACCCGCTGCCTGCCGGCCGCCGCCGGGCAGCGGGGCGATCAGCAGCCCGGGAGCCGGCGCCGGCGCCGGGGTACACCGCAGGATCTGCGTCCGGTATGTGGCGGCTCGGGCAATCTCGGCGCCGTCGAGCGCGCACTCCCGGACAACGGTCCCGATCGCCCGCGCGCCGACGAACCGCGCCGACGTCAAACACGAGTTGTGCAGCTCCGCGACGGTCAGGTCGGCGCTACTCAGGTCGGCCCCGGTCAGGTCCACCCGGTGGAACGTCGCGCGTCGCAGGTCCGCCCCGGTCAGATCCGCCCCGGCCATGGGCAGCCGCGTGCCGTCGTGCCCCTGCCTGCCGATGGTCCACTCGCTCAGTCGGGCGCCCGCCAGCTGGACCCCGACCAGGGACTGGTGCGGGTGCCCGTACTCGGCCGCTCGCAGCGCGTAGGCGAAGGCGAGTTCCGAGGCCTGTGGCAGGTACTGGCGCCCGATCCGGTCCAGCCCCGCCAGCGCCGCGGACCGGTGCTCGGCCGCCGCTGCGGCGATCGATTGACCGAGGAAGTCCAACGTCTCCGGGCTGGGCACCGGCATCGCGAGCGCGTCGGGGCTCCAGTCGGCGGTTGAGCCGGCATCGATCAGGGTCCGGCCCAGGTAGCGGGCCAGGAAGTACTCGGCCAGTGACCGGTGACCGAACGCGAAGGTGTCCTCCTCGCGATTGAGGAAGGTGGCGGTCCGGAAGTCGGCCTTCCATAGGTCGGGCACCCGCTCGCGGTAGTGACGCTGCAGGTCGGGTCGGCGGTCGAGCACGTCGAGGAGCCAGTTGTCGACCTCCGCCGCCTCCCAGGAGTTCCGCCCGGACCGCCACAGGCCAGCCGCGATCTCCTCCATCAGCAGCTGCTTGTGCTCCGGAATGAGGGTGTGCTTGCCTTTGTCGCGAGACAGCCAGCGCTCGACGACCTCGCCGTAGAGGTCCACCGAGCGCAGCGTGCGGCCGTGCAGCTTGGCGGTCTCGATGAACTCCACCTGGTCGGCGATCAACCGCAGCGTCAGCGGGCGGCGGGTGAGATCGGGCAGGTCGTGCACGGCCCCGATGGTGTCGAGGAACCCCTGCACCCAGACCGCGTCGCGGTCCAGGTTGGCCGCCAGGTACTCCCGCACCTGACGCTCCCGAAAAGGGAGCATCAGCAGGGCCAGGTAGTCCTCGCCCCGCAGGCCTTGGCGGCCCTCACCGGTGAAGTACGTGATCTCCTCGCGAATCGTGCGGAAGTACTGGGTGCGGCAGGTGAGCAGCATCTTCGCGCCCGCTCCCGCGCCGACCGCCCGCCGCAGCTGCCGGGTGAACAGCTGCTGGTCGTGCGGGTCCAGATGGATGAGCACCTCGTCGAGCCCATCGAACACGACCACGGCGTCACCCTGGTGCAGCCGCCCGCGGACGACGCCGGCGCAGAGACGGTCCCGCGGGACGCTCGCCGGCCGGTTGGCGTCGAGCATGCCGTCCAGGATGTGGTCGAGCGTCATCGTCGCGACTAGGCCGGTGATCCGGACGTCGCGCAGGTCGAACAGGATCGGTAACGGGCAGGGGGTGCCGCTGGCGCGCAGATCGAGCAACCGCTGGGTGAACAGCTTCGCGGTGGTCGTCTTGCCCATGCCAACGTCACCGAGCAATGCGCAGAGCCGCGGCGCTCCCGGCTTTGGGTCCCTGGCCCAGTCCACCAGCCGGCCGACCGCGGGCAGCGCCGGACCGTGCGCCGAGGCTGAGCTGTCCAGTTGGGACTCCCGGAGGGTGGTCTCGGCCAACTCCGGCTCGATCAGGACCGCGCTGTCCCCGGCCCGCCTGCTCCGTGCCCGGCTCGCGGCCCACTTCGTCAGCGGGTCGTCGGGCGTCCGGTTCTCGGCGGTGACCCACGATGGTCGCAGCGCGCGCCGGATCTCGTCCACCACGTCGGTGACGTAGCGCCTACGCTGGGCAGTGCGCGTCAGCTCGTCCCAAGGCTCCGTCCGGCACCGGACGTCGTGCAGACGCAGTCGGCCCAAGTCCAGCGGGCACTCCGGCAGGCCGCTCAGCGCGAACGCGACGACCCGGCCGGGTGAATCCAGCGTCCGGCGACGCTCAGGCTCGGCAGCCGCGAGGTACGCGGGACTCACCAGTGCCAGCCGGACGTCAGCCTGGGCGCAGAGCCGGTCGCGCTCCGACTCGGGATCCTGGCCCAGCCCGACCGAGGATCCCGAGTCGGCGACCTCCCACGACCGCTCGCGGTCCGGGGCCAGCGCCTCGCACAGTTGCGTGGTCACCTTCCGTGCCATGACGTTGTTGGTCGGGGCGAAGCTGACGTACACCCGGGTCCGCCGGGACAGCCCGAGCTCCGCGACCTCCGGCGCGACCGGATGATTGATCCCCGTCCGCCCGGCGGCCTCCCCTGTGAACGAGGCGATGCCCTCATCAACCAAGTCGCCGCCGGTGAACCAGCCGTGGCGCCGCTCCGGTGGCACCTTGCGGGAGTCCAGTTCGAGCTGGAGATCGACGCCGGCCCCGGCTGCGGCCTGGTTCACTCGCTTGCGGAATTCCTGGAAGGCCTCCTGACCGTGAGCGTCGCCCGCCGGGAACTCGGCGGCGTCCAGAGCGGCCCGGAGCAGGAACCGCCCGTCGTCGGCCAGCGTGCCGAGGATGGCCGTCAGCCGGGCCGACTGCAACGCGGTGAGCGTCGAGCGCGTCCGCAGCGCGGCAAGATGGTGGGCGATCTCGCCCCGGAGCAGTCGGGCCCTCACAGCGCCCGGTATCCGTTCACACCGAGGGCGCGCCGCCGGATCGACCCCGCCAGGCCGTTGGCGAAGCTCGTTCGCTGGGCGCCGGAGCACTCGGCGAAACTCTTGGCGTCCCGGGTGAAGACGTGCTGGCGCTCGACGCCACCCAGGTTGTGTTCCGGACCGGATGCGGGCAGCGGGCTCAATGCGACCGGCAGCGACCCCTTGTCGGCGCGCGGACCCGCGAACCGCGGCAGCTCGTGCTCTCGGATGAACGGCCGGCCGAAGAAGCGGGTGCTCAGCAGGAGCAGGCCGAAATCGGCCTCGTCCAGTCGGTCGACGATGCCTGCGGTCAACTCCTCCCCGCAGGTCAGGTGGCTGTCCTCCCACCAGTCGACGTCGAGGTCGGTGACGATGCCGAGGGCGGGGAGCAGATCGCGCAGCAACGCCTCCTTCAGTGCCTTGTCCTGATGGCACCAACTTAGGAAGATCCGCGTACGCATACCGGCTCCATCCACCCGGAAGACCCCGGATCAAATCCGGGATCGAAATATTGTGACACACGAGAGCGGGTTGGAACCTCCCGCGCGAGCGTCAGCAGGTGGGTACGAGGTCCGCGACGTCGGTGTGCAGTTGAGCCAGACCCAGGTCGAAAGTGGCTAGCCGGCCCGCGCGGGATCGGGCGAGCTGGGCAAGGTAGGCATCGCTGACCTGCCGGTGGCCGATCACACCACGCAACTCAACGTCGGTGAACGGCACCTGATCTGGCCAGAACTCGTGCCGAGACTGAGCGGCGATGACTCCCAGCTGGTGCAGAGCCTGATCGGGACGCACCCCCCGGCGCAACAGCATCCTGATCAGTGCGCCTTGGGTGATCGGGCAGGTGGCGATCAGGTCATCAGTTGAGGCCAGCCACGCGAGGGCTGCATCATGATGAACATGCTCGTGCACCGCGAGCGCGATAATGACATTGCTGTCGAGCAGCGTGGTCATTCGTCATCGTCCAGCGCTCGGACATCGTCCACCGTGATCGGTGCACCACCGAGCCGAATCACCGGGAAACCAGTGCGCTCATCGGCGTAGCACTCCAAGGGACTCGGCCGCTCCAGAGCCCGCCGCAGCAGAGCGGCCACCGTCTGGCTGAGCGTCTGGCCGGTATCGCGCGCGAGCGACATCGCGATGCGATGAAGGTCGTCAGGCAGATCGATAGTGGTCCGCACCCGGCAAGGATACCTCGTCCGCATCGTGATGTGGCGTCGACCTTCATGCCGGTCAGACAGCCACGGTGGTCCGTGCGGCGGATGCCCGAGTCCGCAACACAACATTCTCCGCCGCCAGGCGCTCCGCCTCGACACGCCAAAAGTCGACGTCGCCCACACCACCGAGATCACCACTGCCCATGACACGACCACAAGATCACGACCAACAGCCCACGTCCAGCACCCGACCCAGCCGGCGTGTCGCTGGACGACCCAGGCACCCTTCCGGCTACGGGATCACCGAATGCTTACGCCCCGGCTGACGGCACGTGAAACAGTGGCGCCCACGGCACGATCACTCACTGTGAGCCGTCAGCGCCACGACGAGCTCCCCCGCAGCGGCGGCGAGCCCGCCTCCATCGGAATCGGAGCGCACGTCGCGGGGTGAGTGCGCCACACCTGGATGCATTCCCGTGCACATCACGGTACTCTCCTGCGTATGAACCAGCGTGAGCGCTTAACGATCTCTCTGGACCAGCCCGTGGCCGCCAGGGTCCGCCAGTGCGGCGCTCGTACGCGTGGGGGCGCGTCGGGCTACCTCGAGCGCCTCGTTCGAGCCGATGCACTGCGCGAAGCGGCCAACAGCATGGCACGCTGGTACGCGGCCAATCCCACCCATGTTGAAGACTCGCTGGCTGAGACCGGCGCCGCACTGGACGAGGCCGGCTGAGTGTCCCTCCGCCGAGGGGGCGTCTATCCCTACAAACCAGTCATTCAACGACCCGGCCAATCGCTCCAACGCTTGATCGTGTCGGCGGCCCCACTCAACGAGTCACCCTTACCTGTTGTGCTGGGGCTGCAGGTCGTCGATCGCGATCCTGACTCCCTGCTGTCCGTGCGACTTGAAGGTCACGGCTGGGCGGTCATCACCACCATCGAACAAGTGATCAAATCCCGTCTCGACGGGCTAGCTGGAGTCATCAGCCCAGACGAACAGCAGGCCGTCGAAAACGCTCTCCGCGCGGCTCTTGATCTATGAACCAGCATCGTCATAGCGCTCGAGGGGACTCGACCGCTCATGAGTAGTCGAGGAACCCCTTGCGGGTTTTGCGGCCCAGCAGGCCAGCCGTGACCAGGTGCTCCAGCAGGGGTGCCGGGGCGAATCCCGGCTCGCGGAACTCCCGGTAGAGGCTGCGCTGGATGGCCAGCGAGACGTCCAGGCCAACTACGTCGAGCAGCGCGAAGGGACCCATCGGCAGCGCCGCACCCACCTTCATCGCGGTGTCGATGTCCTCGGCGCTGGCGTAGTGCGCCTCCAGCATGCGCACCGCGTCGTTGAGGTAAGGGAACAGCAATGCGTTGACGATGAACCCGGCGCGGTCGCCGCAGGTCACCGGCACCTTGCCCAGGGACCGGGCAAACTGGCGGGCGGTGGCCGCCACCTCAGCGGAGGTGGCGATGGTCGTCACCACTTCGACCAGCTTCATCACCGGCGCGGGGTTGAAGAAGTGCATGCCCACCACATCACCCAGGCGAGACGTCGCGGCCGCGCACTCGACCACCGGGAGCGACGAGGTGGTGGTGGCCAGGATCGCGCCCGGTTTGCACACCTCGTCCAACGTGGCGAAGATTCCGCGCTTGATCTCCAGTTCCTCGGCCACCGCCTCCACCACCAGGTCGACGCCGGCGAAGTCGTCCAGCGAGGTGGTGGTGGAGATCCGTCCGAGGGCGGCGTCGCGGTCTGACTCGGTGAGCTTGCCGCGATTGACCGCCTTGTCCAGCGAGCGGGTGACCGCCGCGACCGCCGCGACGGTCCGGCTGTCGCTCCGGCCCCGGACGATCACCTCGTGCCCACCCTTGGCCAGCACCTCGACGATGCCGGTGGCCATCGTCCCGGTGCCCACCACGCCGACCGTGCCGATCGGGCGGGTCGCGACACCGGAGTCCCCGGCCGACGGCGTGGCGGCATCGGGCACCACCGTCGAGGAGTCCTGCCCCGCGTAGGTGTAAAACCCGCGACCCGACTTCCGGCCGAGCAGCCCGGCAGTGATCATCTGCTTGAGCACCGGCACCGGCGCGTGCCGCCGGTCGGCGGATTCGCGGTACAGCGCGTCCAGGATCTCATACGCGGTGTCCAAGCCGATCAGATCCAGTAGCGCCAGCGGCCCCATCGGGTAGCCGCAGCCGTAGCGCATCGCGGCGTCGAGATCCTCCCGGGTCGCGTAGCGCTGCTCGAACATCCGGGCCGCGTGGTTGAGGTAGCCGAACAGCAGCCCGTTGGCGATGAACCCGGCCCGGTCCCCGACCACCACCGGGGTCTTGCCCAGTGCGTGCGCGAGCGCGGTGACGTCGTCGATGACCTCCGCGTCGGTGACCACGGTGCGCACCACCTCGACCAGCTTGAGCACCGGTGCCGGGTTGAAGAAATGCATCCCGACGACCCGCTCCGGCCGCTTGGTCCGCACCGCGAGCTGGGTGATCGACAGGCTCGACGTGTTGGACGCCAGCACGACATCGCCCCGGACGATCCCATCCAGCTCGGTGAAGATCCGACTCTTGAGGTCCAGCCGCTCCGGCACCGCCTCGATGACGAGGTCCACATCGGCCAGATCGGCCAAACTCGTGGTGAAGCTGATCCGCTCGAGCAGCTCACGGCGGGCCGTCTCGTCGAGCTTGCCGCGTTGCAGGGCGCGCGCGGTGGAGTGCTCGAGATGCCCGCGGCCTCGGGCCAAGCCCTGGTCGTCAGCCTCGACCGCCACCACGTCGAGCCCGGTGCGGGCGAGCACCTCAGCGATCCCGGCACCCATCGTGCCCATGCCCACCACGCCCACCGTCGTGATCTGTGCCATCCAGTGCCTCCCGTTCAGCGACCGTAGAGGACCCGCACGATCCGCAGCAGCATCCCCATCGCCCAAGCCGGGCGATCGAAGGTGAGCACCGGGATCACGGGAGGGAACCGGCGGCGGGTGACCGCTTTGGTCCGGCTGAACTCGCGGAGACCGTCGGCACCGTGGATCCGCCCGAACCCGGAGTCACCGACCCCACCGAAGGGCAGCGCGGGCACAGCTGCGTAGGAGATCACGCTGTTGACCGAGACCATCCCGCACCGGAGCCGGGCGGCGATCTCCGCGCCTCGGCGGCCGGAGAAGACCGCGGCGCCCAGTGCGTAACGGCCGGCGTTGACCCGCGCCACCGCCTCGTCCAGGGTCGCGACCCGGTGCACCGTGAGCGTCGGGCCGAAGGTCTCCTCGGTCACCGCGATCGAGGTCTCCGGGACGTCGCTCAGCACGACCGGCTCCACGTAGGGCGGTCGGATCGACTCCACGCCCCCGACCAGGGGGTTGCCACCGCGGGCGAGCGCGTCGGCCAGGTGCTCGCGAATCACCTCGATCTGGGCCGGCCTGGTGATCGGGCCCAGCTCGGCGCCCGGCTCACCGTCGGCCCGCAGCCGCCGCGCCTGGGCGACCACCCGCTCGGTGAATTCCCGCGCGACCTCCTCGACGACGTACACCCGCTCCACTCCGACGCAGGCCTGCCCCGCGTTGGCCATCGCGCCCCAGACCGCGGCGTCGGCGGCGGCGTCGAGGTTGGCGTCGGCGTCGACCAGCAGCGCGTCCTTACCGCCGCACTCCAGCACGACCGGAGTGAGCGTCTCGGCGCAGGTTGCCATCACTTTCGTGGCGGTGGCCGCGGAGCCGGTGAACGCGAGCTTGTCCACCCCGGCCCGGCACAGCGCCGCACCGGTCTCGCCGAAACCGGTGACGACCTGCAGCAACGGGTGCTCGGGAACCACCTCGGCGAGGCTTTCAGCCAGTGCTCGGCCCACGCCCGGGGTCAGCTCGCTGGGCTTGAACACCACGGCGTTGCCCGCGGCAAGCGCGTAGCCGATCGACCCCATCGGGGTGTGCGCGGGATAGTTCCACGGCCCGATCACCCCGATCACGCCGTAGGGCTGGTACTGCACCGTCGAGGCCTCGTGCAGCATCAACAGGCCCGACCCCACCCGGCGGCGGCGCAGGACCCGCTCGGCGTGACGCGCGGCCCAGTCCAGGTGCGCGACCACGAGCACGCATTCCAGCTGGGCGTCAGCGCGCGGCTTGCCGGTCTCAGCGGTGATCAGCCCGGCCAGCTCGTCGATCCGCCGGGTCAGCGCGCGGCGCCAGGCCAGCAATCGGCGGCGGCGCTGCGCGAACCCCAGCCCGCCCCACCACGCGGCCGCCTCCCGGGCGCGAGCGACCGCCACCCGCACCGCCGCCTCGTCATCCACCGGGTGGTAGCCGATGACCTCGCCGGTTCGCGGGTCCAACGACGGAAAGCGGGCCTGTTCGCCGGGGGTCTGGCCGTCGGGGGTCTGGCCGTCGGGGGTGCGCTGCTGGCTGTTGTTCACGCTCTGCGCCATCGTCGTCCTCTCGCCCCGCATCGCCCGTAACCCGAACACTACGGGCACCGCACGCCACACCGAACGTGAAGCGGGTCTCAGAACAACCGCGGCTCGACGCTCTCGGCACCGCGCAACTCATCGTAGTCCACCGTGACGCATCGGATGCCGCGATCGGTGGCGAGCGTGTGCGCCTGGGGCTTGATCTGCTGGGCGGCGAACACTCCGCGCACCGGGGCGAGCTGCGGGTCGCGGTTGAGCAGATTCAGGTACCGGGTGAGTTGTTCCACCCCGTCGATCTCGCCTCGGCGCTTGATCTCCACGGCCACCGTCACCCCGTCGCCGTCCCGGCACAGCAGGTCCACCGGCCCGATCGCGGTGGGGTACTCGCGGCGGATCAGGGTGAACCCAGCGCCCAGCGTCGCGGTGTGCTCGGCGAGCAGAACCTGCAGGTGGGCTTCGACGCCGTCCTTGACCAGCCCGGGATCCACCCCCAGCTCGTGGCGTGAATCGTGCGCCACCTCGTCGATCTCGATGATCAACCGCTCACCGGCCCGGTTGGTGACCGTCCAGCGCCCCGGCTGCTCGGTCAGCGTGCACGGCGGGCTCATCCAGTTCAGCGGCTTGTAGGCGCCACCGTCGGCGTGCACGCTCACCGACCCATCCGCCTTGACCAGCAGCAGGCGGGGTGCCATCGGCAGGTGCGCGGTCAGGCGACCGACGTAGTCCACTTGGCAGCGAGCGATCACGAGGCGCACGGGTGCACGCTAGCGTGCACCCGTGAGTGGCGATGCGACCTATCACCCGCATCGCCACTCACGGGTTATCCACAGGGTGGCGTTTCGCGAGGAAGGCGGCCATGGCCTCTTGGGCGGCCGGGGTCTGCGAGGTCGTGGCCATCACCTCCAGCGCGATGGGGTAGGCGTCCGCCTCAGGCCGATCTAGCTGGGCGTAGAGAGTCCGCTTGCCCAGCGCCTTGCTGGCTCGGTTGCCGCGGGTGGCGCGCGCCAGCAGGTCATCCACGGCGGCGTCCAAGTCGACGTCTGGGACTGTCCGGTTGACCAACCCCCACCTCTCGGCGGTGTGGGCGTCGACCACGTCACCGGTCAACGCCATCTCCATCAGCCGCTTGCGCCCGATCGACCGAGCCACCGGGACCGCGGGTGTGTGGCAGAACCAGCCGCCCCGGCCACCGGGCAGTGCGAAACCCGCTGACTCGGCCGCCACCGCGAGGTCGCAGGAGGCCACCAGTTGGCAGCCCGCCGCGGTGGCCAGGGCGTGCACCCGCGCGACGACGACCTGCGGGACCGACTGGATGGTGCGCATCACCTCGGTGCACAGCGCCAGCAGCTCCCGGACCCCGGC
>JBDTAX010000143.1:0-10992 GCA_039924425.1 Pseudonocardiaceae bacterium
GGTGATCCGCCCGGCCCGAATCGCGTCAAGCATCGCCCGATACCGCGGACGCGGCTTGCCCGAATAGGCGGACAGGTCGTTGTCACTGAACACCTCGGCCACGATCCAGCCCAGCCGCTCAGCCAACACCCGACAGTCAGCCACCTGGCGCTCGACACCCAACCCGGCACCGGTCTTGTCATTGCTGATCCGCGCGTAAATCGCGGCGATACGAGGAGCTTCTTCCGTCATGCCACAGAGTGTGTCACATGATGATTCTTCTCCACGGTAGCCGGCGTGGCGCAGGGGCCGTGGGCGCGCCTGCGTAGGCGCCTTCACGGGCGCGCTGCTCCGTTGACCGTGCCGCCGCTGACCCGTGAGCAGATCGTCGAGGTGCGACAGCGGATGCTGGAGTTAGCGGCGCAGAACGGTCTGGAGCGGGAGCGGGCTGTGACGCTCGCGGACCTCTTGGTGGCCAGACTGACGCTGCATGTGCCTGAGGAATCCGCGCGGGCTTCGCGAAGCGGAACCATCGGCGCGGATCCCGATACAGAGACTCGAGGTGCGGGCGACACGAGCGCTGAGGGGTAGATGCGGCATGAACGCGGACGCGACGCTATCGCGAGCGAAAATGGTTGAACGCATCTTGGGCAACCCCACGACTCTACGCTTCGTGGGGTTGCTTGTTCTCTTCACGGCGAGCTGCGCCTCGATGATGCCGGACAATATCGTCATGAGGCAGCTTCTCGGCCACAACAGCTCGCTCAATTCTCAGCTCAATGGCTCGATGGACTTTCAGGGGTGCCTACTTGCCGGTGGGTGGGATCCTGAACGTGGATACGGATACCCAGCCGATGTGGAGGCCGTACTAGGTTTCCGTAATTCCCCGGCGCTCCATAAGTGTATAGCCAGCTACGTGCCTGAGCTCACCTGGTGGTTCCAACTCCTCGCGATTGTTATACTGATCGCCGTGGCAGGCGCGCTCTATTGGTGGCTACCCGCTTGGAAGGGACGGCGCAGCCGGGTCGTGCCTCTCGAAGAGGTAGATCGCAAGGGAGACCTGCGTCGCCTGCTGGCGGAGCTGGTACCGGTCGCGGAACTCGTCCGTGCACCGCGCTTCGTCGTCGACCCGGCAGCGGCCACGACCAGCGCTGTCGTCTTCGGGCGCCCTCGGCGCTACACGGTGTGTCTGCACGGGGGTTTGGTCGCTCGTCGGAAGGCGGATCCCGAGGGCTTCCGTGGCGTGGTCTTGCACGAACTGGCGTATATCCGTAATGGTGATGTGGGAATCACCTACGCGACTGTCACCTTATGGCGTGTCTTCTTCTTCGCAGTGCTCCTGCCTTACGTCGCCCGTCAGGTCCAGCTGCTCTTTTCCGACCGGTTCATCCACACAGATTCCGTCTTCTCGGTGTACTGGGCTGGGAGAGCTCCTGAGCTGACGGGTGAGGTTCTGCTCTCGGCTTTCATGGTCGCGCTGCTGTACCTGTCGCGCGCGGACATCCTGCGCAGCCGGGAGATCTATGCTGACCTCGCCGCGGTGGGCTGGGGGGCCGCTCTTCAGGGCTGGCATCATGGCGCTCACGGCGGGGCGGACCGCAGCAAGATCGGGAGCGTGCTCACGTCCTTCGCGGAACTCTGACGCACCCACCCGCGGTGGGACCAGCGGAGGCACTCCCTGGCCGATCCCTCGGAACTCTTCGGCCTCCCTGCGCTCCCCATGTTCCTGACCGGGGCCGTTGCGCACTCATCGCAGACCAGTTGCAATTCTTCCCGGGTATCTACGGCAGTATTTGGGCGATTCGGGCAAGCACGTGGCTAGCGGGCGGGTTGATCACTGGGGTCATTGGGGTCGCGCTGTGGCGGGCCGTGGCCCACGCCGTCCTCACCGCCCGCCGGGTGCCCTCCGGGTTACGTGCAGGACTGTGGCTCGGATGCGGGTTAGTGGCTGGTGAGTTGCTGTGGTACCAGATCGAGTACAGTCAATGGCTGCCCAGCCGTCCTGTGGTCTTGCTGGAGTTGATCCTGCTCGCCGTCGTGGTCACCTGCTGGACCGCTCAGTGCGCGGAACTATGGATCAAGACATGGCGGGGGCGAGCCATCCGCCCGGTGGTTGTGATGGGGCTAACCGTGACGTGGGCTGTCTTCGCCTTCTGGTTCAACTGGTGGCATAGTAACGGTTTTCAGGATGCGCTCGGCTCACTGTTCTCCGGCGCTGAGAATCGATGGTTTTTGGAAGAATTCCCGGGGTCGGCCGTGGCGCATTCTAGTGCACTGTCCACGATCACAGCGATAATTCCTTTCGTCTATGTTGTGGCCTCCGAGCCGCTCATTGTCTGGGTGGCTGCGGCACTGTGGCTCCTTCCCCTTCTCGCATGGGCTATGCCTTCGGGTACCGAGTCACCGCGCTGGGCGTGCAGCGCCTTGCCGGATGCCCAACATCCCGCGTCGCCGGAAAGCGCACTGCCACCGTTACGCAGCATCCTGCTCGCGGCGGTGCTCGGCGGAGTGTCATCCTGGGTCTTCGTTGCCGCGGTCATGGTTTACATGGACTCCTGGCATGTGCCGGTCGATGGCCTGTTTGTGCTGATCTACGAGGCGTGGCTGTTAGTGGCCGTCACCGCTGGTCCGGTAGCGACAGCAGTCGTGATGGGCGCGTTCGCAGCGAGATACAGACTGCCCGTGGCGCTGATCGCGGCAGGAGTGGCGGTAGTGATTGGTTTAGTCGGAATGTTCATTCTGCTGGCTTTCCACTGGGCCCCCAGTGGAGCATGGGCGTTCATCCGGCGGCTCCTGCCGCACCTGCTGGGGCTTGGCGCGTTCGCGGCCGTTGTGGCGGCGTTAGTATCAACGGGGGTGGCGAACCTGGCGCGCCGGCTGACCCGACAGGATCTACAGCCTCGCACAGATGTGCGGCGAATTGCGTATCGGCAGGGCGGCCTCGCAATCCGTCGCATCTGTGTGGCTGTGATCTGCGTTGCGGCACTCGGGCTTGCTGCGACTACCCGGATGGTGCAGACACAGCCCACGCCCTCCGATGGGTCCGGCCTCGCCAGGCAATACGTGGCGAACCCCGCAGCCGCCCCGCCGTCACCCAGAGTCCGAGAGGTTCAGATGTTCGCGTGGTACCAGTATGGGGGTGTGGACCTGCTCGATGGCTTCGGTAGCAACTTCGTGGCTTTCAGCCGGTCCTTCGACACGACACTGAAAGACGGGAGCATCAACACCGTTTCCCTCCGCTCAGCGTGCGTTGGCATCGACCAGTGGACGAGGAAAGCTGACATCTATTTTCTCATGCCCGACCCGCAAGCGCAGTCGGCATGGTCGAAGGTGTTGGCTCAGGCCAAGAACGCAAGCGCCGACTGTCAAAAAGCGCTGGATCAGCGGAACGCTTCCTTGCTTCAGAAATCGGTAGGTGAACTGATCGCCGCCTCGTCTCTCGCGATGCCGTTGGCCAAGTGGTTCATTGCCCAAGCTGCTGACCTCAAATAAAGCTTTGCCGCCGCAACCCCGCCCACGCATCCGGGCGACCTCGTCTGCTCCTGATTCGAAAATCAAATCGAGGACGGGCCGCCCGTCAGGAGGATCAGCATCAGGGACTAACGTGAAAGCAGCAGTGGGGGAATGTCCTGCGGTCCCACCGGCGGGGCGAGCGCGGTGCCGCGGGCGGCGTCCGCACCGATGCTGCGCCACCAGGCCGCCTGCGCGGGGTCGTCGAGGCCTGTCACCAGCACGGCGGCGCCGGTGTGGCGGATCAGCGGCACCATGCTGGCCACTGCGGCGCGCACCACCGACTCGGGCTTGCGCGCCGCGGCTCGCACCAGCGGGCCGGTGATCTCCACCCCCCGCACCGGCAGCGACTCCAGCAGGACCAGGTTCCCCAGTGACTGACCGTATCGGGTCAGCACGGTGCGCACCCCGATCTCGGCCAGGGTGTCCAGGTTGTCCACCGCGTCGCCGTACCCCGCCGCGACCACCTCGGCGGGCATGCCAAGCTCGATGTCCGCCGGTTGCAGCCCGGTGTCGGCCAGCGCGTCGTGCACCACCCCCACCAGATCCGGGTCTTGGGTCAAGTGCGTGGTCAGGTCCACGCGGACCGGTGGCACCGCGGCCCCGAACCGCTCGCGCCAGTCGCGCAGCTGCTCGCAGGCTTGCGCCACCATCCACCGCCCGATGCTGAGCACCAGACCGGTCTGCTCGGCGAACGCGAGGCAGTCCTCGTGCGCCACGAGACCGTGCTCTGGGTGCTCCCAGCGCAGCAGCGCCGACAGCGCCACCGCCCGGCCAGCGTCGGGCGCCGCCGGATCGAGCCGCACCAGCGGCTGATAGCACAGGGTGACCTGGCCGTTCTCCCACGCCTCGGGCATGGCGGTGGCCAACGCGTACCGGGCCCGCTCCTTGGCGTCGACGAAGGGGTCGAACAGCCCCCACTGCCCGCGGCCGGTTCGCCGGACCCGGTGCAGCGTCGCCTCCGCGGCGCGGATCAGCTCTTTGGCATCGGCGTCCGGGGCGGTGTCGCGCACGACGATGCCCATGCACACCGAGACGGACAGGCCTCGGCCGGCGAGGTAGACCGGTTCGGCCAGTTCCGCGTTGATGCGCGCGGCGAGGGCGGCGGCGTTGGGGATGCTCGGCGATTCGTTGATGAGGATCGCGAACTCGTCGTCATCGAACCGGGCGAGGAAAGCGCCCTGCGCGGCGAACAGCGCGTGCAGTCGGGTGGCGACCGAGCGCAGCAGCAAGTCACCGAAGCCCAAGCCGAGGCCCTCGTTGACGACCCCGAAGCAATCCAGGTCGAGCTTGCAGAGCATGACGGGCGCGTCGCGGTCCCGCTCGAGCACTGCGTCGAGGTGGCTGGCGAAGTGCAACCGGTTGGGCAGCCCGGTCAGCAGGTCATGCAGCGACTGCTGCCGCACCCGCCGCCCGAGCCGCGCCCAATCGGTAGTGTCCTTGAGTGCCTCGGCGTATCCGGAGGCCAGTGCGGCGAGCACGGACATGACCTTGCCGGCCAGTCCCTCGACGGCGCGCAGCTCAGGTAGCGTCAGCAGGCCATGCCCGAGGATCTCCACGGTGGCGCCCAGGCCCTGCGCGCCGGTGAAGCCCAGCACCACGAGCTCGGCGCCGAGCTCCGCCGCGGGTTCCGGGCGGGGCGGCTCCCGGTGGAGCGCATCGACCAGCCGGTCGAGTTGCTCGTACAGCCATTCCTCAGCGCCCAGGATCGGCATCTCGGCGGTCGGGCGCACCGCGTCCAGCCAGGCGCGGGTCAGCTCCGCCCGTGCGGCGGGCTGGGCGGGTCCAGTCATTTGGTTGTGTCCAGCGCTCAGCGTGTGCTTGCCGCTGCTGGTGCCCGTACCGCAATCTCGTTCAAAGCTTGGTCCCCCGACATTCTGTCATCGTACTGAATACCTCCGCTGGGCTGATCATTGCCCCCGGTCGGAGTTTCCGGTGCTGACCGGCGTCTCCTACCCTGCGAAACGTGCGAGTTCTTGTGATCGGTGCCGGCGCCCGTGAGCACGCCCTGGTGCTGGCTCTGTCCGGAGATCCTGCGGTGACCGCGCTGGCCTGCGCGCCGGGCAACGCCGGCACCGCGACCCTGGCCGAGCAGCCCGGTGTGGACCCCACCGACCCGGTCTCGGTCGCGGGCCTGGCGAGCGCGTGGTCGGCCGACCTGGTGGTGATCGGTCCCGAGGCGCCGTTGGTGGCCGGGGCGGCCGACGCCGTGCGCGCGGCCGGCATCACGTGCTTCGGTCCCAGCGCCGGCGCGGCGCGGATCGAGGGATCCAAGACGTTCGCCAAGGACGTGATGGCCGCCGCGGCGGTGCCCGCCGCGCGCGGCGAGCTGGTGGACAACCCCGGCCGGCTGGACGCGGCGCTGAGTCGCTTCGGGCCGCCCTGGGTGGTCAAGGACGACGGGCTGGCCGCCGGGAAGGGCGTCGTGGTCACCGGGGATCGGGAGGTGGCCCGGGCGCACGCGCTGATCCTGCTCGACGCCGGCCACCCGGTGCTGCTGGAGTCCTACCTGGACGGCCCGGAGGTCTCGCTGTTCTGCCTGGTCGACAGCGAGGGCACGGTGCTGCCGCTGCTGCCCGCCCAGGATTTCAAGCGGGTCGGCGACGGCGACGTCGGCCCGAACACCGGTGGGATGGGCGCCTACGCCCCACTGTCCTGGGCGCCGGCGTCGCTGGCCACCGACGTCGCGGAGCGGATCGTGCGGCCGGTGGTGGACGAGCTGGCCCGGCGTGGCGTCCCGTTCTCCGGGCTGTTGTATGCCGGCCTGGCCCTGACCAGCGAGGGCCCCCAGGTGATCGAGTTCAACTGCCGTTTCGGGGACCCGGAGACCCAGGTGCTGCTGGCGCTGCTGCGCACGCCGCTGGCCGGGCTGCTGAGCGCCACGGCCACCGGCGCGCTGGCCCGCCATCCCGCGTTGCGGTGGGACCCGGGCGCCGCGGTGGTCGTCGTGCTGGCCGCGCAGGGCTACCCCGGCATGCCGCGCACCGGAGATGTGATCACCGGCGCGTCGGGGGCCGGGGTGCTGCACGCGGGCACTCGCCGCCGCGCCGACGGGGCCGTCGTGTCGGCCGGTGGGCGGGTGCTCTCCGTGGTGGGGACCGGTGTCGACCTCGCGGCCGCGCGGGCGCAGGCATACCAGCGCCTCGAGCGGGTACACCTGCCGGGCGGCCATTACCGAAACGATATCTGCTCGCTCGCGACGCGCCGCGCGATTGGCCCACCCGCGGGTGGCTGACGCGATAACCTCCCGACGATCATTTGCGGGAGGGGAGCTGAGCAAGACGATGGTCATTTGCGACCGCCAAGGCGAGCAACTACTGCTGACGTTGTCGCCGGAAGGGGTTCGCTTCTTGCGTGAACAGTGGTCTTGGTTGCGCGAGCTGGTGCGTTGGCAGCTCGCTGGTTGCACGGACGACCCGCTGGCCCAGGTCACCGGGCTGCCGGTGCCCATCGGCACCATCGACGGCCGGCTTGCGTACGTTGTGGACTACTGGTGCGGCACGAAGGAAACCGGTCCGGTTCGCCAGCTCTGGGAGGGCTGGGTGCTGCACGACTTGGAGCACAGCCTGACCCGGGTGCTCGCCACGCTGCCTCGGCATGGCGGCGTGGTTGCGCTCCCCGGTCAAGGTTACCCCTCCGCCGCCGAGTGGGGCTGGATGCTCGAGACCCTGCACGTGGTGCTGGACGTCTCCGGACGGGTGAGCATCGCCGGTTCCCCCGAGCGCATCCTCCCCCCAGCCCCGTCCCCCCAAGACACCGAGAGTTATCGCCGAAGCCTCCGCTGGCTAGAAATGGTGATCAACGCCCTCACCCAAGCCCAAAAAACCACCGAGCTCCACCCCCGACATGGAGACATATCGGGGCAACCAACCGCAGGATAGGCCCGATATGTCTCCATGTCGGGGGCACACCGCCGTAGGGTGTTGCGGTGATGGATGTGCTGGCGGGGCGGTATGCGTCTGGGGAGCTGGTTCGGGTTTGGTCACCGGAGTACAAGGTGGCGCTGGAGCGGGAACTGTGGTTGGCGGTGCTGCGGGCGCAGGCCGAGCTGGGGGTGCCCCTGGAGCGGCAGGTCTTGGAGGACTACCAACGAGTGCTGCCCGTCGTGGATCTCGAGTCGATCGCACGACGGGAACGGGTGAGCCGCCACGACGTCAAGGCGCGCATTGAGGAGTTCAACGCGCTGGCTGGCCACCAGGCGATTCACCAGGGCTTGACGTCGCGGGACATCACCGAGAACGTCGAGCAGCTGCAGATTCACCGTTCCCTGGAGCACGTGCGGGACCGCTGTGTGGCGCTGCTCGCCTGGCTGGCGGGTCGCGCCGCTGAGTATGCCGAGCTGGTGATGGTCGGGCGCAGCCACAACGTCGCGGCTCAGGCCACCACGCTGGGCAAGCGGTTCGCCAGCGCGGCCGAGGAGCTGCTGGTGGCCTTCGCCCGGCTGGAGGAGTTGCTGGCCCGCTACCCGCTGCGCGGCATCAAGGGCCCGATGGGCACCGCGCAGGACGCGCTGGAGCTGCTCGGTGGTGATCCGTCCGCCCTGGCGGCCCTGGAGCGGCGAGTGGCCGCGCACCTGGGTTTTAGCCGGGTGCTCACCAGCGTGGGCCAGGTTTATCCGCGCTCGCTGGACTATGAGGTGCTCAGTGCCCTGGTGCAGCTGGCCGCCGCGCCGTCCTCGCTGGCGACCACTATCCGGCTGATGGCCGGCCACGAACTGGTGACCGAGGGTTTCCAGCCCGGCCAGGTCGGCTCCAGCGCCATGCCGCACAAGATGAACACCCGCTCCTGCGAGCGCGTGCACGGCCTGGCCGTGGTGCTGCGCGGGTACGCCTCGATGGTGGCCGAGCTGGCCGGCGCGCAGTGGAACGAGGGCGACGTGTCGGACTCGGTGGTGCGCCGGGTCGCGCTACCCGGCGCGTTCTTCGCCTTCGACGGCCTGGTGGAGACCTTCCTCACGGTGCTCAAGGAGTTCGGCGCCCACCCGGCGGTGATCGACCGCGAGCTGGCGCGCTACGCGCCGTTCCTGGCGACCACCAAGGTGCTCCTCGCCGCGGTGCGGGCCGGGATGGGCCGGGAGAGCGCGCACGAGGTGATCAAGGAGCACGCCGTCGCGGTCGCGCTGGCGATGCGCGAGAAAGGCGCTGGCAACGACCTGCTCGACCGGCTCGCGAACGACGACCGGCTCCCGCTGGACCGGGCTGAGCTGGACGCGCTGCTCGCCGAGCGCCTGACGTTCACCGGGGCCGCCGCCGAGCAGGTGGCGGCGGTCATCGCCACGGTGGCGCCGGTGCTCGCCCGGTACCCCGAAGCGGCCGCCTACCGACCGGGTGCGATCTTGTAGGGTTGGGTGGCATGAGCCGACCGGAGCGGGATCTGGCCTGGGTCGCGGATGCCCAGGCGTTGTTCGAGCGGACCGTCCTGAAGCTACCGGACTTGCGGGGGCCCGCCCGACTGCCCGGCTGGACCCGCGGCCATGTGGTCACCCACGTCGCGCGCAACGCCGAGGGCCTGTGCCGCCTGCTCACCTGGGCTCGGACTGGCATCGAGACACCGATGTACGCCTCGCGCGAGCAGCGTGACGCCGACATTGAGGCCGGCTCAGGACGAGAGGTGGCGGAGCAACTCGACGATCTGCGCCGCACCGGAGCCGCCTTCGCCGCCGCCGCGTCGGAGCTGTCCCCGCAGAACTGGGACGTCATCGTGCGGCATGGCCTTTTGCCCGCCTCGACCGTGCCGTGGGCCCGGGTGCGGGAGCTGTGGCTGCACCTGGTGGACCTGGATGCGGCAGTGGAGATCGCTGACATCCCTGAGGACATCGCCACCGAGTTGGTGCGAGATCTCGCCCACTGGATGAACACCCGAGTCGAGACTCCGATCGCGCTCCAGCTTCCTGGTGGGGAGCAGATGATCCTCGGCCCGGAGACCGGCGCCACGCTGGCGGTCTCCGGGCCGGTACAGCAGCTGGCCGGCTGGCTGACTGGACGCTCCAGCGGGGAGCTCCTCAGCGCGCCGGACGGGCTACCTGAGCTGCCCAGTTGGCTGTGACGGGGTCGTCATTTGTTCAGCGCGTGGAACGAGGCGGCGATCTGGTCAAACGTTTTGGCGGACTGGGAGAAATGCTCCCGGGGCAGGCTCTGGAACACCATGCTGATCATGGTTTTTCCGTTGAACAGGAAGAAGTGGGAGTGCACGCCTTCCTGTTGGGTGCTGGGATCGGTGAAGGAGTAGAGGTAGAAGAAACCAGGCAGGCCGCCCAGGTTGACCTGCTTGGGGTCGCTCAGCATGTGAACCGTCTTGTTGGACGTGACGATGCTGTCGGTGATCTGCTTGGCGGCCGGGAGCTGAGCCACCCCAATCGGCTCCTGAAGCTGGCTGGCGCGCACCAGGAACGAGTCCTGGGTTCCCTGGGTCGCCAGCAGGAGCACCTGGGTATCCTTCGGGCTCAGCTTGGTCCAGCTGGCCGGGTAGGCGAGCTCGAAACCGCCTTGGTCGCTGCGGAACTCGCTGAAGCCGACCGGCCGGGACTTCGCGGAGATGTCCGCCTGGTTTGTCGCGTTCCCCGTCTTGGTCGCCTGCGCGGCTTGGTCATGGGTGACCAAGCCCGGCCCCCAGATGAGGGCGGACGTTCCGAGCCCCACCGCCAGCACGGCCCCGGCGACGATGACCAGCGCTCGTCTCCCGCGTAGGGCGTTCCACGGATTAGCCATCTTGCCCACTTCCTTCCTCACGGAGGGCAGCATTATACTTGCGGGGCGTGACCACCCAGGGGCCACCCCGGCCGCGAAGGTGGTTCGGGGCAGAGCTGGGTTGCCGTGCGACTCCGAACCCCCACCCGCTGGTCACTGGCTGTCAGCATCCGATAGAGTGATTTTTTAGTCAGAAGGTGAACCGGGGGCCGTCGCGAGTCGATATGCCTACCAGGGACACGAGCCAGAGGCGTCGATGTCGAGTGTGGAGTCGATGTCGAGTGGAAGGGGACGGACATGACGTTTGCTAGTCCAGAGGACAAGTTCGGGATCAAGCTCCAGACCAGGCCCGGCAGGACGCTCGAGCAGAACTTTTCGATGATCGCTGGCAGTATCTACTTCGTGGGCGGCATCATCGGGTTCTTCTACACGGGTTTCACCAGCAACCTGACCAAGGATCCGGGTAGCGCGGTTTTCGGTCTCTTCATGGTCAACCCCTTCCACAACATCGTGCACCTCGCGATCGGCGGGTTGTGGCTGCTGGGGGCGTTCGCGCTCACCGCCGCCGGGAACGAGGGGCTGAACATCGCCATCGGCGGCTTCTACGTCTTGGCGGCCCTCCTGGGCTTCCTGGGTTACCTCAGCTTCATCTCGGTCGGAGCGGGCAACGACCCGGACAACTACCTGCACCTGGTGACCGGTGTGTTGACGCTGGTGTTTGGCAGTGGCCTGCTCAGTGCAATGGGTCGCCGTTAACCGCTTCCTGACAACCGGCTCGGCTTTCAGGGTCGTGCCCCTGGTCCGCCAGGGGCACGAC
>JBDTAX010000144.1:0-8093 GCA_039924425.1 Pseudonocardiaceae bacterium
GGTCGGGCTGGGTAAGACGATCGAGGCCGGGCTGGTGCTCTCCGAGCTGCGGATGCGCGGGATGGCCGACCGCGCGCTGGTCGTCACCCCTGCCGGGTTGGTCGGGCAGTGGCGGGAGGAGCTGGAGCGCAAGTTCGCGCTGCCCACCACGGTGGCCGCCCGTGGCGGCTGGGAGCGGGATGGGGACCGTCCGGTGGTCCTGGCGTCACTGGCCGCGGCCCGGCGCGACCCACTGAAGGCCGCCGTCCTGGACGAGAGATGGGACGTGGTGATCGTCGATGAGGCCCACCGGCTGCGGAACCCCTCCAGCGCGTCGGGCAGGCTGGCCCGGGCGCTGCGCACCCGTTACCTGTTGTTGCTCACCGCCACGCCGGTGGAGAACCGGTTGCAGGATCTCTACGAGCTGGTCAACCTCGTGGCGCCCGGCCTGCTCGGCACGGCCGCGCAGTTCCGCGGCGCCCACGGCAACGCGGACGCGGGCGTCGAGTCCTTGCGCAACGTCGCCGCGTTGCGTGCCCGCACTCGGGAGATCATGGTGCGGCACCGGCGCAGCGAGGTCGCGGTGCTGTTGCCGCAGCGGCTCGCCGAGACGGTGCTGGTCACGCCGTGTGACGCCGAGCGTTCGCTGTACGCCGATATCGTCGCCCGGATCCGGGATGAGGCCCAGTCCGCGACGCCGACGAAGCTGATGACACTGCGAAGCCTCACCCGGCTGGCCGGTTCCAGCCCAGCCGCGGTGGCGCCCACGCTGGACAAGGTCGGCTGGTCCGATCTCGCGGCCCGCGCGCGGGCGATCGAGCGCCCCCGCAAGACCGACGAGCTGCTGGCCCGGCTGCGCACCCACGTCGAGCGGGGCGAGAAAGTGCTGGTGTTCACCGCGTTCCGGCACACCCTCGACGCACTCGCCGCTGAGGTGGCGGCGGCCGGCATCCCGGCTGCCCGCTACCACGGCAGCCTGTCGCGCCGGGACAAGGACGCCGCGATCGCCCAGTTCCGCGACGACGTGCCGGTGCTGCTGTCCACCGAGTCTGCGGGCGAGGGGCGCAACCTGCAGTTCTGCCACGTCATGATCAACATCGATCTGCCGTGGAACCCGATGCAGATCGAGCAGCGCCTGGGCCGGTTGCACCGGGTGGGTCAAGAGCACGATGTGCTGCTGGCCAACCTCGTCTCTCGCGGCACCATCGAGGAGCGCATCCTGCGCGTCCTCGAATCGAAGATCAACCTGTTTGAGCTGGTCGTCGGGGAGCTGGACATGATCCTGGGCCGGGTCACCGACGACTTCGACTTCGAGACCTCGGTGTTCTCGGCCTACGTCAGCGCCGCCGACGATGCCGAGTTCGCCGCGTCGCTCGAGGGCCTGGGCGCTGACCTGGCCCGCGCCCGCACCGACTACCTGCGCACCCGCGGCGCGGTCGACCAGCTGGTTGGAGACGACTGAGTGGGGAGGACTGAGCATGGACCCTGGTCTGCGGTTCTGGCTGCGTTACGTCGATGAGAGCGGCGGGCTCACCGAGCGGGCCGGTGACAGCACGCTGGTCGTGCTGCCCCCGGCGGTGGCGGAGAAGTTCGACCTGCCCGAGGAGCTGGTCGTCACCGCCGAGCCCGACATCGCCCGTGAGGACGGGGCGGTGCTGCTCGCCACCGGCCATCCGGTGTTGATCCAGGCGGCCGATGCCGCGTTGCGCGACGGTGACGTCGGGGTGGTCGCGCTCGCCACGCCGGGCACTCCCGCGCCAGGTGCGGAACTGCTGGAGCAGCGAGTCCGCGACCAGGTCACGGTGGAGCACGGCCGGATCGACGTCACCGGCCTGCCGGTTCGCGTCGACCGGCCCATGCTGCGGGTGGGCGCACTGGTCACCTACACCGTGTCACCCGAGGAGTGCTACCAGGAACGGCTGGAGTGCTGGGTCGACGCGGGCTCCGGCCGCCAGCTCGGCCCTGAAAATGTCTCGCGGCTGAGCTCCGCCGCCCGAACAGAGCGCCCCACCCCGGCTTGCACGCCGGTTCTCGATGCTGTCCGCGCGGCGCTGAGCCACGCGCACAGCATCCTCGACGCGGCCGCCGAGCGGCGCCGCACCGCGCTGTCGGGCCAGGCAACGGATGCCCACCGGCGCGAGCACGAGCACGCCCGCGAGTACTACGCCGACGCGCTGCGTTCGCTCGATCGCCGCCGGGCCAGCGCTGATCCCGACCGGGCGCAGCTCCTCGCGGCCCGCGCGAACAGCACCCGGCAGGAGCGGGACCGGCGGCTGCTGGAGATCGATGAGAAATACCAGGCCAGCCACGTGATCCGGCCATACCGGTTGCACGCCGTGCTGGTCCCCGGCTGGCGGGTGCCGGTCGACGTCCGCCGAGGGCCTCGGCGTTACCCCTTCGCCTTTGACTGGCTCGCCTGCCTGAATGCCTTCGCCGAGGAACGCTGCCCACACTGCGGCGTGGCCGCCACCTTGTCGGTGAGCAAGACCCGCCTCGGCTGCCTTAGCTGCCTACCCGCTCCGGCATGAACCCGGCACCCGTGCCTGGAGGCACCCGGGAGGACCTGCGCCGGGAGGTAGAGCGTTGTCACGCGGCATACACGGGCCTGGCGTCGGTGAGCACGCGGTCTCGGATCACCCAGTGAAGGCTGTTCTTTGGCACCAGGTCGATGGTGCGCCCGAGTAGCTGCGCCAGTTCATCGCGTAGGTCCCATAGCTCCCACAGGGAACTCTTGCTGTCTGAGGTCGAGACGTACAGCAGGTCGACATCACTGTCAGGTCGGTCCTCACCACGCGCGACCGAGCCGAACACGCTGAGCTCCGCAATCCCGTAACGACGGCAGAGCTCCGCAATCTGATCATGCACAGCGTCGAACTCCAGGCTCACTAGGATCACCTCGCCTCAGCGTGAGACGGCGTCGGGGTAAACACCGTGGCTGTGACGTAGCCCGTGGCGCAGCGTTACGGATATTCATAGCAGGCGTCTCCCAGACCCGCCACGAGCGGGCCGCAAGTTCACTCGACTACTGCTTCACCGCCGGAGAGAGTACCCGCAGGTCACGAGACTTTCGACCCCCCGCCGCCCCTCAACGGGCGCAACGACCAAAATATGCGCGTGCAGTCACCTTCCGTCTCTGATCTACACCTGAGCATCAGCGCTGAAGACAGCGACGCGCTCCGGTCCTTGCTTGAGTGGCTGCGGCGCGAGGACGCCCTTCGGGGCCGGGTGCGCACAGCCCATGCGCCAGTACGGCCTGGCGAGATGGGTGGCGTGCTCGGCGTGCTGGAGGTGGCGCTCGGTTCTGGTGGGGCTGGCGCGGTCTTGGCCAGCTCGGTGTCGACCTGGTTGAGTCAGCCGCGCCGGGCGGATGTGAAGCTGACCGTGACTGCCGAAGACGGCCGCCACATCAAGCTTGACGCTCGCCGCGTCCGGGATCCCGTCGTCCTGCTGCGCGAGGTCGAACGGTTGCTCAGAGCGGAGGATTCCGAGCAGTGAGCCAGGCGTGTTTCCCCGACCCGACCCGGTCCCGCGCGGTGTTGATCGGCGCGAGCCACTTCACCGCCGCCGGGCCAGATCTGCCCGACATCCCGGCCGTGCAGGCGAACCTGACGGCGCTGCGGCAGATGCTGACCAGCCCGGACACCGGGGTACTGCGACCCGAGCTCTGCCGCGTGCTCATCGATCCGGGCAGTGTGGATGAGGTCGGCACCGCACTGTCCGAGCAGGTGGCCACGGCCACTGACCTGCTACTGGTGTACTACGCCGGGCACGGGCTGGTGGACGACCGGGGTCGGCTGCACCTAGCGCTCGCGCACACCCACCCGAACCGCGCCCGGTGGACCGCGTTCCCGCTCGAACTGCTCCGCGAGGAGATCGCGAACAGTGCCGCCGCCACCCGCGTGCTCGTGCTCGACTGCTGCTTCTCCGGCCGGGCGATCGAAGCGATGGCCGACGACCAGGGGGTGATCAGCGGTCAACTCGAGGTGGCCGGCACCTACACACTCACCTCTACGACGGCGAACGCACCCTCACACGCCCCGGTGGGAGACCGGTTCACCGCCTTCACCGGCGCGTTATTGCGCGCGCTGGACGACCCCGATCCGCTCACTCTGGACCAGATCTTCGTGGCGGTCGATCGCGACCTCGTTGCGCAGAACCTCCCCCGCCCGCAACGCCGCGCCGTCAACACAGCCGGAAACCTAGCCCTCTCCCGCGGCCCCGCCGCCAGGCCAGACACCGAGCCACCCGACTCCGACGCGGTGCGCTTCACCCGCACGTACCGCTCACCGACTAATTCAGCGTTCCGTGCCATCCCTTATTTCCTCTGTTTCTCCTTCCTTGTCACTTGCATTGCAGCCCTCGCGGAAGTGAAACCCGTCTGGGTGCTCGTGTTCACGGTTTTAGTGGTGCCGCTAACCGTCATGGCGATAAATATCTCCAAGCTGCGCGCCCCGCGTCTTGGGAGAGCCGTGTTTTTCTTCGAGACCTCGCCCTCCGACAAGACGGACGTTCGTGTGTACGAGCTCGCCGTTGACCGTTCCGGTCTCACCATCCGACGGGCGCTCGTAACAACCCAACTCCCATGGCGGCATATCACACAGGTCGGTATGTTGCAACCCGAACTGCGATCGCTCAACCGTCTCCTACCCGCTGATCAGCACGTGCGGAAACAAGTTCTTGTGGTTCGACTGCGGCCGGATGTTCCCGCTCCCCGTGTCTTGAGCGTGCTGTCCGACGAGCACCGGCAGCTCGGCTATCTCGGCCTGTGCACAGTGGACGAACTTGGGTCCTCTCGCCAGGAGATGACCAGCGCGCTGGAGCGGTTCGCTGGCGGCAAGCTGGTGCACAGCTCCCGGCAATTCCTCGATCGTGACCCCCGGCTGCGACCCGAAATGGTGTAGTGGCTCACCGTGAGCACGGGCTGCCCGGGTCCGAAAGGCGGTTTGCTGGGGCGGGCTCAGAACTGGCCGATGAGGCTCGGCGGAGTCGGTGTGATCGAGTCAAGTGTGGTGCTTGTGTGCGCGCCCGGGGAGTGATCGTGGTTTGTGTGCCATAAACGACACGGGGTGTCGCCGAGGGCACACAAACCGTGATCATGAGGGTGTGCGGCCGGTCCGCTAGACCTTCGGGGGTTGGCCGGAGCACTCACGGTGAGGTCGGGTCGTCATGCGTCGGCGTCTTCGTATACCGAACGACCCGGACGCTGGGCAGGGTCATGCCGCAGCCGCCGGACCTGACGGGCGACACGCGGCACCAGCCAGCTGTGGTCACTGGCGTCCGACCGGACTGTCGCGCCACAATGAGGAAGAGGCGAAGGGAGCTGGGATGTCCGCCAACGTGGCCGATGCCCTCCGGCGCAGGGTGACGTTGGAGGAGCTACGAGCTCACCGGGATGAGATCGAAAAGATAGGCCGCCGGTACGGCGTCAGCAACATCCGTGTTTTCGGGTCGGTCGCCAGGGGCGATGCCAACGACAACAGTGACCTCGACCTGCTTATCGACGCCAGCGCGGAAACTGGACTGTTCGATCTCGCCGGCTTCGCGCTCGGCGTCGAGCAGCTCATGGCCGTCTTCACGCAGGTGGTCACGGTTCCCGGGCTCAAACCCCGCATCCGGGATCGAGTCGTCGACTCGGCACTACCACTGTGAGATCCGATGAGGAGATCTAGAGGGCTTTGAGTTCTTCGATTACTGATTCTACGGAGGATTTGGCGTCGCCGAAGAGCATTGCGGTGCCGGGGGAGTAGTACAGCTCGTTGTCGATGCCGGCGAAGCCGGGGTTCATCGAGCGTTTGAGCACGATCACTGATTTGCTCTCGTCGACGTTGAGGATCGGCATGCCGTGGATCGGTGAGCTCGGGTCGTTGCGGGCGGCTGGGTTGGTGACGTCGTTGGCGCCGATCACCAGGGCGACGTCGGTGCGGTTGAACTCGCCGTTGATCTCGTCCATCTCTTTGAGCTGCTCGTAGGGCACGTCGGCCTCGGCGAGCAGCACGTTCATGTGCCCGGGCATCCGGCCCGCCACCGGGTGGATGGCGTATTTCACCTCGACGCCCCGGTCCTCCAGCAACCTGGCCATGTCCCGCACGACGTGCTGCGCCTGCGCCACCGCCATGCCGTATCCGGGCACCACGACGACCTGGTTGGCGTAACTCATCTGGACCGCCGCATCGGCGGCGCTGGTCTCCCGGTAGGTCTTGTCCCCGATCTCCCGGCCGACGGCGATGGCACCCCCGCCGAACCCGCCGGCCACGATCGCCGGGATGGACCGGTTCATCGCCTTGGCCATCAGGTTGGTGAGGATCGAGCCCGAAGCCCCGACGATCATGCCGGCGACGATCATCGCGGTGTTGTTCAGCGCCAGCCCGGCCGCCGCGGCGGACAGGCCGGTCGCCGCGTTGAGCAGCGAGATCACCACGGGCATGTCGGCGCCGCCGATCGGCAACACGACCAGCAGCCCCAGCGCCGCGGCGAACACCAGGGTCCCGATGATCAGCAGCTCGGAGTCACCGCCCAAGCCGATCGCGACCGCGCAGGCCAGCGCGGCCAGCAGCACCAGCGCGTTGACCATCTGCTGGGGCTGACCCAGGCTGATCGGCCGGCCGGGGATGAGTTCCTGCAGCTTGCCGAAGGCCACCAGGGAACCCCAGAACGACACCGACCCCACGATCGCGCCGAACAGCGAGGCGACCATCACGTAGCCGGGCTCTAAAGCGAAGCCGGCGGTGCTGTTGAACTCCACCCAGGCGATCAGCGCGACCGCGCCGCCGCCGACACCGTTGAATAGCGCCACCATCTGCGGCATCTGGGTCATCTTCACCTGTTTGGCCGCCGGCACGCCGAGCACGGTGCCCAGCGCCACGCCCAGCACGATGAGCGCCCAGTTGCTCACTCCCGGGATGAGCAGGGTCGCCAGCACCGCGAGGCCCATCCCGACCGCCGCGATCAGGTTTCCGCGCACCGCGGTGCGTGGCCCGGTCAGACCCATCAAGCCGTAGATGAACAGCGCGAACGCCACGATGTACAGGCTCACGACCACAGTTGTCATCGCTGTTCAGGGCCCTTTCGTGTGATCTTGGCCGGCTGTTTGCCCTTGAACATGGCCAGCATCCGGTCGGTGACCAGGAAGCCGCCGACCACGTTGATGGTGCCGAACGCGATTGCCACCACCAGCAGCAACTTGTCGAAGATCGTGAGGTCCTGGCCCAGGCCGAGCACCACGATGCCGCCGAGCAGCACGATGCCGTGGATGGCGTTCGTGCCGGACATTAGCGGAGTGTGCAGGGTGTTGGGCACTTTCGAGATCACCGCGAAGCCGACGAAACCGGCCAGCACGAGGATCGCCAGGTTGGCGAGCAGCATCAGCGATTGTCCCCTTCCCGAGGAGGTTCCCGCGTGATGCAGGAGCGCACCAGCACCTCGTCCTCGGTCTCCGGCGTCAGCCGGCCTTGCTTGTCCAGCATCAGCTCCAGCAGCGACGCCACGTTGCGCGCGTACAGCTCGCTCGCGTGCTCGGGCATCGTCGCCGGCAGGTTCAGCGGTGACGCGATCGTCACATCATGGCGGACCACGATCGCACCCGGCACGGTCAGCTCGCAGTTGCCCCCGGTCTCCCCCGCCAGGTCGACGATCACGCTGCCGGGTCGCATGCCCTTCACCGCCTCGGCGGTGACCAGGATCGGGGCCTTGCGCCCGGGCACCAGCGCGGTGGTGATCACGACGTCGAAGGTGCTGGTCGCCTCGGTCAGCCGCTGTTTCTGCTCAGCCCGCTCATCGGCGGTCAGCTCACGGGCGTAGCCGCCCTCACCGGCCGCCTCGATGCCCAGGTCGAGCCAGCGGGCGCCCAGCGAGCGCACCTGGTCGGCGACCTCGGGCCGGACGTCGTAGCCGGTGGTCCGGGCCCCCAGGCGCTTGGCGGTGGCCAGCGCCTGCAGCCCCGCCACCCCGACACCGAGGATCAGTGCGCTCGCCGGCTTGACGGTGCCGGCGGCGGTGGTGAGCATCGGGAAGAACCGGGTGGACAGCTCGGCGGCCAGCAGCACCGCCTTGTACCCGGCCACGTTGGCCTGCGAGGACAGCGCGTCCATCGACTGCGCGCGGGAGATCCGGGGGAT